>PSRM01000019.1 GCA_003176045.1 Verrucomicrobiota bacterium | reverse complement strand
GCGGGTTGGTTTGTGCTGGGGGGCCAGAACGTGCTGACGGTCTATGTCACCAATATCTTCGAGATTGCCATGGGCCTGAACGCCTCGGTCAGCCTCACCGGCAGCGGGATCATTCCGGCGGGCTCGCCCTGTTGCCCAATCGGTTCAGGTCTTTCGGGCCGGAAGTTCTTCGACATGAACTGCAACGGCGTCCAGGACCCAGGGGAACCCGGCCTGGCAGGCTGGACCATCCAGATGTCCGGCGGCGCGACCACTCAGTCGGCCGTAACAGATGTCAATGGCTATTACTACTTCACCAATCTAGTCCCTGGCACCTATACCGTCACCGAAGTGCCACAATCGGGCTGGACGCAGTCGGCCCCTCCGGGCGGCTCCTACACGGTTAGCCTGGGCAACTTGCAACAGATCAACGGGCTCAATTTCGGCAACTGTCATGCCAGCAGCAACTGCGTGCATATCCTCTGCCCCTCCAACATCGTCACCGAGTGCACGGGCTACGGTGGGGCCTTTGTTGACTTTAATGTAAGTGCCTCCAGTTCGTGCACTACCAATCCGGTCCATATCACCTGCTATCCGCCTCCGAAGCACTTCTTCACGATTGGCACAACGACCGTCAACTGTACCGCCTACGATGCTCAGTACAACTGGACCAATTGCTCCTTCACGGTCACGGTGGTGGACGACCTGCCGCCCACGATTACATGTCCGAGCAACATCGTCGTCACTTCTTGTACGAACATCCAGGAGTTCTACTCCGCCTCAGCCAGCGACCTCTGCTGCGGCACCAATGTGCACATCACCTACAATCCGCCTTCGGGCAGCTATTTCGCCCCGGGCACGGTTACCACTGTTATCTGCACCGCAACAGACTGCAACAGCAACTCGGCTACGTGCAGCTTTACGGTGACGGTGAACCCCATACCCGCCTCCTTCCAAAACGGAGACTTCTCCACCGCTGTCCCATCGAACGGGACGGGTGGCGGTTGGACAACCTCGGACTTAATTGGACCGCCAACCGGCTGGCAGGCCACGGGTGGCAATCCGGGCGCTTGTTTCCTGCTCAACGAGGTCGGCAGCCAGGGCCAAAACCCGACCATCTCGCAAACCATCTGCTGCCTGAGCACAGGCCAGTGCTACAAAATCCGCTGGCAAACCAAGATCCAGGCGTACCTGAGCAACCCGCAAGGCCTGCCTTCGTTCGGTGTCTTCGTGGATGGCAATCTGATCTATTCTTACGACGGCGATTCAGACGACACGTCCTGGCACCAATACTCGGCCAGCTTCGTTGCAACTAACTCGTGCCAGACGATCTCGTTCGAGGCCGAGCTCGATCCCACCGACGTCTCCTATTACCTGGACAATGTCACCATTGCGCCGTGCTGCACCAACACTTGCAGCTTCGTCTGCGCTCCGGACAAGACGGTTTATTGTCCGACCAATTGGACCTTCGACCGTCCAACTCTCGGCACCCAGTCTTGCTGCTCCAACGTGGTCTTCACGTTGGTCAGTTCCAATACCCTGGTGAGCAACCCGTGCCGGTCCGTTTATGAGGGCGTCTGGCAAGGAATGGATTGTTGCAGCAACCTGATGGTTTGCACTCAGTTTGTGACCGCGGTCAAGAGCGGGCCGCCGGTGTTGAACCCGGGGATTATGCTCGATTATTCCACGTTGCCTGACGCGGGCATTAACTTCGCCGGCGGTGGCTTCACTTTCGTCGGCAACGCCAGCGGTTTCCAATTCCAGATTGACGACGTATCCAACGGCGCCGGTGATTCGCTTGGGTTCAACGGTTATTTCACCTCTTCGAGCGCATTTAGCATCGGCACGATCACAATTAACGGCGCCATGCAATCGGCGCCCGTGACCGGCAGTTGCGTCATACACATTAGCGACGGCGTCAATGAACTGACGGGCACCGTCCAATGGGTGGACATTGCCACGCTTGGAACCAGCGGCGTGCTGAACCTCAACGGAGTCGTCAATCTCACCGGCATCGCGTACGGCGGCTCCAGTCTGGACTTGCAGTCTCTGGTGGCGTCCGCCTCTGGCTCCATAGATATGACCTTCCAGTTCGTCCCGGCTCGCACACTTACTCAGCTCAAGAACACAGGCGGCTTCAGCGACTTCTCTGGAAGCATCCTTGGCTCGCCATTCCTGGCGCCCACTGCGGCGGTCAATTGCCCGACCAATAAGACCGTGCCCTGCGGCACGGCCTGGACGTTCGATCTGCCACAGGCTGCCGGCTCCTGCTGCACCAATCTCACCATCACGGTCATCAACACTCTGACTAACAAACTGACCGTTCCTTGCGCCACCGAATACACGCGCACCTGGAAGATAACCGACTGCTGCACCAACACCGCCATCTGCATGCAAACGGTCACCGTCCTGCACTGTGTGCCGCCGCCCGCCGGCATGGTTGCCTGGTGGCCCGGAGACGGCAACACGCTGGACATCGCCGGGGGCAACAATGGCACCCTGCAAGGAAACGCAGGGTATGGGCCGGGTGAAGTCGGCCAGGCCTTCACCTTCGACGGCAACAACAGTTGGGTTCAAGTGCCCCCTTCGTCAACCTCAACCTTGAACATCACCGGCCCGGTCACTATTGACGCCTGGGTCCGATTTAACAGCGTCAACCCTAACCCGGGCAACGGTTGGCCCGTCGTCTGGAAGGGCAACAGTAGCGGCTACGACCCCACGAGCGCGTACGGGCTAGGGGTCACCGGCAGTAATCAGCTTTGGGGATTGGTTGGCAACTTCTCAGTCTCAAGCGAAGTGTATGGCCCATTCCTGACCCAGCTCGGAACCTGGTATCACATCGCATTGGTCGCAGATGGAACCAACCTGACGTTGTATGCGAACGGGGCCGCGGTAAGCAGCGCGCCGCAAACAGTTTCGCCGTATGCTAGTCCGTATCCGCTGGTTATCGGCGGAATCTACAACTCGCCGCCCAACAACTGGAACGGCAGCATTGACGAAGTCGAGATCTTCAACCGCGCCTTGTCAGCCAGCCAGATCAACACCATTTACCAGGCCGGCGCCGCGGGCAAGTGCAAGACACCCGAACTCACCTGCGCTTCTCCCAAGACTGTCGTTTGCGGACAATCGTGGTCCTTTAACCCGCCGGTGGTCAACGATCCGTGCTGCGGCACCAACCTGGCCGCCACACCCATCAGCACCGTGACCAACGGCCCATGCCCGATCACGGTCACGCGCACCTGGCTCTATATGGATTGTTGCGGCAACAGCAACCTTTGCAGCCAGGTTGTGACCGTCATCAATACAAACCCGCCTACCATCACCTGCTCCAGCAACAAGACCGTTGAATGTGGCAGCGCCTGGATGTTTGATCCGCCCACCGCCTTCGCTCCGTGCTGCTCGAACGTCGTGGCGAACTCCACCAACGTCGGCGGCTCCATATTCCTCACCGGCCATGACCCGGACTTCCATGCCTACATCGGCGGCAACAAGGTCGGGGCGCAGGACATCAACAAGCGCGCCATCGCCTTCATCATGGATCCGGCGTTCAACCCCTATTGGAACAAGAAATTCCTGTTTGTCGAAGCCTCCATCACCCCGCCTTCAGGCCATACTGATGGAGTCAACGGCATCATCGCCAGCGGCTATGTCCAGGGAACTGACTTCGACCGCGTGGATGCCTCCGGCCTCAACGCTGCCCTGAACCAGCTAGGGACGACCTACGGCGGCATCGTCGTGGCCTCCGACTTCGGCGGCATCCTGACCCAGGCCGAATTGGATATCCTCAACGCCCGCGCTAACGACATCGCCAACTTCGTCAACAGCGGTGGCGGCCTCTACGCGATCTCCGAGAGCGATAACGGCGCTCATCTCACTCCTAACGGCGGTTGGTATAAGTTCGTGCCCGTCGTCACCATCTCCACCTCCTTTAACCAAACCGAGACCGGCAACTCCGTGACTGCCTTCGGAGCATCACTCGGCCTGGTCAATTCGGATGTGAACGGCAACTACTCGCACGCCATCTTCACGTCCGCCGCCGGCCTCAACGCCGTGGACCTGGACGCTTCCGGTGACATGCTCTCAGTCGCCGGACGCAAAGTCCTGTTGCCGCCGCCCAACGTGACGATTACCGTCATCAGCACCGTGACCAATTTCGCCGGTCATTGCGGCAAAACCTTCGACGCCACGCGGACCTGGATGGCCACCGATTGCTGCAGCAACATCGCTACTTGCAGCCAGAAGGTCACCGTGGTGGATACCACCCCGCCCATTATCGGCTGCTCGAGCAACAAGACCGTCAATTGCGGAACGGCCTGGTCATTCGATGTGCCGAGCGTCTTTGCCCCGTGCTGCAGCAACAGTCAGGTTTATGTTGTGGGCAATGGGAATGGCGGCCGGATCTATTTGACTGGACACGATCCGGACTTCCATGCCAATTCCGGAAACACTGGCAACAACTTCACCGGGGCGCAGCATATCAACCAGGCCGCCATCAGCTACATCATGAATAATCCTTACGTCAACGTGTATGGCTTGCACAAATTCCTGTTCGTCGAATCGTCCATCACTCCGCCCTCGGGCCATATTGACGGCGTCATTGGTATCATTGACAGCGGCTATGCCGTCAACGTGGATTTTGATCGAGCCGATGCGACGACCCTTAACGCCAAGCTGAACCTGTTGGGCTCGACCTACGCCGGTATCGTAGTGGCCTCGGACTATGGCGGCATTCTGACCCAGGCCGAGCTGGATATCCTCAACAGCCGTGCCGCCGACATTGCCAACTTCGTCAACAGCGGTGGCGGCCTCTATGCCATGGCTGAAGCCGATGGCGGCGCTGGGCTTACTCCCAACGGTGGTTGGTACAACTTCGTGCCCATCGTCACCACCTCCGCCGCGCTCAACCAGCCCGAAACTGGCAACACTGTGACACCCTTCGGAGCTTCACTCGGCCTGGTCAATTCGGATATCAATGGCAACGCCTCGCATGCCATCTTCCTCTCCGCCGGCGGCCTCAACACCGTGGACCTGGATCCATCCAGCCACATCCTTTCCGTTGCCGGCCAGAATGTTGTCATACCGCCGCCCAACAACAGCCTGATCGTTCAGCTTATCAGCTCCAACCTGATTAGCGGCCCTTGCCCGCAAGTCTGGCAGGGCGTTTGGCGCGCCCAGGATTGCTGCAGCAACAGCATCACGTGCACACAGCTCGTCACTGTGCTGCCATCTGCGCCCACCCTCCTGTGCAGCAACCTGACCATCAACTGCGGCTCCCCGATCCCGACCAATCGGCCGGCCTACATTGACCCGTGCTGCACCAATGTCGTTGTCAGCCTCGTCAGCTCCACAACTGCCGGCAGCCTCGGTGCCAGCAACAGTTGCACCGAAATCATCTCCCAGACCTGGCGAGCCGTTGACCTCTGCTGCAACATGACGAACACTTGCGTCCGGACTATCACCGTCCTGGGTGTCCCGCCCCCAGTGATCACCTGCCCGACCAACATCACGATCGTCACGTGCAGCAACAACGTCATCGTGACCTGGTCCATCACTGCCACCGACCTCTGCAGCTCGGTCACGGCTGTCTCAACACCGCCCTCTGGCAGTTCCTTTCAACTGGGCACCACCAACACCGTCACGGTTGTGGCGACAAACATCTGCGGCACTGCCGCCACCTGCACCTTCCCGGTCATCTTGATCGCACCCGGAGCCACCATCTCGATCAAGCCTGGCCCTGGCATCGGCCAGGTCACGATTACGTGGCTCGACGGCGGCATCCTCCAACAATCCAATGGCCTCGTTCAGCAGTCCAATGGCACATGGACGTTCCAGCCGTGGGTCAACGTGGCCGGCGCCATGTCGCCCTACACGGTTCCAGCCAGCAGTCTGCAGCGGTACTATCGTGTCCTGTGCCCGTAGGCGATCCCATGAACCTTGCCAGCGCTCCCCAAAGACGCTGGTCGTGAGTACAAGAGCTGTTCGGGCGCGGGTCGTCCCCAGCGTTGAAAACTGTGTACGCGTTTAGCGCGTCCGAAAAACAAAGCGCGGGAATGTCGCGCACTCCAAAAGCTTCGCATGGACGCGCCAACGAACTCGCGAAGCGTTTGAGTGCGGCGCATTCCCTACAAGGGGAACGCCGGGTGAGGGCACCCGGCCTACAGGAGCAGCGGCCTCGACCTGTAGGCCGCGTGCCCTCACGCGGCGTCCTGTTGACATTGTCAGCCCCTTGCAACATTGTCTGCGCCGCGTAGCGGCAGCACGAAAGTAGCCGTGGGCTTCCAGCCCACGGCTAACCGCCAATCACGCGAATGAAGCTTCCGGAGCGCCATTCCTTCTGAGTGCGGCTGGTTTGGAGTTTCATACCCACAGCTTCGTAAGCAGCCTGGACGGTCGCGAATTCGCACGCCAGAATTCCTGCCAAAACGAGGATTCCTCCCGGCTGGACTTGGGCTGCAATGCGGCCGCGTTCGGCCAGCAGGAGATTGGAAATCAGATTGGCGCAGACGATCGAAAAAGTTCGAGCTGAGCGCCCGGATAACCTGGCGAGATCCTGTTCGGAGAACTCAATCTTCTGCAACACTCGGTTTTTGCGGGCATTAGTACGCGCGACTTTGATCGCCTCGGCATCAGTATCCAAGGCGTGTACGAGAGCATAACCCAGCTTAGCGGCGGCGATTGCGAGAATGCCGGACCCGGTGCCGATGTCCAAAAACGATTGAGGTTGATTTGGATCGCGCCGTGCGGCCAGTTCTTTGAGGCAAAACAAAGTGGTAGGATGTTGTCCGGTGCCGAAGCTCAATCCCGGATCCAAGGCGATGACCGCCTGGCCATTGCGAGGCCGCCGCCGGCTCCAGCTCGGTTTAATCAGAAGCTTCGAACCGATTTCGCGCGGTTTGAAGTGTTTCTTCCACGACTCGGCCCAATTTTGGGCAGGAAGTCTTCTGAGTTTGAAACGGGGTACGTTTCGGGCGGTTACACCGCATTTTAGAGTCTCGTGCAGCCTCAAACGTTGGGCGTGAGACCAATCAGGCTTTTCTTTGAAGTAAACGGACACCGTGCTCTTTTGCGACTCGTAGTCGGTGTAAGAAACGGCGGGTTCGCCAAAAATGGTTTCAAGAACTTCAGCGAGTTTCTCCTCAGATCCCGGTGTAGTGCAGACATCAAATTGCCAAAGAGTGTGTTTCACGCTTTGGACTTTGGACTTTGGACTTTGGACTCGGGACTAATCCCCCAACGCCCTTTGCTGCGCCTCGAGGAGTTCGTTAATGCCAGCTTTTCCGAACGCGAGCATCTCCCCGAGTTGGGCCTCACTGAAAGTGGCTTCCTCGCCCGTGCCTTGTAGTTCAATAAACTCACCCGCGGAGTTCATGACCAGATTCAGGTCCACTGAGGCTGCAGCATCCTCGGTGTAGCAGAGATCGAGCAGGCATTGTTTTTCGACGATGCCCACGCTCACGGCCGCCACGGCATTGAGCATCGGGTCCTCCCGAAGTTTGCCCTCGGCCATCAGCTTGCGGACGGCCAGGCAGAGGGCTACGTAGGCGCCGGTGATCGCAGCGGTTCGCGTGCCGCCATCGGCCTGGAGCACGTCACAATCCACCCAGATGGTGCGGGACCCAAGTTTTTCGAGGTCAATGGTTGCGCGCATGGCGCGCCCAATTAGACGCTGGATTTCCTGGGAGCGCCCATCAATTTTGCCTTTGGTAATATCGCGAGTTTTGCGTTGCAGCGTGGAGTACGGGAGCATTGAGTATTCAGCCGTGATCCAGCCTCCCGTGACGTTCTGCTCCTTCATCCAGCGCGGCACGACTTCTTCAAGTGTCACGCCGCAAATCACCCTGGTATTGCCCCATTCAATGAGAGTCGAGCCGGTGGCATAGGGCGCAATGTCGTTCTGGAACCGCACCTGCCGAAGCTGGTCAGGCGCGCGCCCATCGATACGCGCAACGGAGGCAGCAGGAGTCGATTGGGTCGGCGGCATAACCGCGCGCGATAGTAGGAAACGCGTGGAAGGTATGCAACGTACAAAATCTGAGGACACGGGTGAAACGTTGGTAATGCAGGCGAGTGAAACGTGAAACGTGAAACGTGAACCCAGATGGGCGCGTGTTTCGATTAGGAAACGGGAACCACGAATGGACACGATGAACACTAATTATCAGAACCGCTTCCACTCCGTTTGTTATTGCAAAATCCGACGCCCGCAATCCTAAATCCTAAATCCAGATTCATATAGAGTCTTGTTATCTCGGACTGCTACAATTATGGGTTAGCCGCCCGCTTCACGTTTCACGTTTCACGTTTCAGCACAACGTTTCACGTTTCACGTTTCACGTTTCACCTCTTATTCTCGATAGAAGCAAACAGATTCTCGAGGCTGTTGAGCGGCTCCTCCTTTTTCGGATTGAGGATCTGTCGCAAGTAATTAACGGCATCGGGAATGGCTTTAACTGAGCGCGGCAGGGTGGCGCCGCTCGCGTTGGCGTGGCCGCCGCCCTGGAGTTTCTCGGCTACTTTCAAAGCCTCGCCGTTGCGGCTGCGCAGGCTGACAATCATGACTCCGTTTGCGCGGCGAAAGAGTGTCAGGAGCACGGGATACTTCGAGGCGCCTGGCTCAAGCAGTTGATGGACGATCAGATTGTTATTGCCAATGACGGTATCCACAAAGCCCACGGTGGGGCTGATTTCGAGCACATTGTTCCGGCTCCAGGCCAGCCCCAGAGGGTCTTCGACGCGGCGTTTGACTTCCATCACTTCGAGAAGCGGGTGATCCAGGAGCTTTTCTATCTCCCCGTCGAGGAGGCTGTAGAGGTTCCAAAACTGGTAGATTTTGACAAGGTTTGCGTAGTCGCTGGCCAGTGTAAAATCGGGGTCGGTTTCGAGGAAAAGATCGGCAACCGTGTTCAAATGCACGAGCCGATCGAGCATTGGTGAGCCTAAACCGTTTTTGCAACAAAGCTCGTAGCAAAGTTGGCCGGCGGATTTCTTGAGATCATGGATGAAAAGCGCCGACTTGGGCGGGGTCTCATTCGCGTGGTGGTCAATGACGACCCAGTTAGGTTTATCCATTCGGGCGTCGAAACCGAAATCGGTGATCCAGCCGGAGCGCTCGCGCAGCTCGCGCTGTCGCCAGTTGTTATAGTGATACGCTTCAAGGCGAACATCTTCGCCGAAGAGTTTTCGGGCCAAGCGCTGGAGCAACACGCCGGCGATCAACCCATCGAGGTCGCTCTCGTGGGTGATGATTACTTCCGGTTTCGGTAATGTTTCGGTCACTGATGTGAATTTTAATCGAAGTGGCTGAAGACGGCTAGGGTGATTTGGTTTTTAACCACGGATGAAAAAACGTTAAAACGTTGGAAGGTTAAAACGGTAAAACGGGGATGTGAAATTGACTGGAGCCGGTTGCTTTCATAGCTTTAGGAAAAAGCTTATGACCAAGTGCCTCCTTCTGTGTTTGATTCTAATCTCGCTCGCCATTTGCGGCGGGTGCAGCAAGCAGCAGTCAACTGCGGCTTCGAGGGATGATTCGGATGAGCAGGGGAAAGGCTCGCTTGAAGCGAGAGTGGACAAACATGGGGACGAGGTCCTGGCTTCCGCTGGAAAAACGGCCGAAGCGCGGCAATGGATGAAACAACCCAAGCACGTGTTTTTCAAGGCCGACCCGAAGCAAGTGGCGCAGTTCGTGGAGGATTTCTACATTGCCGGAGCCACACAGGTGCTGATGGCAGATATCGAGGAGCACGAGGGGATTCAATACGGGGAAGCGATGCTCATTGTGCTGCCAAAAGATGCTGCGGCGCGCAAGAAGCTGTTTGAGATTGGGGACCGGGCCGATGCGGCCTACCAGAACGATCCGACAACGGATAAGGGCCAGAAGTATTTGTATTATTCACTGGATTAAACATGTAGGAGAAGACGTAAGGAGTCTTCAACTTATCCGCCGAAGGCCCTGAGGGAGACTCCTTACGTCGTCCCCTACAATGGCGGCATGACCGGTCACATTACAGACCAGACGCTACCGAGCGTGCCAGATGCTTTGCCTTACGGCGATGTCGTGGTGCGGTTCGCCAAAATCGTGCCTGCCGACGCGGAGCGAGGCTTTGTTCCGTACTACTATTTCCGCATCCTGACCGTGAAAGGAGAGGAAGTTGGTCATGTCAATTTTCGAGTTGGGGACACTGAGCACATCCGGCTTTATGCGGGGCACATCGGGTTCCAGATTCAGGAGGCCTTTCGTGGTCGCGGTTACGCATGGCAAGCGTGCCGCGCTGTTGCGCCGTTTGTGCGCTCCATTTACGAGAGTGTTATAATCACCTGTGACCCGGACAATCACGCATCTAGGCGCACCATCGAGCGGTTGGGCGCGGCATTCATCGAAGAAGTCCGCGTGCCGGCCAGTGATCCGAATTATGAGCGTGGGTCGCGGGTGAAGCGGCGGTATATATGGAAACCGTGACTGAATGGATAGGCCAGGCCCAATTCTGTCGGTTCGATTTTTCAAAACTGAAAGCGGTCGTGAGCCTGTCCGCGAATGGCTGAGATCGTTGCTCCGCGAGGAGCGCCGCATTATCGGCGAGGATATCAAAGCGGTCCAATTTGGGTGGCCAATTGGAATGCCTTTGGTCAGGAAGCTCGACAATAGGTTATGGGAAGTTCGGCCACGGCTTCCCGATCAAATCGCGAGAGTAATCTTCACCGCCGGTCAGGGCCGTATGGTCCTGCTCCATGGTTTCATCAAAAAGTCGCAGAAAACGCGTGAGGGTGATTTGGAATTGGCTAAAACCCGGCTAAGTCTGTTACAATGAGTTGATGAAAGCAAAGCACCTTGGTTCTGAGTTCGACGCCTTCCTCGAGGAGGACGGGCTGCTTGCAGAATGTGAAGCTGGCGCTCTGAAACGAGTGGTTGCGTGGCAGATCGAACAAGAGATGAAGCGCCGCCGGATTTCACGTGCTAAGTTGGCTAGTCGAATGAACGCCAGCCGCGCGAGCATTGACCGGTTGCTCGCGTCGGATCAGGCATCCGTCACACTTCAAACTCTTGAACGCGCGGCGCTTGCTCTCGGGCGAAAGCTAAAAGTGGAGCTCGCGTAGCGGGTCATAATTCTTCAGGAACTCTTTGCGTCTTTGCGCCTTTGCGTTAAAAGCCCTGTTAACGCAGCGGCTTGAGGTGTGTCAGCGATTCCTGATCAGGCAACTGATCCCAGGCAAGTTTTTCGTCGGCGGCGGGGATGTAGCGTTCGGGCAGGCCGAGTTCCTTTAAGATGATATTCCGCGCCATTGGAATCGCGGTGGTTTTGAAGAAAGCCAGGTGGCGATTGAAACCCTGCCGTCCAAAGCCGCAATCGGTGGACAAAATGAGCTTGTCCGCCGGGATGTGCTTTAGGCAGCGGCGAATGCGGTCGGCGATGACATTCGGAAAATCAGCCTGAAGCGTGCGGTGGCTGATGACGCCGACGGCGATCTTTTTCTTGAGCTTACCTTTGTAAGCATCGAAGAGCGGCAGCTCCTTGAAGTTGTTCTCGGCTGCCTCAATGGTCCAGACGTCGCCTTTGACGCGTTCGAGGTAAATTTCCATCGAGTTTGCATAGGATTCGTCGGAGAACACTTTTTGCATGTTCGGATTGCCCCAGCAGGTGTGGATCCAGACTTCGACGTTGTCCAAACCTTCGATCTCGCGGTTAAAGGCGTCCACCAGAAAGTTGAGCAACTCTTTTTGGTCCGGTGAATATCGGGCCATGAAATGGAGCGTGGGTTCTTCGACCTGGATGACCTTGCAGCCGGAGGCGGCGAGTTGGCGCAATTCTAGGTTCATGGCTTCGGCCATGTCCCAGACGAGTTGCTTTTTATCCTCGAGCTTGTAATGGGGCGTATGGCTATCGAGGAAAAAACCCAGGATCTGGGCCGAGGCGGTGCCGAACTTCACAGGTTTGCCTGCGGCGATAGCGGCTTGCTGCGCGATGCGCCAGATTTTGGCGTATTCGAGCGGGTTCTTCGGGTCGTGCTCGACCTTGCCCACCACGCGCGGCCAGCGCCAGCTTTTGTAGATGGAGTCCAGCATCGTGCCGACCTGATAAGAGAGCAGAGGAGAGCGGGTCTTTTCGGTCTGGAGTTCCTCGTGTTCGAGCCCCTTCCAGCGCTGGAGCATATAGTGGTGCCACGACCGGCCCGCGACGTCTTCGTCGCAGTGATAGTCGCCGGTGGTGAGGATATCAAGGCCCGCGCGCGCCTGATCTGAAACAACGATCGAGTGAGCATCTGTGAATTGCTCGCGGAACCACGGGTCCATCATGCCCGTATCGAGCGGACGGCCCCAGAGGTTCATATTGTACCAGCGTGGGCGTGGCCAACTGCCGGTGACGGTGGCGGGGAGCATTACATCTTTTGTTGCGGTGAACATAATTCCAAGGGTTAAATGAGTGAAATGGGTTAAATGAGTTAAATGAGTTACATGGGTTACATAAGTTGCATGGGCGGGTGCATGGACTTCTGGATAAGGCTTCAATCCAAAAACTTCAAGCATCAAAAATGGGAGACTCGAAAGCTGGGGTGCATCTAGATGCTAACACAGTGGTTGAGAGCGACCTCCGCGGGGGAACGGAGCGCGGCATTTATGCCGCTTCACCCTGAGTAACCATGTAACCCATTTAACCCATTTAACTTTTTTATTGAGGGTCCTCGCCCAATTCGACGTTCCAGTAGGCCAGGTCAATGAAATGCTTCCAACTGTCGTGCTGATGCAGGCTGAAGGTGATTTGGACAAACGGACGCCACTTGGGCCGCTTGGGCTTGCGGATCAAGTGCAGGCCGGCTTCCTGCGGCGTGCGGTTGGCTTTGAGCGTATTGCACTCGATGCACGAGCAGACAATGTTTTCCCATGAAGTCGGCCCGCCGCGGTCGCGCGGGATCACGTGATCCAGGTTGAGGTCACGGCGATCGCAAGTCTTGCCGCAATACTGGCAGGTGTTCTTGTCCCGTTCGAAAATGTTGTGGCGGGTGAACTTGACCTCCTTCTTAGGGAGGCGGTCATACACCAGCAGGAGAATCACCCGCGGCACCCGGATGCGGAATGAAATCGTGCCGATGGATTCTGCGTGCGGCTCCTGGCGTGAGAGATCGTGCCACTCGGAGAAATTGAAAGTCTGGAACGAGCCGTCGTCGCGATTGAGCACAGCCTGAGCGTGGCCCTGGAACAGAAGCGTGAGCGCCCGGCGCGCGGTGCACACATTGACAGCCTGCCACAGGCGATTGAGCACCAGCACATGTTGATTGAGCAACGACATACGACGTAGATCTGCCCTGCCTTAGAGCCTGGCGAAGACAGGCCAAACTTGGGCCAAAAGTACACAATAGAATGGGGTGTGTCAATTAGCGCAATCCAGACAAAAAAGCCGGATGGTTAACCACGGATAAACACGGATGGAGACGGATAAGAAACATCAAACTTCGGAACCTCAAAATTCAAAAAAGCCTCAAACTTCAAATTTCAACGATCTTTGTCGACGCAGATGGAGGTTGTTGGCGTTAAAGCCATTGCGATCTGCCGTTCTTCACGTTTCACGGTTCACGTTTCACCTTTTACGAACCCCGTTCCGTGCTCGTACGTATTGCCAAGAGGCGGTTAATTCGGCTAAACTTACACTTTATGAAAAGGTACGTTGCTCTCCTTGTTCTGGCGCTCATGGCAAGGTTGCCGTGTGCTTGGGCCGAGGGAGCGGATGATCAGTACGTCCGAATCTACAATATGATCCAGGAGGCGGATGGATTGGACGGCAATGGGGCCTGGAGCCAGGCGCTCGAAAAATATTCAGAGGCGCAAAAGCAATTGCAACAGTTCCAGAAGGGATATCCGGAATGGAACCCGAAGGTGGTTGGATTCCGGCTTAACTATGTTGCAGGGAGAATTACCGAAATCGCGCCAAAGGTGCCGGCAGCTCCTGCGGCGCCGGTCGTGAGTTCGCCGGCCACACCGCAAAACGTGGTTCCCTCGCCTGCTTCTAACAAATCTACAGTCGCTCGTCCCTCGTCCCTCGCTCCTCGCCCCTCGGACGCGGAGATGCAGCTTAACGCGCTTAGGGAAGAGACGCGGCAACTGCAGACCGAAAAGGCTTTGCTTGAGGCCAAATTGAAAGAGGCATTGTCGGTGCAGCCGGCTAATGCTGATCCGCGGGAGTTGGAGCGCGCGCTCGAACAGGTCAAATCGCTTCAGAAAGAATCAGAATTGCTGAAGACCGCGTTGGTAAAGGAGAAATCGAAAGCCAAACCGGCGATGGTGGATACCAATGCCCTGGCCGAGGCGCGCCATGCTCTGGCTACCGCTAATCTGCAGTTAACGGAGCAAACACAGAAAGCGGATCAGCTCGCCAAGGAAAAGCAGTTTCTTCAGGATAAACTTAGCCTTTTAACGCCGACCCCTGAGAACGCAACGGCCTTCGAAACCACGAAGAAGGCACTGGAAGAAGCGAACAAGAAAGTTGATCAGCACAAAGCGTTGGTTGAAAAGCTCGCGACGGAAGGTGAGACGTTGCAGTTTCGGGTCAAAGAATTAACACAGCAAAATGAGGCCGCCGCAGCCGCCAATGCGCGCAATGCGGCGGCGTTGGAGGAAGGCAAAAAGGCGCTCGACGAAGCCAACCGCCAGGTCGCCGAGCAGACCAAAAAGGCGGAGGCACTTGCCCGTGAGTTGGCACATGCCAAAATGTCGCAGCCTGCGGTTGGAACGAAAGATGGTTCGGCACTCGAGTCAACCCGCAAAGATTTGGAACAGGCAAATCGGCAGCTTGCGCAACAAAAGGAAGTCTCAAGCAAATTGGCGGCGGACCGGGATGCGCTGGAGAGCCGGATCAAAGCTATGGGCAGCACTGAGGAGGCGGCGGCTGCCTTGCGGGCCGAGAATGCGGCGCTGAAGAAAGAGGTGGCCGATCTCAAAGTGGCTGCGCCGTCGGTGGTGGGCGGCAGCGATGTCGGTCCGCAGTTGGCTGAAGCGCAGTCCAGGATCACCGCACTCGAATCCAACCAGGACATTCTGAGGATTGAGAGGATCGCGCTGGAGAACCACGTGCAGCGGCTTTATGCTACAATCGAAGCCAACTCGGCCGTGGTCGCCGGCCCTGCAGGCGCCAAACCAGGTGATGCGGCGCGCATTCGGGAGTTGGAACGGGAGCGTGACGAATTGGATGCGAAGCTCACCATGGCGGTGAAGGAGTCTGATAGCCGGAAGTCGGAGGGGGCCAAACGGATAGCGGCGCTCGAAGATGAGATGGCGTCGCTGCGTTCGCGCATTGAGCTGCTCGAGGGGCGGCGGGTTCCCTTTAGCGCGCAGGAGTTGGCGCTGCTAAGCAAGTCCGACCCGAAAACCGCAGCGCCGGATGCGCAAATCCGGAACTGGCTCAAGGACCTGCCTCCAGCGGCGCTCGCGCTGGTGACAGACGCGCAGCGAGCGGCTGCGGCCGGGCAAGTGCAGGAGGCCCAGGAGAAGTATGCGCGAGCCTTGGCAATGGCGCCTACCAATGTGTTCACCCTGGCAAACCTCGCCGCGGTGCAACTGCAGTGTAATCGGCTGCCAGAAGCGGAGCGCAATGCAGGGCAGGCGGTTGCGCTGGGGACAAACGATGCTTACAGCCTCACGATTCTTGGTTACATCAAATATCGCCAGGAAAAATACGACGATGCGCTGGATGCGCTCGGCAGGGCGGCCAAGGCCGATCCGCAGAACGCGCAGGTGCAAAACTATTTAGGGATCGTGCTCAGCCAAAAAGGCCAGCGCAACGGCGCAGAGGCGGCGTTCCGCCGGGCGGTTGAATTCGATCCGCGTTACGCGGATGCGCATCACAATCTGGCAGTGTTTTATGTGAGCCAGCAGCCGCCTTCGGTGGATTTGGCGCGGTGGCACTATCAACGGGCCGTATCCGCCGGACAGCCGAAGGATCAGGAGCTGGAAGGGTTGTTTGAAGCGAGGAAGTAGTCCAATAACTTAGTCGTAAACTTAATCGCAAACTTAGTCGGCTGGTTGATTTCGCCCTCAGTTCGACTAAGTTAGCGATTAAGTTTGCGATTAAGTTTTCCATGCGCCAAGCCCTGCACGAAATAACTATTCGCACCCGAGGACGGGGATTTTATGAAATCACGGATGAGGTTGGGGGCTGGATTTCTGAGAATAGATTTCAGAACGGGTTGCTGACCTTGCATCTTCGGCACACTTCGGCATCGCTGCTCATACAGGAGAATGCCGATCCAGATGTGCGCCGGGATTTGGAAAAGTTTTTCTCGCGCCTGGCGCCGGATGGCGATCCCATGTTTATCCATACAACAGAAGGGGAGGACGATATGCCCGCGCACGTGCGCACGGCTTTAACGGCGGTGAATCTCTCGATTCCAATCGGTCAAGGGCGGATGACCCTCGGAACGTGGCAGGGGATTTATGTTTGGGAACACAGGCGCGCTCCGCACTCCAGGCATGTTGTAGCGCATTTCATTGGCGATTAAAGACCCAGAGGTTAAACTGGAGGCAACGGAGGAAACAGAGGGAAGGCGTCAGGCCCATGGTGTTCGGAGGCAACCTGTAGGGGACGACGTAAGGAGTCTCAGAGGGAGCGCTCGGCAAAGAAGCGACTCCTAACGTCGTCGCCTACATCGTGCGTCCGTGCTAGACTGTCTGCGCAGGAGGCGGCGCTATGGCTCGCGTGCTGTCGTACCAGTTTGAAATAGCGGCCGCGAGCGCATCCATAGCTTTTTTGTTGCGTCCCTGGGTCCACTGACCTTCGGTGTGCAGCCGGATTTGGCGCACATTGCCATCGGGCAGTTGGACGTGCAGGATCACGTGGGCGGTGCCACTGAGCATGCTGGTGCTGCCTGCGTCAGCGCGGCGCTCGAGTTGAATGAGTTGGTCGGGCAGGACTGCAAACTGTTCGGTATCGCCCCAATAGACAATCCGATCTCCCGCAATCCAAAGCGCACCGATATCATCCTCGACGAGGGTCATCTTCTTGAAGCTGCTGCGCGATGGATCGGAGATGCCCGTGAGCAGGGCGGTTTGGAGCTGGGCCGGCAAAATGCCACAAGCCGCCAATCGTTTGGCGATGAGCTTCCTTGTAACTGGCGCCCAGATATTCACCCACATCAAAATTATCTGGACGGCAATAACCGGCACGAGGATCGGAACCATAAAGGGAAGCTGGCCTGTCAAACCAAGGCCCCGGAGCAAAGGCTCGGCAAAAGGCAGTAGCATCACTCCTATCCCAACCGAAACCAGCACAGGCACGACGATTTTGGCGAGGTAAAGCCGTCCTTTATAGCCTGAAAACACCGGGCGAGAAAAATCCAGCGTGAGGCACTGGGTCGCTATTACGATGAAGTAACAAGCGGCTCCCATAACCAGGAACAGGCCGCCAGTGACGGCCATGAAAATCGCCTTGGCGATATCCAATGCAGTATCCTGCTCTTGCGGAGTGGCCGTCGCGTCATTTCGATGGCGCCAGGTCCAAAACCACACCCAAAAAATGACGTTCCCGATTGCTATTGCCCACAGCAGAAACACTTTGGTCTTGGAAACGGGTTTACTGGTTTGCTCCATAAACGCTCAGTGATTAACTGCGCAAGAAACAGCTTCCGCGCTGGCTGGGTAGAACATGACGAATAAAAAACCTCCCACGATGGTGATATCCGCCGCCACGGTCAACGGCGTCAGGAGCACTTGCTTGGTTCGGCCTGAAGCATCCGGATAGACCGGCAGTTCGTAAGGGCCGGCATGGCTGCCCGGCCAGTGGAGCGTGAAACTGTCGCCGTTGGTTGAGCTAAGAGCGTAAGGACAGCCACTTGCAGGGGAAGCCAGCGTCTGGCCATCAGAGCCAATCGGGATCGGAAGCAGGCCTTCGCCGGTTTTCACAGCAACAAAGTGCGGTTTTCGGCGCGCTTTAATTCGGTCGGAGTTAGCGCCTAACCAGTAAGCGCGCCGCTGGATCGAATCGCTGCGCTCGGAGCTTTCATCATAAAGAACCAGGAAATCCGTGCGGTTGGTGGCCTGATACAGGCCAAGGTTGGAAGGAGTGGCAGGCTCATGATAATTAGCGAGGGTGCCTTCCTCCCAAAGTTTCTGGGTGGCGCAGCCTCCCAATAGCAGGGCTTGCCCCGCGACCAACGCCAGTTGGAATGCGTATGCGGCTCTCATAGCAACAGGCATCCAATCACAAAGAGAATAAAAGAAAAGAAACCATTTGACAAGATTCTAATCAAACTGTTCGTGCGTGAACCGGAAAGCGACTGGTTCAACCAAGCGCTGCTCGGCCAGCATTTCGAGAGTTCGGAGTTGGCCATGGTTGAGGCCCGCTCCGCCCTGCTCGCCAAAGAGCGGGCCGGCCATATCACCGCCCGGGAGCGAGTCAGCGCCGGGGAGAAGTTCGTCGAGATGGTTGAGGACGACTTAATCCGTTTGTTGCCCCTCAATCGGCTTGTGCTGGAACGCGCCGTGGCCATCCAGCTTGCCTGCCATCTACGGATCCCTTTGCGAACCCTGGACGCGCTGCACGTTGCGAGCTGTGATCTTCACCGGTGTGGAACACTGGCAACGACGGATGCTCGGATGCGCAGCGCGTGTGAACAATTGGCAATTGATCTGTTTCCGCCAAGCGTGGGGCCCTCATAGGAGACGGGGCTGGGGGGACAAGCTGGGAAGTGCCAATGGGCGCCAATAGCCGCCAATGGGAGGAGTTGAAGCTTCAATTCGACAACAGTTCTTAAATTTGCGACCGGCCTTTTCGGCCCAAAATCGTGGGGGGGTGGGGTACGTGGGACAAACCGGCCTTTTGGGCCATTTTAACGTTTTCGATGTCCGCCGAAGGCCGGTTAAGGCTGGGGCTGGCCACGGGAAAGGCCCGTTCAAAGTCCAAAGTCCAAAGTCCAAAGTCCAAAGCCGGACGAATGCGGAGTGCGAATGAGGATGCGCAAAGTCCTCAGCGTCCCGCTCGCTCGCCCAGGCGGGGCCTGGGCGAGCGAATTGCGGCGTCGGCGGGGGTGTGTATTGGAAGCGGGCACCGATTTGCGCGCGGGCTTCCGGTGCCGTTTTGCGGCACCATAAATTTTTCAATGAACTTGTGGCGAGTTCTCGCTAGGCCTCTTGGCCTGTTTTGGTCGCCAGCACTTGCAAATTGTGTGCTTATCCTGGGGTAAGAAGGGATTCGACAAAGTTCGCGACAAAGTCTGCGACGAAGTTTACGGCAAAGTTAGGGGGGAGGGGGTGTCCGGAATGTCGTTGATTTGCAAGGGTTTACGTTTTTTGATACTGCTTTAGGCTGAGTTCGGCTGCGTTTGATTGTCTTAGATTGTCGTCAGATGGTCCGAACTCCGTCCAAACTCCATCCGCCTACGAAATGCTCCCACGTTCTGAGAGAAAAAACTTTTTTGGTCAAATTTAGTCAAATTTAGTCGAAATTGGTCAAAATGGCTGGATGGAAGCCCAAAGTCCATCCGCCTGCGCCAATGCTTCGGCGCGACAAGAAGTCCAAGGTCCAAAGCCCCAAGCCCCCGCAGGCACCGATGTCGGTGCGGGGTGCCGAGTGTCAGGTGTCGGATTCTTCCAAGTGGCGAGGGGGCGGGCAATGCGCCCTGCCGAGCATTGTGTTGCGCTCATCGGGTGAATATTGCACAGATTCTGTATGGAGCAAAAAATTACGCAAAAATAAGTCAAACTATGATGGTATGCTCCAATCAACGACTTCGGCGTCCCACGCTGGGGTGCCAAGTGCATAAATGCGGAACTGCGGGTTGAGCCCTTGCTCAATTGGCGAATGATTAGATCTGACCCCAATGTCAGACCGTGACCCCAATGTCAGACCGATTTCACTTTTTACGAACGACCCATTCCCTCATGTGCTCGTCCGCTTCACCGCGCAACGACTGCAACCTGGCTTGCTGTTCCTCGCCCGACAGATGTGAGATTCTGCTGAGTTCCCTTTGAGCGAAAAAGAGATACTCCAAAGAACAGTTCATGCAGATCGGTTCGCTCTGGCGCACCTCTCCTAATGCGAGGGCGAGGAAGTCCGTTCCGGTTGGGCCAGGCTGACTGCCACAGTAGCGGCACACGGAGCCTGGCTTGATTTCCTTTTCCGCGGGGTTTGCGTCCATCCCGGATGCCTCCAAGCACTCTGTGCAGAAGTCGCGGATACTCATGGTTCCACTTATCACCTCCGCGATATGGTGGTTGGCCGGGCGCTTTCTGCAGACGCCGCACAGTATCTGCTCATCTGGAGCGCTCATCTCATCTAAATTTAATCTACTGCCACCATGTCACGAAACAGATCAAGGCATGCGTACAACCACTGCGAAATCGAGTGGAACTATTTAATAAGCATCCAATCGACATTTCTATGTTTGCCGCTCCGAGGCAAACCGCGAGCTGAGTTTGATCCGCCGGAATAAGCCTGAGGGTGGGATACCTCACCCGGCAGGAAAACCCGTAGCACACGTGGCCGCGGATATCGCTGGGACAGGCAAAGAAGTACGGTATTGAAAAAGAGAACAATCCAAGCGAATCGCGCGAATTGATCGCGTCGCCCCCCAAGAAACTGTACAGGTTTTTACCGCCTCTTTCCTCCAGCGGGTCGCGGCTTGTCCAACGCCCGTCTTTGAAGTAACGGTAACCGTAGTAAAGCTGATCCGTCTCATCATCCTGGTACTTGGTTGAGAACCGCACCGGATTCGCCTGCGCCAGAGGGCCGGTGGACCGGAGCGGCTCGGCGAAGGGGCCGTATTCGTAGCGGGCGAAGATGGCACCATCGGCAGCGTTGACCAGGCCAGCGACGTTGCCGTTGCCATCGAACGCGACGAAACAGTTCGTTGTTCCGCTTCCGTAGAAACTGACCTGCAGCAAGCCGCCGACTCCACCAGCCCCCTGCGGGGTTCCGCTCAGGTCGGTGCCCCAGAGATAAGAGCGTGAGAGGGTCGGAGCGGAGGCAGCGTTGAGCGTGGTGAACTCGGCAATGAGATTCCAAGAATCATAGAGAAACACCGTTTTTGAAGCAAATTGCCACGCACCAGACACGTAATTCGAAACCGTTTTGCTGATTCGCCGACTTTGCGAATCGTACTCGAAGACAAGCTTCAGCCCCGGCCCGGCCGTAGTGTGCGTGACCATGCTGATCAAGCGGTCTTCGCCGTCCCACGTGTAATTCCAGCGCCCGTCGCTGGTGAGGTTTCCATCGGGATCATACGTGAAAAGCTCAGGATTTTTCGGCACAAAAATGCTGCCGTTGACGGTTCCGTTTGTGGTGATGCAAACTGGTAGCCATTGCGAGGCGGAACTATTTGTGGCGGCGAGTTCTTTGCGGAAATACTCCACTTTGCGATATACGGTTTGTCCGTTGACAAGGACAGTATTTTTTGCAAAGTCAAGGCCGATGATATCCAAGGCGCTAGGAACAGTTCGCACCCGAAAAGGGGTCAAGCCTCTACTTTTCACGCTCCTATCAGATTCCAAGGCAGGTCTGGGCCGAAGCGCCGGGTGT
>PSRM01000170.1 GCA_003176045.1 Verrucomicrobiota bacterium | reverse complement strand
GCTGTCCGGCATGGATTCGAACCATGACAAAGAGCTCCAAAGACTCTTGTGCTACCATTACACCACCGGACAATTGTGGAGCTACGATAGCGTTGGGGCCAGGCAATCGCAAGCGAAAGGAGGGGAATGAAACGTGAACCGTGAACCGTGAACACAGCGCTTAGGTAAAATGTAACGCGCTAGCGTCTTGGACTGCGCCAGTCCTCTGGCGCTTTGGATGCAACGGACAGATCGAAAAGCGCCAGAGGACTGGCGCACTCCAAAAGCTTCGCACTTCGCTGCCTCGCCCTCACTCCTCGCTCTCGCCAGGCGGCTTGAGATTTCAACTTCAAAAAGAGACAAAGTGAAAGACAAAGTGAAAGACGAAGTTCATCCCGACGCCCCACGCTCGACACGCTCCCACGCTCGACACGCTCCGCACGCTCTTCCCGCTCTCCACGGTTCTCCCGTTCCCCATGTCCCCCTCACTGCCCCGGCAAGATCCGATAATACCGCCTACCCGCCGTGAGCGCGTTGGTGCTGGTGTCCACCCAGATTTCTGTGTCCTGCTGGAGCACTAGATTGGTGAGCGTGACCCAGGCGTTGGTGTCCTGGAGATTCATCGAGCCCTGAATCACATAGCTGTATCCCGCTACTCCGCCGATGCGCATGCCGGCGAACATTTCCATCTCAGTGTCTGCAGGGTTCACAATAAACTGCGCGCCATTCGTCACGCTGCCATAGGCACTGCTGATGATCACAGCGTAAAAGCCCGAATTGGTAAGCTGAGCGGTGGGCAGGCCGTAAATTGGATTCGTGGCCGAGAGGATGGGTGAACCATTGAAGTACCACTGATAGCTCAGCGAGCCCGACCCAATGGCGCCGACCGACAGGAATGCACTCCGTCCCCAAACCGCAGTGCCACCGTTGTACGGAACCGTGATGCTGGGCGACATGCTCAACGTGACCGTATCGCTCAGCAGCGAACTGTAAGGATTGCTGACCAGGACGGCGTAGCTGCCCAGATTGGATAACTGCACATTGGCAATTGTCAGCGCGCTCGAGGTCGCGCCGGGTAGGTTTGTAGTGTTGAAAGTCCACTGATAAGTGGGCGACGGGTAACCGCTGGCAGCCACGTGGAACGAGACGGTGCTTCGGGCTGGAGCGATCTGGCTTACTGGTTCACTGAGAATGTTCACAGGAATATAAACGGTCACAGTCGCAACCTGGCTTGTCGCGAAACCATAGAGGTTCGTTACGATCGCAAAGTAACTGTCTGCGTTATTGGTCTGGATTGGATTGAATGCAAGAGTCGCGTTTGTCGCTCCTGGAATGGAGCCGAGGCTGTCGAACCACTGATAACTCAGCGGCGACGTGCCAGTAGCGGCAACGCTCAGGCTGTAGGATGTGCCGGCAATCACGAGCGCATTGGTCGGTTCGGTCGTGATGGCCGGCGGCAGGACCACTGTGATAGTAGCGACGGCGCTGGTGGCCATGCCGTAATAATTGGACACGATCACCGAATAGCTTCCGGAATCAGAAAGCTGCGCGTTCAGGATCGCGTAATCCACGTTTGTGGCGCCGCCGATCAATCCGACGCCATGATACCACTGATAGCCGAGTGGCCCGAGGCCGATTACGTTGGCGTGCAGCAGCGCATTGCTGCCGCCGAGCACAATCTGGCTCTGAGGCGTGATCGTGACTGAAGGCACGGACCCAAAATTCGCCACAACGACTTTGTTTGTGTTCAGCACGAGCGTCAGCGGATTCGAAGTGCCTGATGCGTCTCCACTCCAACTGTTGAAGCTGTATGCGGGGTCGGTCTGCGAAGCGGTCAACATAACCGTTTGCCCCTGCGTGTAATAGATCTGCTGCGGACTGACCGAGACTGTACCCTTTCCGTTTACCGTTACGTTCAGCGTGCAGGACCCGCCAGGCACAGGCGAGAAGAGCGCGCCCACCGTCGGCGTGGCACTTGTGACGATGAAATTGGCGGGATTGTTCGTTCCGCTCAACGCTCCGCTCCAAAGACGGAAATAATAGCCCGGGGCTGGGATCGCGGTGGCCGTGAGATTTGTTCCGTAAGGCACCGGGTTCGGAGGACTCAGGACCACACTCCCGGAACCCGCCACGTTTGTGCCAACGACTGTTCCGAAAATGCCCTGAACATTATTCGTCTGCGTGATCGTCAGATTGAGCGGATTGTTCGTAGAGGTGACATCACCTTGCCATTGGATAAAGCTCCAACCGTTGCTGGCGGTCGCAAACAGCGCTTGTGTGCTGCCGATTCGATAGAAAGTCTGCGGCGGAATAATCTGGCCGTTCACCGTGACCGTCCCGCCACCGGGTGTAGAAACCGTCAGCGGGTAAGCCGTCTGCACAAACACAGCCTGCACACTTCGCGGCCCATTCATTATCAGGCTCGCGGGATTTTGGCTGCCAGAAAGGTCTCCGGTCCAATGATCAAACGCCCAGTTCGCAGCCGCCGTGGCAGTCAAGACCACGACCGAATTGCTCGGATAAGTGCCACTCGATGGATTAAGCATCACCGTACCGCTTCCGACTACCGAGGTCTGCAGATTCCAACCCGGCGTAATCTGGACCGTCACAGCCGGTGAAAACGCGCTCTGCGAAAAATCAGAACTTAGGCTCATCGCCTGAACAATCGCTGAGTTCGTCAACGTGACAGGTCCGTTGTAAAAAGCCGAACTCGTCGTCGGCGTCGTGCCGTCGAGGGTGTAGAAAGTGAATCCATTGGTGAACCCGCCGGAAAAGCTCAACTGCGCAGAACCGATGGCGAAGACAGTTCCGACCGCTATTCGGCCGTTGATGCTAGTGCTTGGGGCGTTGGGAGGGAGGACTTGGAGGATTGCAGGGGTGCTGGTCATGCTGCCAGAAGCGTTTGTGACAATGACGGAGTACGTTCCGGCATCGGTTGATTGTGCTCCCGATATCTTGAAACCAGAATCTGTGGCTCCGGCAAGGTTCTTCCCATCTAATAGCCACTGATATGATTCCGCGCAAGGATAAGTAGCACCGGAAGCCGCCACGCTGAACACTGCGTTTTCTCCTACAAAGGCCACTTGGTCTTGAGGTTGCGCGGTAATGCTCGGCGGGTTTGTGCACGGGAGGAGTTGACCGATGAACCCGAGAACCTCGATGCGAACGCCATCATAAACCCCGTCAGCACTATTCATCGCGATGCTAAGGGTGTTTGTCCCGGAAAAAAACCAGCCGCTTAGTCCGTCAACATACCAAGGAATCCCCGTAGCGTTGAAAGGGCTGTTTGTAATTACGTGACCATTTAATAGAAGCGAGGTACTGTCGTCTCCCCACCAAGTACCCCAGAGAACCAGTGTCGCCGGATCAAAGCCTGAGATATTGAATGTCTGATTGAAAGAATAGGGCAAGTTTGTGGGTTGATTGGCGCTGTCGCCGACGCCAACCCAGGAGGAATTTGTCGTGTCCGGCGACCACTGGCTATAGGTACTGCCGGCACTCAGTACCGTGGCCGCACCCGTGACGGTGCCAACCAAAGTCCAGTGTGGGTCCGTCGAGCCTCCAGGCAACGAGGTTCCGCCAGAACCGATTCCGGTACTATAAACGCCCATGACAGGGAGACCTATTCGCACCACGGCAGCAGCGCTGGTGATGCTGCCCCAGGCATTCGACACGATCACTGAATAACGCCCGGCATTTGCTAGCTGAACGTTTGTGAGCACGTAGGGGTTGCTCGTAGCCCCAGGGAGGTTTGTTCCGGCCAGTTGCCATTGGTACCCCACGCACAGCGGGTTCGCAGAAACCTTGAGCGTAACGTTTTGTCCAGTGGCGGCGACCACATCCTTTGGTTGGAAAGCGATAACCGGAGGTGCACCGCAGTTGGTGGTTGCGTAATAGTTCAGGAAGGTGGACGTGATTGCGGTAATGCATGAACTGCGGAATGCGTTGCAATATGGCCCTCCTGGTGGGCCAAGAGGAACATTGAAGGCGATCGGGGAGATGCCGTACCAGCCGCCAGGACCGACTCCCAAGGTATCCAAATTCGCTTGTGACCAACCAGTCGGGGGTGGAGCGCTGGTGTTTAGCCAGAAGGCCTGGCCATAGTTGCCAACCCCGCTTACAAGGACAGACGGCTTCCCTGAAAAAACAGCAATCCAATCTGAGCCAAGATTGGCTGACCAACCGACCACGGCAAAATTCACAGTATCAGTCGAGCTGTAGCCAGGGACCAGCACGGCCCCGCCATCGGGACTGTTCCAACCGAACATGCGTCCCGCGGTGGTTGTATTGGTACCTTCGAAAACTCCAGTCCAGCCCGTAAGCGATGCATCAATTGTTGTTTGAGTGGTGGGCGCAACCAGGAGCATGTAATACCAAGATACGCCAGGTGTCGTACTTAGGGGTGCTCCGTTGTAGGCAGCAGCATTCCCAACGACTGTCAGCCCATTCGTTTTGACATTGGAGGTAGTGGTGGTGATAGAGAAAACCACGTATCCCTGGCCGAAGCCGAGAGGGGCCGCTAGGCCGAGCATCGCGGCGGCGAGAATGAGTTTCCGCATAAGGGCTGCTTTTGCTATATAGTCGCCTAATCCCATCGAAGGTCCCACTGAGAACTGAAGCGAGTCAAACCGGTCCAGCGCCGCAGTGGACCAACCTTGGGCGGGATTATGGGAAAGGATGAGGCAGAAGTCAAGCTATTTAAATCCGCTTTTTTTGCCTTCTGGATCGGCTCAAGAGCTTGATTCGTTAATGAAGTTCTGGAAGATTCAATTCGATGACAACTACGGTTGATACGAAGGGCAGTGTGCCGCTACCGGCTGAGGTGTTGCAGGAAAGCGGGGTCCATCCTGGCGATGAGCTTGATGTGTTAGCGGAGGATGGAGACATCATACTGCGCAAAACGGTTCAGGCCCCGCAGGAGAACCTGCTGGATATTCTGCGCGGCCTCAAAGGCTTGCCTATTCCAAAGCGTGACCGCAGCCCGGTCCGGAACGTGCCGCTATGAAGTTTCTGGTGGACACGAATATTCTCTGCGAGACAGCATTGTCGCAGCAACGGCAAGGCATCACGGCTTGACTCTTGCAAAGCACAACACTGCTGATTTCACGCACGCAGGTGTTCGACTTTACGATCCGTTCACTTCACCATAGCGTGAACAAGCTCCTTACATCGTCGCCTACTTAGGCGTTCCGCTTTGACTGCTCAATAGCTGCTCGATAGCGGGGCGCAGGTCCTTATCGGATTCTCCGCCGACGAGGACTTTCTCCCCCAGGAGGAAATTTCCATCCGGGCTCATGCGGCCCAGGACGAAAGCTGGCGTGCCGTAAATGCCGAGCCTCTTCGCGGTTTGGATGCTGAGGTGGATGCTATTGGTGTGGCGGCCACTGAGCAGACATTCGCGGAATTTCTCGCCGTCAATTCCCAGCAACTGCGCATAAGAGAGCAGGTTGGTTTCGGCCAGAGCCGGCTGGGCGGCGAACAATACGTCGTGCATTTCCCAGAACTTCCCCTCCTCACCGGCGCAACGCGCCGCCTCGGCGGCCTGCAATGCATGGAGATGTTCCCTGGCCGGCATGTCCCGAAAGAAATATTTCAGTTTGCCGGTTTTGATGAAATCTCTTTCGAGAGCGGGATAAACGTCGCGCGCATAATGCGCGCAGTAAGAACATTCGAAATCCGAGTATTCCATGATTGCTGTTTGCGCCTGAGCCGATCCACGGAAAGGCTCGCCAGTAACATCAATGGAAAATACTTTGGGCGCGGCAGGTCTGATGGCGTTTGAGTTTTGGTGCTCGCGCAGCAGTCCTTTAATCGTTTCAAGTTCCTTCAGAATCTGTTGCTGCCCTTGTTCCAGTTTCTGAAGGCGTTCGGGGATGGAGGGTGGCGCGTTTGAGGAGGTCGAAAAGAATTCCTGGGAAAAAGCGGCTGGGAGGCTTAGGAGCAAGACAGCCACAGCAGCGTACGGAAAGCTTAGCCGAGACGATTCAGTTGGGTTGCGAGTCGAACAGCCTGGACCGCAGCGACTCGGGAACGGAGCGCGGCATTTATGCCGCTTCACCGCACAAATCAACGTCCGGATCCACTTCAATACGAGCACGCTACTACAGTCGGACGTTGAAGCGGCATAAATGCCGCGCTCCTGCCGCGGTTCGGTCATTCCAGCCGCTGTGCCTGGCGGAGCGGCTGGATCGTTGCGGTATCGAGCTTTTCTCATAACCATTCTGTAGCAGCCGACGCGAGGAGGAGGCGATTAAAATCCGAAATCCGAAATCCGAAATTAATAGAGCCTCGTTACCTCGGCTGCTACCTTCAGGCGCGTTTGAAAAACTGAACGGCGCGTTCGTGGCGTTTGGCGGCGTCCAGAGATCGGAAGGTTCCGAGGTTCCGGCGCCTGCCTGTCTTCGGATTAGATTTGCGGGAATAGAGGCGGTATTGGCCCGATTTCAGTCTCTTGATCATGTTGACCTAACCATAGGGCGCTCTATGTGGGAAATGAAGTGGGGTGAATTCACAGGCCCGGAACGCCAGCGTCTCGCCGGCGAGTCTTTGAACAGAGCCGTCTCGCTAAGCGCGCTAAGCGGGATGACAATGGGAACGAGCAGCAGGCTTAACCAAGCGAAACGGAAATCTTTGCGTCTTAGCAACTTTGCGCCTTTGCGTTAATGTTTGCTGATTTTTGCGGTTGTGCCTTTGATGGTCTATTGTGGTGCAGGGCCGAATGAAAGCTCGCGCATCCCAGTCTCCCGCTTCGAGATCCGCCCCTTTCCGTCGTCGCGACGCGTTGCGCATCCTTACCGCTGTGCCTCTGTGCGATGGCCATGACAGCGCCATTATGACTGTCAATCTGGAATTGGTGAGGCATGGAATTCAGGTGATATATTTGGGCTACAATCGGTCGGTGCGGGATGTGGTCCGCGCGGCCGTGCAAGAGGATGTGCAGGCAGTCGGGCTCTCAAGTTACAATGGAGGGCACGTGGAATTCTTCACTGAGGTTCGCAACGGGCTGCGAGGAGCGGGGGCCGGGCATATTGGGTTGTTTGGAGGCGGGGGTGGGACAATTACTCCGGCAGATGTCCGGGTGATGAAACGGAGAGGCGTGGATGAGATTTTTTCGGCGGGCAGTTCGCTCAGCGGGATGACGAAGTGGGTGAAGGAGAGCTACTCGGGCTCGACTTCGTCCTCGTTTCCCTCATCGTCCTCGTGGTTCCTTCAAGCGTGGGGATCGAGGACGAGGACGAGGACGAGGACAATTGCGCACGCATGGGGTGGAAGGCTGGGCTCCCGGCGGGAGCAAGCCTCGGTGTCCAATCACGCGGGCAGGATGGTCCGGGCCGAACTGGCCAACGCGCTCGCAGGAGTGCCCGTCATCGGTTTTACAGGACCGGGTGGGGCCGGCAAGACTACCCTCATTGATGAATTGGTGCTGCGCTTCTTGCGGACGTGGCCGGGCCGGAGAATTGCCATTCTGACGCATGATCCCAGCATGCCAAACGGCGGGGCGTTATTGGGAGATCGCGCGGCCATGGTTTATGCGCATGATGACCGGGTTTTCATGCACAGCCTGGCGGCAAGCGAGCGACATGGCGGAATCTCGGGCGATACAAAAGCATGGCTGCAAATTCTAAAGGGCGCCGACTTCGATCTGGTTCTGGTCGAGAGCGCGGGTATTGGTCAGCAGGATATGCCTTTTGCCGATGGGCTGGTGAATGGCCGGGTCCTGGTGCTCAGTCCAGAGTACGGTGGCAGTCTGCAATTGCAAAAGATCGCGATGCTGGAGGGCGCGGATGTTGTAGTTGTGAACAAAGCTGATCGGCCTGGCGCCCGAACAGCGATTGTCGAGGTGGGCCATAGGGTGGCGATGAGTCGAAAGGGGCAGAAAATCATCCCTACGGTCGCAAATCGGCATGGCGATGAGGGAGTGGACGAGTTGTTCCGGGAGTTAATCCAATGAGTGGCAGGAGACAAGTGGCGAGTGGCGAGCGGCGAGACCAGGTGGAGGGTCGAGGGTCGAAGGTCGAGGGGCCAGCACGATCTGGCTCCAGCCTGGAACAGGTTTTGAAAGCGTTGGACAGTTTCGACCAATTTGTTCGTGCGGAGGTGGATCGAGCGCGCGTAGATGCTAAAGTGGGCGGTGCGCTTCGCAAACGGTGGCGACAAATTTGCCAAGGCGTTCCGCTTGTGCAGACTCCGAGTGGGTTGAAGCTGCCGCGGCTGGCGTTGCCGCAAACGGATGAGCCTGCGGAGATCGCGAGGTTCCTGACTGAGGAAGGTCTGCCGGGGGAATTTCCGTTTGTGAATGGCGCGTATCGGGAGCTGTATGTTGACGAAACGCTGGCACAAGACGGGACTTCCGAGCCACATGGAAACATGCCCGCAGGAGCCCGGGCCGGGCAGACCATCCGGCGCTCCCAGGGCGAAGAACCTACGCGATTGTTCGCGGGACTTGGGCTGGCGGAGGACACTAATAAGCGCTTCCATTTTCTCACCCGGCATCAGCGCAATATCCGGCTCAGCACCGCCTTTGACGGGCCGACGCTTTATGGGCTGGATAGCGATGCGGACGGGGCCTTCGGGAAAATCGGAGAAGGCGGCGTCGCCATTGATACGATCGAGGACATGGAGCGGCTTTATGCAGGGTTTCCAGTCGGCGACGATCATTTCTCGGTTTCAATGACAATTAATGGGCCAGCGCCGATTATCCTGGCGATGTACGTGGCCGCCGCGAAGCGGCGCTTCGGCGAACGGGCTTTAGCGAAACTGCGGGGCACAGTGCAGGCGGATATTCTCAAGGAAGTTCAGGCCCAAAACGAAATGATTTTTCCCATCCAACCGTCGCTGCGCTTTTTAACAGACATGGTGGAGTTTGCAACCGAACACATGCCACGGTGGTACCCGATCTCGATCAGCGGCTATCACATTGCTGAGGCCGGAGCCACACCGGTGCAACAGGCGGCTTATACGCTTTCAAACGGATTTGCTTATGTGGAGATGTTCCAGGCGCGTGGCCTGGATGTGAACCGTTTCGGCCCGCGACTGTCGTTCTTTCTGGATTGTGCGCTGGATATCGAATATCTGGCGCTGGCGCGGGTGTGCCGGAAGATATGGGCGGTGGCGATGCGGGACGTTTTCGGCGCGAATGAGCGGGCGCAACTTTTCAAACTGCACACCCAGACCAGTGGCCGGTCACTGGTGGCGCACGAATTCAAGAACAACCTCACGCGCACGGCCATCGAGCTTCTGCTTGCGTACGCGAACGGGACGAATTCCTGCCACAGCAACAGCGCTGACGAACCGTTCACGACGCCCAGTGAAGAATACGTGCGTCTGGCCGCCCACGCGCAAGCCATTCTTCTCGAAGAGTCCGGCTTATTCAAATATATGATGAACGCGCTGGCGGGCTCGCCCGGAATGAAGATTGTCGAGCGAACAGTGGAGTCAGCCGTGCGTGAGGAATTGCAAACCATCGCCGAACTGGGCGGTGTGCTGGGCGCGATCGAGCATCGGTACCAACGCAGCCAAATTCAGGCTTCCGCCCACCGCTACGAGCGTCAGATCGAAGAAAAGGCGCGGCCTGTGATCGGGGTAAACCGTTATGCTCAGGAGCGCGGACAGCTTGTCCGCGCGAATGGACACGACATGGCTGTGGTGCGGACACCACGTGCGAGCAAAGAACAGCAAATCGCTCGCTTGCGCCGTTTCAAGGAGCGTCATCGCACGGCCGCCACCGCAGCCCTTGATCGCCTTGCGGGTGTAGTCGAAAGCGGGGGCAATGTTTTTGCAGAGCTGATCCAGACGGTGGAATGTTGCTCGCTCGGGCAGATCACCGAGCGATTGCAGTTGATCGTGGGCAAATATCGTCCCTCGGTTTAACCCGGCCCTCACGTATGCCGCAAACACCAAACACCAAACACCAAGCTCCAGAAAAGCTCCAAACATCAAATCTCAAACCCGGCCGGGCGCAGGACTTGGTGTTTGGAGCTTGGTGTTTCTCTGGTGTTTGGAGCTTGGTGTTTGGTGTTTGGAGCTTGGTGTTTGGTGTTTGGAGCTTGGTGTTTGGTGTTTGGA
>PSRM01000125.1 GCA_003176045.1 Verrucomicrobiota bacterium | reverse complement strand
TGGAGGCTTCGGTGACCAATCCGCCGGTGTGGAAAGAGGGTGTGCAGTATGTGCGGTTCCGCAACGTGCAGGTGGCCGCCGGCCAGGCGCTTGTATTGACCGTGCGTCCGGGCACCTTTGGGTATGCGGTCATCTCTGGGTTCCAGATCCTGCAAACCGGGACTGGGAGTAGTGGTGTGCCGCCCTCGATCACCCAGCAACCCGCTAATCAGACAGTGGTGGCTGGTGGGAATGCTTCTTTCAGCGTGGGAGCGGTTGGCTCGGTGCCCTTGAGTTATCAGTGGAGTTTCAACGGCAGCAACGTCGCTGGAGCCACGGGTGCTTCTCTAAGTCTGAGCAATGTCCAGTCTGCGCAGGCCGGCAGTTACGCCGTTCTAGTGTCGAATGCTTATGGTTCGGCGTCCAGTTCGAACGCGGTGCTGACCGTAGGAATTCCGCCTTCGATCACGACTCAACCCCATGGGCAGAGTGTGACCGTCGGTTCGAATGTCACCTTCACGGTCCAAGCCACTGGCACGTCTCCTTTGGCGTACCAATGGCAGTACAATAATGGAATTCTGGGGGGCGCAACGGGGACGGCGTTGAGCCTTGTGAATGTGCAGACCTGGCAGGCAGGCACTTACAGCGTGCTGGTTTCCAACACGTTCGGCGCGCGGACGAGCTCGAACGCCGTTCTGACGGTGACTGTGCCTCCGACACCGGCCCTCCTGTTCAACGTGGACTTCAACGCGGGTGTGACTCATAGCTTGAAAACCGGATTCGCAGCGATCGGCCAGGCAACAAATGACTTCTGGAACTTGTATTCACGGGATAACGGTTCGGGTGGGTACCTGACTTTTGGCACAGTGACCAACATGAGCGCAGCAGATGGCACCCATACGCAGGTGGGTATGACCGTGGCAAATGCGCCCGGCGCGTATAGTTGCGGCTCGACAGATCCAATGTACAACACCTATCTCTACCCACAGAATGGAGGCAACATAACGGTTACCGTGACCAACTTGCCGAGCGCAATCTACAACGTGTTGCCGTATTCCTATGACGGCAAGTACACCCTCACGGTGGGCGGTACAAATTACGGCACACGCGCCAGTCACGAAGCGAGCGTTGCCAGCCCGCCGGTATGGACCGAAGGGATACAGTATGCGCGTTACACAAATGTCCTGGTGATCTCGGGGCAGGCCTTGACTTTGACAGTTCAGCCGGGAGTTTACGGCTATTCTACCATTGCCGGCCTGCAACTCAATACTATCGGGCGCGCGCCCGTGGCCAACAACATTTCGGCCTCGTACCAGATGAACCAGCCGCTGGTTTTGTCGCTGGCGAAGATTCTCATGTTCTGTTCAGATCCGGACGGATTACCGCTGAACGTGAGCTCGGTGACAGGCACAAGCACCAATGGCGGCTCGGTGACCCTGGGTACAAATGCGGTGACGTACACCCCAGGCGCCAACTTTACCGGCGCCGACCGATTCACGTACACGGTGAGCGATGGAAGGGGACTGACCGCATCCGCATTTGTGTTGGTGACAGCACAGCCGAGCAGTCAAATCTCAGGCAACATGCTGCCACTGATACCCATTACCGGAGGCTTCCAGGTGAGGTTCATGGGTGTGCCAGGCAATAGTTACGGCCTCCAGCGCGCTCCTTCGACGAGTGGGCCGTGGACCACCATTGCCACGGTCATTAGTGATTCAAACGGCTTGGGAAGCTTCGACGACACCAGCGCGCCACAAGGCGGGGCTTTCTACCGAACTACCCATCCATAATGGGATTCTGACCATGAACACGGCGAGTTATCGAGTTCAACGTCTTCCGGCGTCTTGCGCCCGAGGTTCGTGCCTGGCCGTATATCTTGTGGCCGTGGCTGCGTTTACGGCAGTTTTGCCAGGCGCCCGCGCGTTTACCACTACCGTGAACAACATCAATGCCCCTATTCCGGATGGAGATCTGAATGGTTACCAGAATAGTGTAACGGTGAGCGGCCTCAGCGGACCTGTGGCTCATACAAGTGTGATGCTCGACATCCTGGGTGGATTCAACGGGGATTATTACGCGTATCTGTATCACAACGGAGTAAGCGCCATTCTGCTCAACAGGGTCGGTTTGAGTGGCAGCAATCCGGCGGGTTATTCGGACCCGGGCTTTGGGCCGAATGCATCAGCGAACCCGTTCACTCTGGATGACCTCGCTGCGGTTGATGTTCACCGTTATCAGACCCTCGGAGCTTCTGTCAACGGCGCGGGTCAGGTGACGGGCCTATGGCAGCCGGATGGCCGTGCCATTGATCCCACTTCGCCGGGGTCGGTCTTTGACACGGCGGCTCGTTCAAAACTTCTTGGGATATTCAACGGGATGGATCCCAACGGCGTTTGGACGCTCTACGTGGTGGACGCTTCGGCGGGGTTTCAAGGGACCCTTGTGAGTTGGGGCCTGACAGTTGTGCCTGAGCCAGGTGTTGGCAGCCTGGGCCTGCTGGCTTTTGGGATGGCGCTTTGCCGCCTGCGCAAGCAGCGTTAGTCCGGCCGGCGTGCGGTCGTTACTGCTCAGGCGGGCTTCTTCTTTCCAATCAGCAGTACGCAGTTCCAGGCCAAAAACTCACGGATGATGGGGAAAGCCAAAAGGAAGGACAATTCGGTGTAGTAGCGCGTAGCGCGGCGGTAAATTTTCAAGTTGGGCCTGGCACGAATCATCCTCAGGGTTCGGCCAATGTGCGTGATATAAAGGCCCGCATAAGGCACGTGATCGCTCCACTTCCCTTTTAGTTTGAAGTGGAGCCAGCGTCCGAATCGCGGTCCCAGGTAATGCAACGGAGCGAAGTCGTGCCCTCCAAAAGGAGAAAACCAGTTGGTCCAGCTCAAGTAGAGCCTTCCATTCGGCTTGAGCAGCTTTGGCAACTCATCCAGGAACCGCTCCGGCCTGGCGAGGTGCTCAAACACGTTGGATAAAATGACCAGATCGTACTGGCCAAGTTTCGAATAATCGTCCTGGTCCAGATTGATCGTCAGAAATCGCGAGGATTGAAATTCGGGCCGGATATAACTGCTGTCGTCCGCGAAGGTCACGGTGCAGCCTTTTTTAATGAATTCACCGCCGAAAATCCCGTGCCCACAACCCAGATCAAGCACCTCTACCCCTGGCTTCAACGCCACGCCAACCTGATCCAGCCATCGCACCGAATCCTGCGCCTGCATCAAATAAAACACCTCATCATCGTGGTACTTGAAATAGCGGTACAACAGTTTGTGAATAATCATAAAATGTTCCTGAGCGCCTGTTAAAAGTCTGGCGATTGTATCAATAGCGAGACGAACCTCCAAATATCTTCGACACCGGAACACAAACTGGGTTCTCGGGCAGCGTGCTGCCCTTGATTGGTGTGCCCAGACCGGACCGAATCAATCGCAAGGCGTTTATCCGTCCCTAATAGTAGCACCCGAGGTAACGAGGCTCTGATTCCTGTGGTCTGTCCTCCGTCCTCTGTCCTCTGTCTTCTAATCAGAGCCTCCTCACGTCTCTACGAGAGCGGTTATGGATGCGGCGGTATGGGCTCCATCTCGCCGCGGGCGAGTTTGGACTGGTAATCGCTCCAGCTCATTTTCGCGCGGTCACCGTCCAGCGAAACCATGGTGATGCAGTCGTCCACGGGACAGACCAAAGAACAGAGGTTGCAGCCGACGCAATCGTCTTCCCGGACTTTCGGGATGGGTTTGCCGGGAACGCGGCCCGGGCCGAGGCCATAGCCGTTGGGTGGGATAAGGTCAATGCACTGGTGGGCGCCATCTTCGCAGGCGATGTAGCAGAGATTGCAGCCGATGCACTTCTCATAATCAATGCGGGCGACGCGCTGGTAGTGCAGATCGAGCGATTCCCATTTCTGAAGAGTGGGAACGGCTTTGCCGATCAAATCGTTCACGCTCTTGAAGCCTTTGGCATCGAGGTAGTCGGTTAATCCCTCGATCATGTCTTCAACGATGCGAAAACCGTAGTGCATGATGGTGGTGCAGACCTGGACGCTGGTCGAGCCCAGGGCGATGAACTCGGCGGCATCGCGCCAGTTGCCGATTCCGCCGATGCCGGAAATCGGAAGACGCACGTCAGGGTCAGCCGCGCAACTTTGAACCATGTTCAGGGCGATCGGCTTAACGGCTGGACCGCAGTAGCCGCCATGAGTGCTCAGTCCGGCCACGAATGGCTCCGGAATCAGGTTGTCCAGGTTCACCTGGGTGATGCTGTTGATCGTGTTGATCAGAGAGATAGCGTTCGCTCCGGCCTTTTTGGCAGCCCGAGCTGCGAAGGTGACATCCGTGATGTTCGGCGTGAGTTTGACGATGACCGGAATGGTCGCCGCTTCCATGACCCAACTGACAATTTTCTCGGTAACCGGCGGTTGTTGCCCAACGGCTGAGCCCATCCCGCGTTCGCACATGCCGTGAGGGCAGCCGAAATTCAGCTCCACGCCGTCTGCGCCCGAGTCGGCGGAGCGCTTCATGAACTCATGCCACCGCTCCCGCGTATCCACCATGAGCGAGGCGATCACAGCGCGATCAGGCCAGCGCTGCTTGACCTCGGAAATTTCCCGGAAATTGGTCTCAATCGATCGGTCGCTGATCAGCTCGATATTGTTGAAGCCCACCATGCGCATCTGGCCCAGGTTCAGGGCCGAATAGCGCGAAGAGACGTTAACGATGGGATCACCAATGGTTTTCCAGACCACTCCACCCCAACCGGCTTCGAAAGCCCGATGGCACTGGTAAGCCGTGTTCGATGGCGGCCCGGAGGCGACCCAGAAGGGGTTGGGCGAACGGATGCCGGCGAGATTGATGGAGAGATCGGCCATAAACAAACTTCAAACTTCAAAATTCGAAACGCTGCAAAAACACCAAACACCAAACACCAGAGAAACGCCCCACAAACACCAAACACCAAACACCAAACACCAGAGAAACACCAAGCTCCAAACTTCAAACCCACTCGGGTGTCGGGCGAGGAAACCTGGCGCGTTGGTGGAAAGCATGGTTTATCGCTTCTTTTTATTGTACATTTCTGCAAAAATGAGCTGTAGCTCGTTGGCCTCACGGTAAAGCTCCCTAGCTTCGGGAGCTAACTCAGATTCCGAAGCGGCCACCATACGGAGGAAAAACTTTGTCTCTTTCGCCTCCTTTAGCGAGCGGCTCACCGAGAACCGGAAGTCCTTTCCTGACACGCTCGCGTTTGCCTCATGATAATTTGAGCCGACGCTGGTGCCGGCCCCTACAAGCTGATCAATCAGGCGATTGTTAGTAGGGTCCCTCGGAATCTTCTTGGAGAACTTCACGATAGCTTCACCAAATTTGGCCGTGCGCTCTTCCAAATCGAATGGATGACGGTTTGGACCAGGTTCCCCAGCGTCCTCCTTCAGCATCCATGAATCAGAGGCGGGTTCAGGGTACTTCCCATCCCGAACTCCAGGCGACTCCTCATTTAGCCGGTTACTTGCGGCTGAGCGATTGGAACTTGGTGTTTGGTCTTTGGTCTTTGGTCTTTGTCCGTCCCCATCAACCAGAACCTGCCGATTCCTCCAAATACTGCGGACGGGCTTGGAGCTTGGTTTTTGGTGTTTCTCTGGTGTTTGGTGTTTGGTGTTTGGTGTTTTCACTGCTGCCCTCGTTTGTATTGGTGCTCCAGCTCCTTCACCCTAATCGGCTTCTCAAACCCCGAGCCCACCGGCTCGCCTTTCACACCATACCGAGACGCCTGCACAGGCCCGGTCACCTTTTCGCGGCTAAAACACGCATGAATGCCGCGCGCCGCCTTCTTTCCTTCCGCCACAGCGTTCACCACCTCGCGGCCACCGTTGGCGCAGTCGCCTCCAGTGAATACCTTCGGCAGGTTGGTCTGCCCGGTTTCTGAATCGCGCTTCACCACACCGCGTGCGTCTAATTCCAGAGCGGGGAACAGCTTTTTGAGCATTGCCGCTTGTTTCTCCTCGCCAATGGCCTTGATAATCATGTCGAAAGGCTCTTCAAATTCCGACCCAGCAAGCACCTGGAGCGTACCGTTGGCACTCGCTGTCCGGGCCAATTTAATGCCTTTGACGTGACCGGCTTCTCCCAGGATTTCAACAGGAACGACATTGAACAGGAAAGCCGCGCCGTCGGTTTTGGCCAGTTCCTGCTCGAAGGCGTAGGCAGACATATCGGCCTGGCTGCGGCGGTAAACGATCACAGCTTCCTTTGCGCCAAGGCGTTTGGCCTGCGTGACGGCATCAATGGCGGTGTTCCCACCCCCGATCACGGCTACGCGCTCACCTACGGGAACCTCGTGGAGCGGTTTGGTATGGATTTCTTCGATAAAATCCAGCGCTTCAAGGACTTCCGGAAGCTCTTCGCCGGGCACATTGAGCCGTGCACCCTTGCCGAGACCGATTCCAACGAAAATGGTGTCAAATTCGGACTCAATTTGGCTGATCGGGACGTCTTTTCCGACCTCCACACCACATCGGAATTCCACACCCATGCTCCGAATCAACTCGATTTCCTGCAGGCTTACCTGTGGCGTCATTTTGTAATAGGCGATGCCGTAGGTGTTGAGTCCGCCGGGGTGAGGCTTTTTCTCGAAAACCACGGCCTGATGGCCCAATTGCGCCAGTTCGGCAGCGCAGCCGAGGCCGGCGGGGCCGCCGCCGATGATGGCGACGCGGCGCCTGGATTTGTCCGCGGCGCTTGAAACACCTGTGGCGGAATCAGTCGCGGAGCGTCTTGGAGTGCGGCTGTCCTCTGCCGCTTTGGATTTTTGTCCGCCGTTCGAAAGCGCTCCCGATGGATCGGGAGCGCACTCCAAAAGCTTCGCCAAGTTGTGCGCCTTGTACGCGTCGTTCAGCACTGACTCGGTCGCATATCGCTGTAGCCTGCCGATTTTTACGGGGTCGCCTTCGCGGTCGAGCACGACGCAGGCGCCTTCGCACAGGACCTCGGTTGGGCAAACGCGTGCGCAACTGGCACCCAGGATATTTGCGCTAAGAATCGTGCGTGCCGCGCCGGTAAGGTTGTTATTCGCGATCTTCTTTATGAAGGAGGGGATATCAATTCCCGTCGGACAGGCCTGGATGCACGGGGCATCGAAGCAAAAGAGGCAGCGATTGGCTTCAATTAACGCTTCCTGTGGGGAATAGCAAGGGGCTATCTCCGACATATTTGCCGCTGCCGTCGCTGCGCCTAGTTTTGGGCTGATTGGCATGTCTTAAACAGTTCGGTCTTGCCGCGATTTTCGCATCGCAGTGTAGAAGGGAAACGATGGCATTGAAAGGGCTTTTCGAATCGTTCTTAACCGCGAATGAACGCGAATGGACGCGAATGAAATGGATTCGCGTCCATTCGCGTTAATTCGCGGTTTGTACAGAATTCCTCAGCACTGGCACAAAACCTGCGCTTCTCAGCCATCCGGACGAAAAGCTCGGCGGGTCGTGGCACGGAGTATGTGCTCCGTAAAAAATCTGGCCGGGAAGAAAACTTTTTGCTTGGCAAAAGTAAAATTTAGGAGTAAAGAAAACGTAGTAGTTTATGAATTTGTTCGATTTGATTAAGGCGACGATTACCTGTGG
>PSRM01000201.1 GCA_003176045.1 Verrucomicrobiota bacterium | reverse complement strand
TGGCGCCCGAACTGAAGAAAGTTTCTATTCCGGCTAAAATCTGTCTGGTTTGGCCGCTCCAAACGCTTCGCGACATCGAGGGCGCACAAGTTTCGCGCAGCGTTTGGAGCGCGCGGCATTCCCGCGCTTTCGTTTCCATTCTACCATGAATATACTTTTTCCTGTGGAGCCAATCGGACAACAGACGCAAAAAACTGGGGCACTCGTGTTTCCGGCAGTCGGTGCATTTGGCCCAACACCTGCCGTAACAAATCATTCATCGCCCGCCGAAAAGATAGCCTTGTTCAGATCTTTTTTCCGAGGGCGGGAAGACGTTTATCCGCGGCGCTTCGAAAATTGGAAAACGGGCAAGAGTGGCTACTCGCCTGCGTGCGCAAATGAGTGGGTTCGCGGCATCTGCGAGAAGCCGCGCATCAAGTGCTCGGAATGTCCAAACCAACGCTTCCTCCATGTTTCCGACGAGGTGATTCGCTGGCATCTTTCAGGCAAGGATGAGCAAGGGCGTGATTTCGTTCTGGGGGTCTATCCGATGCTTCTGGACGAGACCTGCTTTTTTCTGGCAGTGGATTTCGACGGAGCGGATTGGCAGAAGGATGTGGGCGCCTTTATGGAAAAATGCCGCGAGAGGAACCTGCCGGCCGTCCTGGAGCGCTCGCGCTCGGGAAGAACGGCCAAAACAGCATCGTCAATTTTGTCGAGGTCAGGTTTCATGAATAAGTCGTTCAGAAGCCGGATTCAGGTTGATTCGGAAGTCCCACCATTTTTCTGCTCCGTGAGCCATGTATAGTGTTTGCTCAAAAAATTGCGGCACGAATTCTGATTTTGCACACAAACGTGCTGTGAAATTGCGCGTGCTTTGTCCGCGAAATCGGTGGGCGGAGCACCCAGTTCGATCAAATGGGCGATGCAGGTCGTGGCATCGAAAGCGACCCAATTGAAGAAATCCGCAGACTCCCAAAGCCCTGGAGTTGACCAAAGAAGATCCAGGCGCTTTCGGAGGGTTGCCTCGGCATCCGGGTGCTTCGTGAGCGCGATCGCCTGTGAGATATTCGAACTCTGGCCAACTTCGGTGGCCGGCAATGCGCGAACGAGCATGGCGAAAGCCTCGTCCTGGCGAAGACTCGAGGCTACATCCATCGCAATCGCACACCAGACTTCCGCAGAACCGTGTTGCATAATGAATCGGAGTATCTCGGGGAAATCGGTCTGCTCACGCAACCAGCAGCAGGATTGGCAAAACTCCATTCGTTGTGCGTCGGTCCAATCGGGCCATTCGCGCAGCAGGTCTGCAGCCGTAATGGAGGCTGAGCCATCCATGAACCGGGAGACTTCAGTCCCATGCTTGTGCTCGGCTGAAAAGTAGCTACGGGAAAAGCGTCCCTCGTGACGCAACGGCAGCCTCATGCCCTCGGTCGTTACGGCAGCCGGATACTCATCGCCGAACGACTGCTTCATTTCTTTTTCAGTCATGATAGGCACAGGCACGATAGCCGACGTGGGTTTTGGAACCTAACCCAGAGTCATCGGCTCGTCTAATTTGAGGCCGCTCCGACCACATGGGACACATGGAGGTTGATTTTTTATGCGAGGCATTGAGGCTTGTGCTCGAATTGGATGGCCAGCAGCACCTCGCCGATGCCGACGCCTATCGCCGCGACCGGCGCAAGGACGCGCTGCTGCAGCAGCACGGATATTTCATCCTGCGTTTTCTCGCTCAAGATGCTGCCAAACACCTTGACCGAGTGCTGGATAACATTCTTGGGGTTCTGGTGAGCCGCAGGAATAAATTGTAGGAGCCGAGGTAATGAGGATCTGTTCTCTGTCCTCTGCTCTCTGTCCTCTGAGTTAGAGCCTCGTCACCTCGGCTGCTACGAGGTTTTTGGATCAAACCCGATTGTGCTCTCGACGATGTAGTGTGGCCGGTTGCGCACATCATTATAGATGCGGCCTAAATAAAGCCCCAAAATTCCAAGCCCGGTGAGTTGCACACCGCAGAAGAAACCTCCCGCCGTCACCAGCCACCAGAGCGTCCGCGGCCCGGCGGCTCCGAAAAGCTTCAGGCAAAGCAGGCAAAGTGCTCCGAGGATCGAAACGCCGGCGAGGCTCAAGCCCGAGGCTAGAAGGCCCAGAAGCGGCATGACAGAAAATGAGGTGAATCCGGTCACAAAAGTCAGCAGCGGACCTTTGCTTGTGAATAATGGAAAATGTGTTTGGCCTTTGGCTCGGGCATGACGCTCGTAATAAACAGCCGCCTGTTTGAAACCCATCCAGGTTACCAACCCGCGTAGATACGGATCTTTCTCATTCAACCGCACAATCTGGTCCACCACGCGCCGGCCGATTAGTTTAAAATCTCCCGCCTCGACCGGCAGCGCCTCATTGGCCACAGAACGGATCGCCTTGTAGGCCAGGCGCGTGAGCAGCCGTTTGAAAAGCGGCTCGCCTTCGCGACGAGTCCGCACGGTATAAACCACTTCCGCTCCTGCGAGCCATTTTTCGACCAGTTGCGGAATCACTTCCGGCGGATCCTGCAAATCCGTATCCAGCGTAACCACAGCGTCCCCGCGGGCATGGGCCATGCCGGCTAAATAGCCCTCGGCCACGCCAAATCGCCGGGATAGATTGATAACTTTTATTCGGTCATCCTCGCGCGCCTCAGCCGTAAGAATTTCCAGGGAGCGATCTGTCGAGGCATCATTAATGAAAACAAATTCCGTTCCGACCGGCAGTCTGGCGGCCATCTGCCGGACTCTGCGCAGCAACTCCGGCAAAACCTCTTCCTCGTTCCGAAAGGAAAAGAGCAACGAAATCAACCGTTTGGATTCTGTTGGAGAGCCTGTGTTCATTGCGGGGCAGATCGCGTAGCCACAGCCGGGAGCGAAGCTCCAAACACCAAACACCAAACACCAAACACCAAATACCAAACACCAAACACCAAACACCAAACACCAAACACCAAACACCAAGGAAACTCCAAACACCAAGCTCCAATTCGACATCGGCCGCCGCACAGCCGATCGGAGTTTGAATTTTGCTGTTTCTCTGGTGTTTGGTGTTTGGTGTTTGGTGTTTTATCCGTGTCCATCCGTGTTCATCCGTGGTTCGTTTCCCCCTTGGGAACAAGATCGCGCTCCAGCTTATGCGCGCTCATCTTTCGAATCTCGTCCGCCGTCTCTTCTCCGAACTTTCGCCCGATCATTTCAAGGTATTTGGGGCTGTTGAAGTAGGTCTGGAAAGCCTGATCGCGGAATCGGAGGACATCGGCGGCCTCGAGGTGCCGGGTGCGCAAGGGCAGCGAATCACGAGCATGTTGGGAATAGCCGGACCAGGTTTTCGGCAGGGTCCAGCCCTCTTTGAGCGCAAGTTCATAAAGGCGCGAGCCGGGATAGGCCATCGCGCAGTAGAGATTTGCGAATTCACAATTCAGTTCCAGCGCAAGGTCGAGCGTGGCCTGCATGGATTGAATGCTGTCCTCCGGCAGGCCGAAGATGTAATTGCCGATGACGTTTATTCCTGCCGACCGGATGCGGTCCAAAGTGGCGAAGACTTTTTCCTGCGGGAAATCCTTGTCCACGTCTTTCCGGACTGCGCGGTCGGCGGCTTCAATCCCCAGCGCGAGCCAATTAAATCCTGCCGCCTTTAATTTATCGAGCATTTTGTCCTGGACGGTGTCCACGCGCGCGTAGGCCCAGATGTTCAGATCGTATCCCCGCTGAATGATGAGGTCACAAATGCCCAGGACGTGCCGCGGGTTGAGCACGAACATTTCGTCGGCGATTTTGATGTTCCGGATGCCATACTCGTTCACCAGGCGATCTATCTGAGCCACGACGCTGTCCGGGGACCAGAATCGATAGCTGTTGACGCTCTCGCGAATGCCGGAAGCTCTTTCCGCGCTCTTGAATGGCGCCTGGATGCAACAGAACGAACAATGGTAAGGGCAGCCGAGAGTGGTATAGATCGCGGCGTAAGGCTGCCGCTTTCTATCCCCAAAGCAGTGCCAGTTGTGTGCGCGATACCTGGGCATCGGTAATAGATCCCACGCGAGACCGGGCATTTGCTGGTCGAGGTCAGTTACGAGCGGCGCCGTCGCAGTAGAGTACATGCTGCCGTTATCGCGGTACAAAAGGTCATGCACTTTGTCCCAACGCGGCTGCGGCGATTTGAGGGCCTCAACCAATTCGACCAGCGTCACCAGGCCCTCGCCGCCGCACACGAAATCGGCAGCCTCTTCTTCGAGCGTTCGTTTCGGCAACGAGGCGACATGGCCGCCCAGGAGCAACACCGTTTGCTTTGAGTCGCGTTGCTTGATCGCCCGGCAGATGCCGCTGGCCGCGGGCATGTGTTGCGTGGAAGCCGATGGCTGGTGGCCGTAAACCACCACTGCCACCAGCAGCGCGTTGGCTTCGGCAACGCGCTCGGCGGTTTGCTCGAAGCTTAGTCCCTCGACGCTGGCATCGAGGATGGCGCACGAAAGCCCAGCCGTTCGTGCGAAACTGGCCATCAAGCCGGCCCATACCGGTGGCTCGTGCGCGGTCAGTTCGTTGCTGAGCGACTGATAAATGGCTTTCTGCCCGCCGGGATTAACGAGAAGTAGGTCGAGTTTGGAGGCCAGGAGAGGCATGTGCTAGCGCGCGTGGGCTACTGCCGGTTGAGTGATTGGGTCAGACCGGTCTGACCGGTCGAACTGGTCTGACTGAAATTTACGCTTTCCATTGAGCTGATCGTAATTCTTCGAGTACCAAGCCACGGTCCGCGCTATACCTGGCCGCAGGTCGGTGGTGAGCTTCAGCCCAAATTTCTCGCGCAAGCGCGTGTCATCAATGAACTTCTCTTTGATGCCCACGTAGCGTTGCGTATTGAAGAAAAGACGGCCTTTAAAACCGGAAGCCTCGCAGATCCACTCTGCCAATTGTCGAATGGAGATTCCTGCCCCCGGTCCAATGTTGATCACATCGCGATCGCACTGGTCCAGCACCGACAAGACCACGCGCACGAATTCTTTCACGTCCACAAAATCGCGCAGTTGCGAGCCGTCGCCCCAGATTTCGACCTCGGGCAGATTCTCGCGCACCGCACGTACGAATTTCCCGATCAAAGCGCCGGGCACGTGAGCGGTGTCAGGATGAAAATCGTCATACTCGCCGAACATCGTCGCCGGGATGAGATAGGTGCCGTTCAAGCCGAATTGATCGTTATAGGCCAAAATGCCCGTGTAGAGCAGCCGTTTGGTGAACGCGTAGGCATAGACGCTCCCGTGGACGGGGCCTTCGAGGAAAGTTTCTTCTTTCGAGAACGAGCATGATGAGGACGGGTAGGCGCACGAGGTGCCAACGGCCATCAGTTTCGCCTGAGGCGCGAAACGCCGCCAGGCCTCCAGGACGTGGCTATGAATCAAATTGTTCCGAAACATTTGCTCGGCGGGATGTTTGGCTGGAAACTCCCCTGCCGCCTGCCAGCTTGCCATGTGCAGGATGGCCGTGGCGTGGCGGTTCGCTTCGAACACCGCCCGGGCCTGGTCCCAGATAGTGAGGTCGTAATCTTTGCGGGAGAATGTGAAAAATGAGACTCGCCTGCATTTCAGTTCCTCGACCAGATGATGCCCCACGAAACCAGTGCCGCCGGTCACTAGCAGGTGGGGAGTATTTTTGGAATTCATAGTAATGTAGCCTCTTCCAAATTCGCACAGCATTTGGAGTGCGGCGACATGTCGCCGCACTCCAAACGCTTCGCGAGGTTCGTGGGCGTTGGCATACGCGCTAGCGTCTTGGACTGCGCCAGTCCTCTATCGCTTTCGAAAGCGCCAGAGGACTGGCGCACTCCAAGACGCTTCGCGAGGTTCGTGGGCGTTGGCATACGCGCTAGCGTCTTGGAGTGCGGTAGTCCTCTACCGGTTTCGAAAGCGCCAGAGGACTGGCGCACTCCAAGACGCTTCGCGATGTTCGTGGGCGTTGGCATACGCGCTAGCGTCTTGGACTGCGGTAGTCCTCTATCGCTTTCGAAAGCGCTCCCGATGGATCGGGAGCGCACTCCAAGACGCTTCCGCTCGGCTCGAGAGCGCTTGGGAGTAACGCGCGCAAAATCGTTGGCAGACTCAGCTTCCATTCAGAATTCCTCTAATCCTCTCCGCAATTTTATCCGCGTTCGGATAATACGCCTTTTCGAGCACACCGCTGGCCGGCATGGGACAATCCGGGAAGGTCATTCTTTGCACCGGCGATTTGAGGAACTGCGAACCCTTCTCCGCAACCATTGCGCAGACCTCCGCCGCAAAGCCGCAGGCGGGAAAATCGTAATCAATTACCAGCAATCGCCCGGTCTTCCGAACTGAATTCAGAATCAAATCTTCATCGAGCGGCTTGAGCCAGCGCGGATCAATCAGTTCAACATCCAACTCGTGTTTGGAGATAGCATTGAGGCTATCCACGACTGCGAGCGAGGTGGCGACCAAAGTAAGTTGTTTTCCAGGGCAAACCACTCGGCCTTTGCCAACAGGCAGCACGTACATCTCCTCCGGAACGGCGCCCGTGTTCTTATAAAGCCAACGATGCTCGATGAAGATGACCGGCCAATCGTCCTTCACGGCGGCCAGGAACAATCCTTTGGCCTCATACGGATCCGAAGGCATGACGACTTTCAAGCCCGGGAAATGAGCGAACATGCCTCCCAGGGTTTGCGAGTGTTGGGCTCCGCATCCCCACCCTCGCCCGATAACGGTTCGAATGACAATCGGCACCTTGACCTTGCCGCGCGTCATGTAACGCCATTTGGCGATGTAGTTGGCAATCTGATCCATCGCCAGAAGCATGAAATCCACGCGCAAATGAATGTAAATAGGCCGCATTCCATTGAGCGCCGCGCCCAGCGCAACACCGGTCATGGCGTTTTCGGAAACCGGCGTGCCGATCACGCGTTCCGGGTGGCTCAGATTCAGCATCGAGCCGAACACACCGAATTTATCGTCGGCATCCAGGCCGATGGCAAAAACGCGCGGATCGTTGTTCATCGCCTGGTCAATGGCCTCGCGCATGGCGTCCTTGAACGAGATCACGCGCCGGTTGGCCGATGCCGGCAAGGCGTCGAGCGTTGCGGTGCTGGTTTGGTCAAATCGGCTCCAGGGCATGGGAAAGAAAGACCGAAATCCGAAATCCGAAATCCGAAAGGAGACTATACAAGGCTGCCCCGCATATTTCCGACGCCAAGGAGAATGGAAAGCAAGCGCCGCGTGAGGGCACGCGGCCTACAAGCCAGGACCGTCGCTCCTGTAGGCCGGGTGCCCTCACCCGGCGATCCGACATTCGGAATACTGGCGAGGGAGCGTTCGGAATTCGGATTTCGGATTTCGGATTTCGGATTTCGTGGAGATTTTTCATTTTCAAAATTGCCCTCCTCACACTTCCGTCATCAACAGATCCTCCGTGGGAAACGGACTCTTCTTCGCGAATTCCAGGGCGGCGTTCAGTTGTGCTTCGATGCCCTGCGTGATCTCGTCCAGTTCCTTATCGCTGGCCAGGTTGCGTGCCTTCATCGCCTTTTCGAGCTTCTTAATCGGGCAATCTTTCTCGCGATCAACTGGATTACATTCCAAATCATCCGTTTCAACCCCTTGATGCTTCATCCAACGCTTGGTGCGGCACCAAAGGAAGGCGGGTTTCCCGCTTTCGCGAATATGGCGCAGCGCCTGGCCTGCCGCAGACCATACCGAATGAACATCGGTCCCATCAGCGCGCCAGACTTCCATGAAATGCCCAGCCACCTCGGTGATGTCTGCGAACATGTGGTCCTTCTTCTCCATCACGTTCGAGAGTCCGTTGTCCTCGCAGACAAACATGACCGGCACTGCCTTAAGCGCGGCGAAATTCAGGCTTTCCCAAAACGCTCCGGAATCCACCGCACCATCGCCAAACCACGAAACGCAGAACTGATCGCGTTTTTCCAGTTTGGCAGCCAGCGCCGCCCCGACACCCAGTGCGATGCCGCCGCCGACCAGGGCCGAAGAACCCAACATTCCGTTATCGGGATCCACCAGGTGCATGGACCCCCCGAAGCTGTTTGCGCAGCCCGTCGTGCGTCCAAACAACTCGGCCATCAGCCGGTTCATGTCCAAGCCTTTGGCCAACGCCGGGCCATGAGTCCGATGCCCGAAGAAGAGCAGATCCTTAGGCCGCAAATGGTCGCACACACCCACCGGGACTGCCTCCTGCCCGATGTGTAAATGGACCGGTGTGACCATGACATCCGTGGGATAAAGGGGAATGATGCGCTCCTCAAATTGGCGGATCTCGCGCAATTTACGCAGCAGTCGCAAACCCAGTTCGCGGGTCAAATTAGCAGTGTCGCCAACCATGAGGCCGTTCGGGTAGTTTGGCAGGAATTAGGTGGAGGTTCAAGATGATACGGACGCGGGTCCACAGTCCAAAGTCCAAGCTCCACAGTCCACAGTCCACAGTCCACAGTCCACAGTCCACAGTCCGCAGTCCAAAGTCCACAGTCCACAGTCCAAAGTCCACAGTCCAAAGTCCAAAGTCCAAAGTCCAAAGTCCAAAGTCCAAAGTCCAAAGTCCACAGTCCACAGTCCACAGTCCGCAGTCCAAAGTCGGGAGAGGGTCGGGGTCGGGGGTCGGGGTACTGAACCGGCGCTGGCTTCCGCCGGGGCATGCCCGGTAGACGACTCTGATAAATCGCGAGCAGGTAGGCGAAAACCGAATCGGGCCAAAAGGGCCAAAAATGCAGGGGGGGTGGGGTACCATGGGACAAACCGGCCTTTTGGGCCAGTTTAACGATTTCGACGTCCGGGGAAGGCCGCGTTTGGCTGGTGAAGGGAAGTCTATAGGCCGGTTCAAAGTACAAAGTTCAAGGTTCAAAGTTCAAAGTCCGAAGCCGAAAGGTCCAAAGGCCAGAGTCCGAAGCCAATGGGCTGCGGCGCAGTTCGACAAAGTGATGGACGAAGTGGAGGACAAAGTGCCAGAAATGCCAGGGGGGGTGGGGGGCATCATTTTGAGCTTGGGGCGGCTGTCGTTCACTGAGTTAGGCTGAGTTAAGCTGAGTTAGGCTGTCATAGAATGTGGTTGTTTGCGGGGAGCAGCGGTGTGTCGGTTAAGTTTGCGATTAGGTTTGCGACTAAGTTAAGGACAAAGTTGACGACAAAGTTTTTAGGGGGGTGCTCTGGGATGTCTTGAAACTGCATGTGTGATGTCTTTCGCGTGGGTGTCAGGCGTTCAGATGTCACGTGTCACGTATCAGGTGTCAGGTGCTAGGTGTCGGGCGGACAAGTCGTTAAAAAGTTAAAAAGGTTAAAACGTGAAAACGTGAAACGACGGGTACGCGCCGCACCCTGGAATATCAGACGGCGGGCAGGCACCCGACTAAAGGTTTGCACTACTGTTTCGATTAAGATGGCAATTAACTTTTCGATTAAGTGATGGATAAAAGGGGGAAAGTAAGGACTAGGTCCCCGGAACTGGAGGCTAGCCAGAGGCAACCCCGCTCATTCCCTTGCGTGGGCTGGGCCAGCGCCAGACCTGCGAAAAGCAGGCTAGGGACAATCGCGCAGGGCTGGAGGATTGTCAAACGGTTGCAGAAGAAAAATTTCGGACATTTCCGAGCCCAAGGCGGAGGCGGCTTTTGTGGAAAAACTTAGGCCGTCGAAGTTCCTCGGGCTACCGCGCTGCCGTTGAGCGTGGCTAGGGTCTGGCTTATTGGCCCAGCCGGTTGCGTACTCGCGAAATGGGCTTGGGCAAAACCGGGAAAACTTGTTAGCAGGAACAAGATCAGGCAGCCCGCGCACGGTGAAATGGCGAGTGGACGCAGTTGTTTCGGACTCATTATCCCACTCCTAGTTTATCCTAACTTGACTGGGCGGGCTACATGCTGTCGACAACTTTTTTTCAAGAATATGCGTGTCTTTCTTGCTGGAAGTCGCGGAGTCCCGCTCAGCGGGAGAGTGCGGCGCATTCCGCCGCTTTCGATTCGGCGATACGGGTTCGGTGGGTCGCTTTTTGCCCGAGATGGACCGAGGTTCAGAGGTCGCTACGCGACCGGCGGCATTTCCTGGTCGTTTTCCCGTGGGCTTAAGCCCACGGCTACTTTCAGGAGATCGCTACGCGATCTTTAGAGAGCGTCAGCGCCGGCAAGACGCCGGCGCTCCCAAGATGGCTGCGGCGCGGAACGGGATTAAGATTAAGAGAAAGAGTAGGATTAAGAGCGGCGCTCGCCTTAATTCCCCTGCACGCGATAATAGCGTTTGGCGCCGCTGGCGCCGGTATCGGTGACAGAGGTGCTGGAGGTGGTGGCGTTTGTGGGCGCGCCGAGGTTGCTCCAGGAGGTGTCGGTGGCGTTGTTCTTAAACTGCACTTGATAATTGTGGCTGGCAACGGAGTTCCATGTGATGGTTGTGGACGAGCCGGCATGGGTAACGGCCGTGATCTGGAAAGGGGCCAGGATCGAGCCGTAACGGAAGGCAACGAGGCCATTGTTGACGTCGAGGCCGAAGCCGCGGTTGTTCTTCAGGATGGTGACGGCGTTGTACTGGCCGTTGACATTTGCTGAGCCGAAGAAGGTTTGATTGGCCAGCGCCGGAGGCGCGGCACCGCCGGAGGGTTGGTACAATTGGACGTCATTAGGCGCATCGTCGAAGCAAACGCCCGAGAGGAGGTTGTTGGCCAGGTCGGTCCCCAGACCGGTCAGGGTATTGGGAATCTGCGTGCCGGCAGTATAAAGGAGAGTGACGGCGCCGGTGCCGGTTGAGGTATCGAACTGAACCAGGCGCAAGTTAAAGCCAGGTCCACCTTTTGCCCAGAAGGTATTGCCTGAGCCAAAGGCAACGCCACCGCTGGAAAAGCCGTTGGGCACACCTGAGACGGTGATGAGGTTTGGTGTGAAGGTCTGCCCGTCTGTGGTGGTGAAGAGTACCACATTGGAGTTGCCGCCGGAGCCGCAAAGGATCTGTGTGCCCGTGCCGGAGCCGCGGATGGCCATGGTGTCGCCCCAGCGGTCATTGGAGCCATTGCCGGGGTCTCCTGGGCCATAGGCTTGAACAGTGGGGACCTGATTAGGAGCCACCATGGGCCAGCTCACAATGCTAAATCCTGTGCCTGCAGTGACCAGATTGGCTCCATAAACGATGCCGTCATCGGCTACGCCTACCTGGTCGAGGGTCCAGCCATTCACACCGCCATTGGGCAGGCCCAGGGTGTTCAATTGGAACAAGTCCTGTCCGTTAGTAGCGGCCAGGACGTAAATGTTGAAATGATCTGCCACCACGAGTGTGTCCGTGTTGGTGTCATAGCCCAGCCCGCGCGTGTTGTACGAGGAGTTGTCGAGATAGGAGCGAGATCCTGAGGCGAGCGTCCAAACCTGTGTGACGCCGGGGTTGACGACCGGGGTTATGACCGTCAGTTGCGCCGGAGCGCTGGTGACGGAGCCGCCGAAGTTGGTGACGATCACGTCATAGAAGCCGGAGGCCGTGGTTGGCGGATAATGCAGGGTGTAGGTGGCGGATGAGGCGCTGGGAATGTTATTCGAATTGAAGCGCCATTGGTAATTGAGCGGCAGAGTGCCGGAAACACCCACCGAGAATACGAAGCCGGGATAATTTGTGTAGATGGTGCCTCCGACGGGCGGCGTATTGATCGTTGGCTTAACAGAGGCAGGGACGCCGTAAGTTAGCGCCACGATGCCGTTGTTAACATCGAGGCCATAAACACGCGGGAATTTCATGGCGACCGCAGCGTTGTCATTGCCGTTGGCATTGAACGAAGGGAAGAATGCCTGGTTGAACAGGACCGGCGGATTCGCGTTTCCGGTGAGCTGGAAGAGCTGCAAGTCGTTGTTCCGGTCGGCAATGATTACGCCCGCCATGATGTTGTGGGCCGGATCAATCCCCAGACCTGTCATGGTCGAGGGGATCTGAGAACCGGAGGTGTAATCAAAAACAACTCCGCCTGTGAGTCCCACTGGATCGAAAGCGATCTGATACAAATCATTGCCGGATGCATATTGTTTGCCCCACAGGGTATTGCCTGCGCCGAAAGCGATGCCGTTGCGCGCGAAGCCGGGGGCAGCGTTTGAGATGGCGATGAGGCTGGGAGAGAAGTTGATCCCATCGGATGTGGTCAACAGCACCACGTTCGTCCCGGAATACGAGCCCAGGAGGATCTGAGTGCCTATTCCCGAGCCGCGGACAGCCATGCTGTCGCCCCAACGTTCGGCTGAGCCGTTTCCAGGGTCGCCAGAGTAGGCTGAAGTTCCCGAGGCCGTATTGGTGGCCGCCGGAAAACGAGTGAGGGCGAAGGTTTGGCCCGCTACGGCCAAATTGCCAACGTAAACCGCGCCGTCATCGGCGATACCCGCCTGGTCCACGGTGAACGTGCCACCGGCATACATACCGGCGGTGCTCAGTGTGCCCAGGCTGTTGCCGTTATCGCCGTTTAAGATATAAAGCCCGGCTCCGCCGCTCATGCTCGTGACCACCAGGCGATTGAGGTTGGTATCGTAAGCGATCCCGCGCGTGTTGTTGTCATTGGCGAGGAATGAATAGGCGCCAATGCCGGCGTTCCACAATTGAGAGACGGCGGAATTGGTGGTGGGTGTGAGCAGAGAAACGAAAGCCACGGAGCTGGTGACGGCATTGACCACATTGCTCACGATCACACGGTAGTAATTGGTGGTGGCCGCACTGATCGTGAAAAAGTTCGTGTTGGCTGCGCTGGGAATGTTGGTGAAGCTTCCGGCCACGGCGGCGTTGGTCGCCTGCCAATAATAAAATAGCGGCGCGGTGCCGGTGGCGGACACCGTCAAAGTTTGCGGAGGAAATGCGGCCGTAACACTCGCTGGTGATGAAACAATGTTGGGTCCCACAGGGCCGGCGGTGAATCCGATCGTATAGGCCCCAAGTCCGTTGTTGGATTCGAGCACATAAAGAGCATTGGTCTTGCCCTGGCCGCCGAGGGCCGCGCCGCCGGTGTCGTTGCCGTTGGCGTTGGCGGTGGCGATGCTATTGCTGGCGAGAAGGCTCGTGCTGGTGGGAAAGCTGGCCGTGCCGAAGATGCCGACCGAGTTTGGGTTCAGGCTGGCGGTCTCAGCTACGGCGAGCATTTGGCCTGCCGGGGAATAATCCAGGAAATAGGTTTGAGAATTAAAGCCGCTGGCGACTGCGTTACCCAGGAGCGTGCCAGTCACACCTGCCTGGCTGGCAAAGTTAGCCGGATACGACACCAGAAAGACGTTGCGGCTGGAGGCACCGCTGCCCGGCAACACGAGGAAGGTATTGTTCGTGTAGAAGGTGATCCCGAAGATGTTCCCTCCGATGCTGGGCAGTCCCGTGATGTTTGTAATTACCGTTGATGTGAAATTCACTCCGTCGGTTGTGTGGAGCAACACGAAGTTGTTCCCTCCGGAAGCAACACCCGCCAGGATGAGCGTATTAAGACCCGAGCCGCGCACGGCCATGGAGTCTCCGATGCGTTTGGTCCCGAATGACGTCACGACGGCATCGCTGGCGTTTGTCGAGGCATACGCCTGGTATGGATTGGTGTTCCAGTTTGTCCAACTATAGACCGTCACAGGCGTTCCTGTTGCCACACTCGTGATCAGTGGCATTCCATAGAGTGTACCGTCGTCACCGACCCCGATCTGGTCTATGCCCAAATTCGCGCCCGTCACGCCGCCGGCGCCGCTCAGCAGATTTCCGTTGTTATCGAACACATCAATCGCCCCGGTGGTCGCCCCCGAACGGGTTGCCACAAATACCTGGTTGGAAATCGCGTTGTAGGCGATGCCGCGGTTGGCGTTGTTGTTGGCCAGGTGCCCCACGCCGTTGGCGACAGTCCACGCGGGCGTCAATGTCCAGGTCTGGCCCCAAGCGGACGGCAGGAGTGCCAGCAAGAGCAAGCCGCCGAGGAGAAGGGCGAATGAAGAGGTGCGTGCAAAACGGTGAGTCTGTGAATGAGTGGGTTTCATAGGTTAGCGGGGTTGTTGGTTACTGCGTGGGCTTAAAATCCAGCCAAAGATATTTAAAATATTAACCACGGATGAACTGGATGAACACGGATAAAAAGCTTAAATTGAGGTACTTCTTTAAATTTTCAGCGAGAGAATCCAAGGAGCGAGGTCCGGCAATCTAATTGGAATGCATGACCGGCACGGTGAGCTTGAGCCGTTGGAGGTCGCGATCGGCGGGATCGCTTTTAGTTTGAAATCCGGGACCAATGTTGCCCGCGTAATTATCCGCGATGGAATTGTCGGCGAGGATCCATCGGTCCAGCCATTTCCAGTACTCGGACCGCCCATCAGCAAAGGTCAGAATGCAGCCATTATTATGCCTGCTCGCTGGGAGATTCCAGTATTGCATGGCGCCCGTGGTGGTGTCGTCATAAGTCGTGCAGCAGTTGATCCCGATGGCATTATTATCAATGCTATTCTCGGCCTCATCGAGGAACACGACGGCCCGGCTGGGAAGCGGCCGAAGGATGTCGCTCACTTTCACGAAGCTCCCGTTGTTGGGAATGTTATCGGTGCCATCAATCCAGTTCATGCCGACGCTCATGGAGTAGCTGCGCCAGCGAATAGTGGCTGGGTTGGCATTGACCCAGGCGCGATCAGCCGCACAATGATAAATCTTATAGTTTGCGTTGTAGGGATAGAGCAGCCCGTTAACGAGCGCAAGGTTGACAGCATCTACGCGCGCATTGCCTGTCCAGGAGCCGATGCCTAAGGCCGTTCCCGAGGTGATCCACGCGTGGGTCCCACAGTCCGCGTTGCCCAGCGTGTGATTGTTCACCAGGTTTTCCTGATTATCGCCCGAGTACATGATCCAGGCGACGGTCAACTGGTGGCCGTTATTGAGGCAACTGGTAGTAAACGCGCGCATCTTGGCCCGGCTCAGCGCAGGCAGGAGCATCGCCGCCAGCACGGCGATGATAGCGATCACGACCAACAATTCGATCAAAGTGAAGCCTGCGCGGGAATCGCGCCGGCCAGTCTTTCGGCTGAGCTTTGCTCTCTGCATCAAAACAAACCTTTGTTGCCCCCTTAAAGTTCATGACTCGCTCGGCGGCTATCAGGCTGCGGTACATTCTGATCTACCCGCCTGGATTTATGCCCTTTTTACCGGTTCCGGAGCCGGTTGTCAAGGCTGGCTCTGAGCAGAACACCCCACTGAACCATAGGGTGAAAAGGGCAATCTTAAGGTTAAGGAAACAAAAGGAGGAGATTTATGAGAATTGCTCGATATTCCGGCATTGCGGCCATGGTCATTTTGGCAGCAGGTTGCGCCTCGCCGCACCGCTACTCAGACCAGGCGCTTGAGAACAATTTGCGCGGTCAACTGCACCAATATGGCGACCTTGCCGCTGACGAGCCGAACGTCCATATCCATTCGATGGACGGCAATGTCACTCTATCAGGTCGAGTCCGCACTGAGCGCGAACGGGAGATGATCGACGCGATGGTTCGGAACACCGCCGGAGTCGTCAGCGTGAACGATCGGCTGCAGGTCTGGTATCCGCCCACCGGCGCGGCCCCGACTTATCCAGTAGCCCCGGTTTACTCGACGCCGCCTCCGACTGCCGTGGCTCCGGCACCTGTCATTACGACGACTCCGGGCCGCACGATTGCTCCTGGTTACTACCCGGATTTGCGGATGACCGCCGCCACGAGCACGGATGAAATCACCGCCAATCGAATCTCCGACCGGCTGCGCGAAAGTTCTGTGCCGCGTGAGTGGTGTCAGGGCGTCACAATCAGCGTGACAGATGGCGATGCCTACGTGAGCGGAACGGTTGATAATTCAGACCAAAAGCAAGCGATCATTTCGGCGGTCCAGCGCGCCGCAGGAGTAAGGGCCGTTTATGACCAACTGCGCGTGAGGTAAACGGTAGCATAGCGGCTCGAGAGCGCGGATAGCGGGTCCGCGCTTTTTTTATGTCACCTTTTGCTCCAATTTGCCACCGATCAGGGGTGCGATTAAAACTGTCGGTCACTGCGCAATATGCGAAAGCGGCAGAGGACTGCCGCACTCCAAGACGCTAACGCGCATTCGTGGGCGCTACGGATTACCGAAGGTTTTGGCCGCTTTCCCTTGAACCAGTGAGGACGCCGATATTTCTAATCGCACCCAACGCAAGGGCCAATCTTGCGGGGTATCCCGGCCTCTGGTTTAATCGCGCGCATTGACGGTCGCATGGATATCTGATTTTCCCCTGGAGTGGCTCGACGTGCTGCCTGAGAAATTGCGCAGCCTGCCGCGGCGGCATCCGGCGACGTGGATGCTGACTCTGCTGTCGGAATTTGAAAAAGAACGGGGACTGCAGCTCCACGTAATCATTGTGCGGCATCGGCTGGAGAAGAGCGTCAGCTTCGAGCGGCGCGGCGTCCAATTTCACGTGCTCAAAGCCCCTCCCTGGGCGAGGGTCGGGACAGTATTCTGGTTGGATACGATCTTGATCCGAAAAGAATGCCGGCGCATAAGGCCGGATGTCGTGCATGCCTGGGGCAGCGAGAAGGGTGCAGGCTTGATCGCGAGTCGCCTCGGCTATCCTTACGTGTTTACGATTCAGGGCTTGATCGGCTGGCTCCAGCAACGCGTTCCGCTGCCGCTCTATCCAAGATTTACGGAAAAGTTGGAGCGGATCAGTTTGCGCCGGGCGTCGGTGGTCACGACTGAGGCGAGTTTTGCCATTCAATATTTGAAAGAACATTATCCGTGCTTGCAGACCCGACAGATCGAGCATGCGCCGAATCGGATTTTCTTTGATGTCAACCGCCAGGCCGCTCGCGCCAAGAACGAGAGCGGCAGCCCCTGCCGTTTTTGCAGCGTAGGAGAATTGAGTTTTCTTAAGGGCACAGATTTGCTTTTCGAGGCGCTGGAAAGGTTGAGAGAGGAAGTGCCGTTCAAGTTCACCCTGATCTGCGGGCCCAATCCGGGATATGTTGAGTCGTTGCGCAGAAAGTATTCTGATCGGCTGTGGGAACGAGTCGAGTTTCGGCACCGAGTCCCGCAGGAGGAAGTCGCTCGGGAATTGGAGCAGGCAACTCTGTTTTTATTTCCGACACGGGCCGACACAAGTCCGAACGCGGTGAAAGAAGCGGTTGTGGCAGGAGTTCCAGTGATAGCAAGCGACGTTGGCGCTATTCCGGAATACGTGCGGCCAGGTGAAAACGGCTTTTTGTTTCCCCCTGGGGATATCGACTCGTTCGTGGTGGCCATTCGGAAAGCGTTGCAACATCCGGAGTTTCGGCGAGGACAAGTCAACGACGCGGCGCTGGCCAGAAGCCGGGAATATCTGTCGCCGGAGCGCATGGCGCGTGGTTTTCTGGAAGCGTATAAGGTCGTCAGAGGCGCCGAGCGTTGAGTTTGGGCTGGTTTTGTGCCGACCCGAGGAATGTAGGGCAGGCTTTCCAGCCTGCCGGTTGAGGGGGCTTTTAGCCCCCTCGAACTCCGCACTCACAAGAGCCGCGGCGCTGAAAAGCGCCGCGAACCGGTAGGCTGGAAAGCCTGCCCTACATCGCTCACCCTAGCGCTCCGACCAATGAAGTGCTTCTTGACTGCCCTTCCTGAGGAGCCTACTGTAGATTTATCGCAGGGGAGCCAACCAGCCGTTCCGCGGTTGCGGAGGGCAAAGGCTGAGAGTGTTCCGAAGGGATTCGGACAGACCCGTTGAACCTGCTCCAGATAATGCTGGCGAAGGGAACAGTTGATTACCTCCCCGGCTTCTCATGGGGCAAAGACTTGGAAACGTGCGTGGAATTTTGCCTTTCGAATCCTGTCTCACGGCCAGTGCCGTTTGTGCGATTGTGTGTTTGCCATATCTGAATCAAAAGCGGCGGAATACGCCGCACTCCAAACGCTTCGCGATCTCCTGCGCGCGTCCTGCCTCGCGAAGCGTTTGGAGTGCGGGGCATTCCCCCGCTTTCGTTTTGGCGCCCGCTTCGCGTTTCTGTATTAAATAGCCGGCTACCCTTTTATGACCACATTAGCAAACAGCACGTTGCCCAATTCCACGCGCGTTTATGTGCCTGGGAGACTGCACCCGCAGGTTCGTGTTCCCCTTCGCGAAATCGCTCTGAGTCCGACTAAAACATTCAACGGTCGAACCGAGCCGAATAAGCCGGCGCGGGTCTATGATTGCTCCGGCCCGTGGGGGGATCCTTCATTCACTGGCCAAGTCGAGGAGGGTCTCCCGGCCCTTCGGCGAGACTGGATTTTGCAACGCGGCGATGTGGAAGAAGTCCAGCGTTCCTATAAGCCAATCCCAGGCCGCAGCACCGCCGCAATCCCGGATTCCCTGGCGCGGAAACCATTGCGGGCAAAAACCGGAAAGGCTGTTACCCAGCTCCATTATGCCCGCAACGGGATCATCACTCCCGAGATGGAGTTCATTGCCATCCGCGAAAACCTGGGACGGGAACGAACGAGACCACAGACCACAGACCACATACCACGAGACCTCGGAAGAGAATCGTTCGGCGCGCGCATTCCGGATCAAATAACCGCTGAGTTCGTGCGAAGTGAGGTGGCTCGCGGCCGCGCCATCATTCCCGCCAACATCAATCATCCGGAAAGCGAGCCGATGATTATCGGCAGGAATTTTCTGGTGAAAATCAACGCGAACATCGGCAACAGCGCCGTTGCTTCGAGCATCGAAGAGGAGGTCGAGAAGATGCGCTGGGCCACCAAATGGGGCGCCGACACCGTCATGGACCTTTCGACCGGTAAAAACATCCACGAAACGCGTGAATGGATCATCCGCAACTCCCCCGTGCCGATTGGCACCGTTCCAATTTATCAAGCACTGGAAACGGTGGGAGGCAAAGCGGAGGAGCTTACCTGGGAAGTTTATCGTGACACGCTGATCGAGCAATGCGAGCAGGGCGTGGATTATTTCACAGTGCATGCAGGAGTTTTGCTTCGCTATGTTCCGCTAACAGCGAATCGGGTGACGGGCATAGTGTCCCGCGGCGGTTCCATTATGGCCAAGTGGTGCCTGGCACATCATGAGGAAAGCTTTCTCTACACTCGTTTCCGCGAGATCTGCGAAATCATGAGGGCGTACGATGTCAGCTTCAGCCTGGGAGATGGGCTGCGCCCAGGCTCGATTGCCGATGCGAATGATGAGGCGCAGTTCGCGGAATTGCGCACTCAGGGCGAACTGACTCGCATCGCCTGGGACATGGATTGCCAGGTGATGAACGAAGGCCCAGGCCACATTCCCATGCACCTGATCAAAGAGAACATGGACAAGCAACTGGAGTGGTGCGACGAGGCCCCCTTCTACACCCTTGGCCCGCTCACCACTGACATCGCCCCCGGTTACGATCACATCACCAGCGCCATCGGCGCGGCTATGATCGGCTGGTACGGCTGCGCCATGCTGTGCTATGTGACCCCAAAAGAGCATTTGGGCTTGCCGAACAAGAAGGATGTAAAAGATGGCGTCATCGCCTACAAGATCGCCGCGCACGCCGCCGACCTGGCCAAGGGCCATCCATCAGCTCAGCTTCGAGACGACGCGCTCAGCAAGGCCCGGTTCGAGTTTCGGTGGGAAGACCAGTTCAACCTCGGACTTGACCCGGTGACCGCGCGCGAGTTCCACGATGAAACCCTGCCTCAGGAAGGCGCCAAGCTCGCCCATTTCTGCAGCATGTGCGGCCCGCACTTCTGCTCCATGAAGATCACCGAAGACGTCCGCAAATACGCCGCCGAACAGGGCCTAAAAGAGGAAGAGGCGCTCGAGAAAGGAATGGAAGAGAAGGCGCGCGAGTTTGTGGAAAAAGGCGCAGAAGTTTATGCGAAGGTTTGAGGAGACAATCAGGTGAAACGAGCGATCACTGACGATCCGGTCATCCAGGCCTACATGCGGGATGTGGACCGTACCTTGCTGCGCGAGAATTTAAAACTCACCCCGGCGCAACGGTTGGAGAAGCTGGTTCGTTTTTCGGCGTTCGCATCAGAGCTGCAGCGAGCAGGCAAACGGGCTCGGACCTCGACCCTTCGGAAGCGCTCCCGATGAGCGCGGAATTCGACAAAATTCTGCCGGTGCTGGTTCGAGGCAAAGTCGAATTCATCCTGATCGGGGGTGTGGCGGGAATCGTGCATGGTTCCGCTCGGTTGACGTATGATGTCGACGTTGTTTATTCGCGCACTGGCTCCAATATCAAACAATTGGCGGCCGCGCTGCAGCCTTTCGCTCCTTATCTACGCGGGGCTCCGCCAGGCCTTCCATTTTCATGGGACGAGCGCACGATCCGCAATGGGCTGAATTTCACGCTGACTACAACTCTGGGAGACGTGGACTTGCTCGGGGAGGTCCTTGGCGGCGGCGGCTATTCCGAGTTACTGCCGCACAGTTCGTTGATCGAGGCTTTTGGAGTGCGGTTTCGCTGCGTCAGTCTCGAAAAGCTGATCGCCCTCAAGCAGGCCGCTGGGCGGCCAAAAGATCTGGAGGCCATTGCAGAACTCGAAATCTTGCTAAAAGAAACGCGCGGCTAGGTCACATTCTATACTGCTCATCACTTACCTTCTCCATCCAATCCACGACCTTTCCATCTAGCGACTCCTGAATCGCAACGTGCGTCATGGCAGTGGTGGGAGTGGCGCCGTGCCAATGCTTCTCGCCAGGCGCAAACCAGACAACGTCGCCAGGATGGATTTCTTCAATCGGTCCGCCTTCGTGCTGCGCCCACCCACAGCCGGAAGTAACGATCAGCGTTTGTCCCAGCGGATGGGTATGCCACGCTGTGCGAGCGCCGGGTTCGAACGTGACGCTCGCGCCGGCAGCGCGAGCCGGAGCCGGCGCCTGGAACAATGGATCTATCCGCACCGTGCCGGTGAACCAATCACCCGGTCCTTTGTTGGAAGGCTGTGAACCAATTCTTTTGATCTCCATACGAATTCCTTTTCATTACAGCTTATATCAAAAGTAGCCATACGTTGTAAAAGATTCGACTTCCGGTGGCGCGGGGTAGTCTTTAGGTTTTCCATGTGAAGACCGAGATGCCGAGCACGATTCAAAAGGGTCAACGGGATCAACTCTTCGCTCCGACGCAATGGAGCGTGGTGCTGGCGGCAAGGCAGGAATCCCTCGAGGCATTGGAATCCTTGTGCGCCGCGTATCGGCGCCCACTGCTGATCTGGTTGCGGTGTCGCGGTGTGAAGGCGGAGGATGCTGAAGATTGTGTGCACGGCTTTTTCGAGCAACTGATTCAGCAACGAGGTTTCAAGAATGTTGCGCGCGAAAAAGGCCGCTTCCGAACTTTTCTACTGACGGCGTTTCAGAATTATTTGCGTGATCAACACGAGCGGCGTACTGCTGCTAAACGTGGAGGGGGCCGGCAGCTTGCGTCTTTGGATGAGACGAGGGAGGACGGAGCAGCCTTGGCGTCTCCAATAGCCCCGGATATGGCCCCGGATCGAGCTTATGATCGGGCCTGGGCGGAGGCCCTGTTAGGGAAATCCTTGGAGAAGTTGCACGCGGACTGCGCTCGGGCCGGCCACAAGCCGCTTTGTGAAGCTTTGGAACCGGTTCTCTTTGACGAAACTGATGCTCCGTCCTACGCCGATGTCGCCAAACAATTGCACATGAGCGAAGCGGGTGTGAAAATGGCCGCGGTTCGCATTCGGCGGCGGCTCAGAATTCTGATTCGAGATGAGGTCATGCGCACGGTAGCCAACCAGGCCGACTTGGACGCGGAGTTGCGCTACCTGAGAACCCTTTTCGCTCCTCGCCCGAGCCACTGACAAAGTCCGCCATTGTAGGGCAGGCTTTCCAGCCTGCCGGTTCAGGGGGCTTTTCAGCCCCCTGAACCACCTCGCGGCGCTGGAAAGCGCCGCAACCGGCAGGCTGGAAAGCCTGCCCTACAGACTTTGTCGTTAGCCCTGGCTTCTCGCTCGTTGTAACGAATGGGAAGTTGACGCATCAATGCGGGTGCCATTTAATACTTAAATGGCCCTGCCGAATCAGGAGATTTCTGGCCGCTGTTCCCGTTGCGGAGCAGAGCTGACCGGCCCCGCAGCCCATAATATTTGTCCGGCCTGCGCCCTCGCGGATGCCTTTGGCGACTCTCGCCAGACGGCTTCAGAAACCGTGCTGCAACCTAAGGAAGCAGCCGGCTCTTCTTCCCACACCGCTGGTTCTGTTGAGGCAAAGTCCATGCCGGTTTCCATTGGGGTGATCGAAAAACCCGGAGACCGCATTGGCCGCTATAAACTGATGCAGGAACTGGGCGAAGGCGGCATGGGGGTTGTATGGATGGCCGAACAAACCGAGCCGGTGCGCCGCCGCGTCGCACTCAAAGTGATCAAACTTGGGATGGACACCCGGCAGGTCATTGGCCGGTTTGAAGCGGAGCGGCAGGCATTGGCGCTCATGGATCATCCGAACATCGCCAAGGTACTCGATGCGGGCGCCACCGAAACCGGGCGGCCTTTCTTTGTCATGGAATTAGTCAAGGGCACACCGATCACGGAGTATTGTGATCGCGAGAAGCTGAGCACACAGGAGCGGCTCGAACTCTTCGTCCAGGTCTGCCAGGCCATTCAGCACGCCCATCAGAAGGGCATCATTCACCGGGACATCAAGCCTTCAAACATCCTGGTCACGCTCAATGATGGTGTGCCCGTGCCCAAGATCATTGATTTTGGCATCGCCAAGGCTACCGGAGGCCAGGTTCTTACGGACAAAACCGTTTTCACTGCAATCGAACAGTTCATTGGGACACCCGCCTACATGAGCCCGGAGCAGGCGGAAATGAACGCGATGGATATTGATACGCGCAGCGACATCTACGCGCTCGGTGTCCTGCTGTACGAACTCCTCACCGGCAGAACGCCTTTCGACTCGAAGGTATTGGTAGCGAAAGGCATCGAGGAGATCCGCCGAGTTATTCGCGAGGAGGAGCCACCGCGGCCTTCAACCCGGCTGAGCACGCTCGATGCCGGGGAGCAAACGACCGTGGCTCGCCAGCGCCAATCCGAGCCGCCGAAATTGGTGGGAATGATTCGCGGCGATCTGGACTGGATTGTGATGAAGACGCTGGAAAAGGACCGCCGCCGCCGCTACGACACGGCCAATGGGTTGGGGATGGATGTCCAGCGCTACTTAAGAAACGAGGCGGTCGTGGCCCGCCCGCCCAGCCAGATTTATCGGCTGCAAAAGCTGGTTTATCGAAATAAGCTGGCCTTTGCCGCCGGGGCGTGCATAACCACGGCCCTCTTACTTGGCCTGATTGGCACAAGTTGGCAATCCTGGCGCGCGACGCGCGAGAATCGGATCGCTGATTCTGAGCGGCAACGAGCTGACCAGAACGCGACTGCCGAGCGCACGCAGCGCGAGCGGGCTGAAGCTGCGGCGCGCCGCGCAAACGAAGCGCTCTCGATGTCTTTGGTGAATGAAGGCGAGCGGTTAACAAAAGAAGATGCTGACGGCCAGGCCCTGGCGCATTTTGCGCGGGCCGTGCGGCTGAACCCCAGCAACAACGTCGCGGCCACACTGATTGTGTCCTTGCTCAATCAAAGGGATTTTCCCCTGCCGTTGGTCGAGCGGCCCAGCGAGTTCTCTTCGACAAATCGTGTGCCAACTCCAGGAGACGATTTGGAACTTTCGGGCGATTCAATTGTTGATAAAAAAACAAGGAAGGAAGTTTCGCGCCTCAAATTGCCTGGCGGTCTGGACACGGAAAAAGGCGGTGGTCACGTAACACTTTCCCCAGTCTTTAGTCCCGACGGTAAGAAGGTCGCTTTTCGGGACCAGGCCGGTTCAGTCCAGGTCTTCAACACCCAAACAGGTGAACAAATGCTGACACCGGCCAGATCTGCCAAAAACATGGGCACTCTCCCGCGTTTTACCCCCGACAGCCGCCAGGTTGTCATCGGCCATCGGGGGGTGGCCGTTTGGGATGTGATAACCGGCACCCCGGTTTTCCAGAGCCCGCCGCCTCTGGATTATATTTTTGCAATGGATATCTCGCCGGACGGTCGTCTCATCGCTACGGCAATGCGCAGCAGACAAACACGAATTTGGGACGTGATGACCGGGGTACCGTCGCGGGAGGCCATACCTGTAGATAGCGACATCGCTGCGGTTCGGGGAGTGAAGTGGGCCCGAAAAACCAGCTATTTGGCCACCCAACAGAACGAATACCACACAGGCAAGAGTGTAGCTCGATATTGGGATGTTCGGCCGGGCCGCGCCGCCCCGATGACATGCTGGAGCAAGGCGGCAGTCGTTTGGGCAGCGTACGATCCAACCAGCTCAATGCTCGGGGTGGTTTCTGATGATGGCAAGGCAAGGGTGTGGCGAACTGAGAGTGCGTCGCTCAAGTGCCAGCCGTCCTTGCCCGAGGGGGAGGTCGTCCGGATGGCTTTTAGTCCGGATGCCTCGCGTTTGGCCCTCGGAAGCCAGGACGGGCGTGTTGGCGTATGGGATTTGAAGGCCGACCGGTTGCTCTGGAACCAATCGGCACACTCCAATATTGTGTCGGCGCTTGAGTTCACGGCCGACGGCAAGCTTCTGGTGAGCGGTGAAGGCGATCGTCTCGCCTGGAATGGAGGGACTCGTTGTGATGTGAGGGTTTTCGAATCGTCCAGCGGGCGTTGCTATGGTGAAATTACAAATCATCTGGGTTCCGTGCTGAGTCTTGCGGTTTGTCCTGACGGAGCGCGTATCGCAGTCACCTACAAAGACTACGTGGCAGAGGTATGGGACCTTTCGCCCATGCAGAGACTTGGCGAGCCGCTCACCCGCGGCCAGGGTTGGGTATGGCACTCGGCCTTTAGCCATGACGGAAAATGGCTTGTGACGTCATCAGGCGGCGATGCCGCTCAGCTCTGGGACGCACGCTCACCGAAAAACCAACCGCTGCAATCATTCCCCCACGACCACGGTGTTTTGATTTCGTGCTTTAGCCCTGACGATCAAAGGCTCCTCACTTGTTCGGAGGACGGGACAGCGCGGGTTTGGGATCGGGCCACGGGAACAGCAATCACGCAACCCCTTCGGCATACCAGACGGGTTGCCGCCGGCTGCTTCAGCCCGGATGGACGGGAAGTTCTGACGGGTAGCGAAGACGGAACCACGATGGCCTGGGACGTCATAACAGGCCATCCTCTTTCGGTTGCGTTTCGTCAGTATGTAGGCAAGGTGTTTGTGTCCTTCAGTCCAGACGGGAGCCATATCTTGGTAGCCGGATCAGACCGCGCCGCACGGGTATATCCCTGGCTAACGGTCCGGGAACCGCCGCCCGGCTGGTTGCCCGATCTTGCGGAGGCTGTTTCAGGCTATCGCTTAAACGAGGCTCATATTACTGAACACGTTCCGGACGCCGGTTTGCGGCTTGCGCGATTGCGCCAGACGCTGCAGGCAGATTCCGAGTCTGTGCCGCTAGCCCGGTGGGCACAGTGGTATCTGGCGGACCGCAGCACACGCACAATCAATTTTCGGTCCAGGACGAAGGTTCAGGAGTACGCTCGCGCATTGACGGACGAGGACAATCAGGCGGCTCTGGACGAAGCGTTGGATTTCGATCCTGAGAACGCGTTGGCTTACGTCAAACTGGCATCAAATATCGAGGCGATACGCCCCGAGACGGCCGGCCTTTACCGCCAAATTGCCAGGGACCTGGGCGCTGGCGAGGACTTATTGTCATCGAACACGAACCGCGCGTCATCAGGTCTCGCAGGTTCCCCAGCTGACCCTGATGATTGTCTCGATGCCAAAGACGGCCTTCTTCTCATGCAACGGGTTGACAAAACGGTGAAGGCAAAGGGGACGATTGTGACTTTCGCAACGGCGCGTTCAGGCACGTTTCACTTCCTGAATTTCTCGAAAAACTATCGCAGCGCCCTAACGCTTGCTTTCCAGATTGATGCCAATCCAGGCGAGTTTCGCCCCGAAACATTGCGTGAATATGTGAACAAGACAGTTGTTGTCGAGGGCAAGGTCAAGGAGTACCTTGGAGGCCCCGAGATGCTCATGAGATCATTGTCTCAGATCAAGATTGTGGGCAGCGCACCAGGGGATCCACCGTGAGCCTCCCTCAAGCGAGGGCTAAGGCTTCTCTCTGAATAGCGCTTTAGCTATGACGGTATAAAAGACTCTACTGGAACGCGCGCAGAAATCCCCCTCTCCTCCTCTGGAGGAGAGGGCCGGGGAGAGGAGGCCACACATCTCAACGGCCACAGTTTTTCTGAAAACGATCTAATTCACCCCAACGCGGTAGAAGGCGGACCTATTTGTGGCCCCGCTATCCATATAGATCGTGTTTGATCCCTGGCTCACGATGTTAGTCGCAATCACGGCGAACGATTGCAGGTTTGTGCTTCGTTGCAGGAAATAGTTCACCCCTGGTGCACTTTGCCAGGTCAGTTGCACAGTCCCATTGGTGCGGACCGGAGTCAAAAGCCGTAAGACCGAAAGCGCGTTCGTCGGGTCGGTGCCGCAACGCCATTCCTGCCAATTGTTCAGCCCATCATGATCGGGATCGGCAAAATCCGCCGAGCCGTCGGCTGGGAGGCCGAACTTCTGAAGCCAGGCGTATGAGATCTGAGATGCCGGATTTTGGAATTCGTAAGCCCCGATGTCCACCGTGCCGCCTGAAATTCGAGGATTGCCGTCAAAGTCCGGGCCGGTCGGGGCGTACGCGTTGTTGCCGGCATTAATGCAAGGGGAATTGGACGCCAACCGCAAATTGCCCGCGTTGAAGTCCACAAACGCGGGCGCATTAGTGATGTTGCCGCTGCCAAAAAGCGGCAGTGGTGTCGAGCAGCAATAGGCAAGAAAAGGGTTGTCGTAGTTGCTTCCGGCTCCGGATGCCGTGTTGTAATACAGGATGCAGTTATTTGCGAAGCCCTGATAAATGCCTCCCCCGCTGCCGGCGTTTCCAATGCCGGTGAACCACGCTGTGTTTGAGACCACGGTGCAGTTATTCAGGAATGCGTACTCAGCGCCGCCGCCGTCTACTCTGGCCAGATTTCCTGCCACAACGCAGTTGTTAAGGGTTCCTTCGTAAGCGCCACCGCCGTCATTAGCCCAATTGCCCAGTAACCGGCAGTTGGCCATGGAGCAATTGAAAGCCGCTCCGCCCTGGCTCGAAATGTTTCCAATCAGGACGCAATTTGACACTGTGGGAGCGTAACCACCTCCGTAAATACCCCCGCCTCCCGCAGTATTGATGCTGCTCCAGGCAGTATTGCTGAGAATGGTGCAGTTCACCACCGTTCCCAAATAGCACCCTCCTCCATGCAGTGAGGCCGCGTTGCTGACTATTAGGCAATTGCTGATCGTCGCGTTCGTGGATTCGCAATAGACGCCCCCGCCGGATTCAACCGACTCAGGTGGGTCTATGCCTCCTGTGCGTCCCGTCGCTCCATTCGTGAGCGTAAAACCGGATAGCGCTGTGCCGCTCGCCAGATAGACGCATCGAACCGCTCCGGTCCCTACCAGGGAGCCAGGGACCTGCTGCCCCACAATGAACGTCGCGGCCTGGCCATTGACACTCTGCAAAGTTGCAGCTTTCGTCACATAAGCCCGCGAACTATTCCTTGCGCCTGCCGCGAACATGCCGTTGCTCACCAGCACCAGGGAGTTGGTGATGTACACCGCATCCAGCGCGTCCTGGATGTTCGTCGCTGCAGTGGCCCAACTTAAGTACGGCCACTGTTGAAGCGTATTGGTGGTCACAACGTAATGGATCAGCCGTGTCACAACCCAGACCGTGGTTGTCGCGCTGATTCCGCCCGGCACAGCATCATTAAACGCTGTCAGCCTGACGTTGTAAGCGCCTGTAGCCGGCCAGGCATGGGAAATATAGAGCTGGTTGCTGGAGATCGTCCCGTCGCCGAAATCCCACCTCGAAGCAGTCGCCCTTCCCACTACTGCGCCCTGAAAACTCAGCGCATAGTTCGGCACGCTGTTCGTGTAGGCAGCTTGTATCCCCACACTGGTCAATGGCCCATTGAAAGTGCTGTACTCATCGCATCCCATGGAGGGCGGGTTTGCCCACAGCTCGCCGTCGAGGTCCGTTCCATGCGCGTACGCCGCAGCCCCCGCGCCTCGGCAGGGCGAACTCGCGCTCAGATGCCACGCGTCAGCCAGTTGTGGATCGTTGCCAATGTTCCCCGCGCCGGGCGGCACTGGTGTCGAGCAGCAGTAGGCGAAAGTGCTGCTCGAATTGTAATTGCTGGCCGATCCTCCGGCAGAATTATTATAATAAACGATGCAATTGGTTAGCCTGGAGAAAAGGACAGCCCCGGCATTAAAGCTATTGCTGTTTCCTGTGATGGTGCAGTTGACGAGCGCGCACGAGTAAGCACCGCCCGCATAATCGGCCGTGTTGTTATTCAAAGCGCAGTTAACCAGGAACGTGTTATAGGCGGCGCCCCCGTATCCGGGGTCAATTGGCCCCAGCCTGCGCGCAGCATTCCCGCTCAAGACGCAGTTGGAAACAACCGTGCTGCCGTCGCTCTCAACTCCACCGCCGAAACTATGGCCCACGCCGTTGGTCAAGGTAAACCCGGATAGCGCCGCGCCATCGGCGATGTAGGCGCAGCTTCCAAGACCGCTGCCGTTGATGATCGTGACCAGAGGGCCATTGGTGCTCAAAATCGTCACCGGCTTCGTCGCGCTGATCCGGTCATAGACACCATTCGTAACGATCACTCGTGAGGCTGGGACCATTGCGACATTGATCGCGTCCTGTATTGTTGCGGCCGCCGTGGCCCATGAGCTATAGGGAGAAACCGCGTTGGGATTGCCCGCTACGACGTAATGTACCGGTTGGACCACGTTTACGATTTGCGTGGCGCGGATACCGGAGGAATAGCTGTCGTTGTACGCGCGGAGGACGACCTGGTAAATACCCGGGGCGCTCCAGGCGTGAATTGGAAAGGGCTGATCAATCACGGAAGAGCCGTCGCCAAAATTCCACGAACTGGTGTCCACTTTACCGTCAATCAAAGCGGTCAGGGCCAGCGGGTAGCCAACCTCGAATGTAGTGAGCGGGACGCTGATACTGACGCTTAACTGCCCGGTTATGGCCCCGCCGTAGTACTCATCGCAACCAATCGAAGGCGGTGTGCCCCACGGCTCGCCGTCTATGTCCACGCCAGTTGCGCCCGTGGCGATTCCTGCGCCACGACACGGTGAGGGCACCCCCAGATGCGAAGCGCTGGCCAGGAGTGGATCGTCCGAGATATTCCCATCACCCGAGTCCGGCAGCGGAGCGGTGCAGCAGTAGGTAAACTGGCAATCGTAATAGTTCGATTCATATATGGCGGAATTGAAATAGACGATGCAATTGGTAAGAACGGCTTCCCAGACCCCACCCGCTTGAATAGCGGAGTTGCCGGTCAGCGTGCAATTGATCAGCGTACCCCCGGAAATCCCGCCTGCAACACCCGCCGCGTTCCCGGTAAAAAGGCATCCCTCAAACAAAGACGGACCATCGCATGAAACGGCCCCACCTGTGCCCGGGTGAACCTGGTCTGTAGAGTTCCAGGAAAACTTACAATTAACCACCATAGCGAGGCTTGTCGGGATGGCGGAATCCACCGCCAGCGCTCCCCCGGAATCGCTGGCATAGTTGGTTTGGAAGGTGCACTGATTGATCAAACCTTCAATGCCAGTCTCGTAGGCGCCGCCGCCAACTTCCGCAGAATTATACGTGAGCGTGCAGAAATGCAGGTCGCAGTATGCCGCGCCTCCTCCATAGCCGTCGTAAGGAAACTGCGGCACGGTATTCGACGCCAGCAAGCAGTGATCCAGTATGCCATAGTTTGCTCCCCCTCCGGTCGAGCTGCTCCCATAAGCGTTTGTCGTTTGGTTGCCGACTAGAGTGCAGTTCGTCAGCATGCAGAAATCCGCGCCTCCTCCTTCATAAGCGGCCAAGTTGTGCGTCAGCGTGCAGGAAAGAAGAGTGCAGCCGAATGCTCCACCACCTGCAATGGCTGCGTTGCCGGCGAGAAAGCAGTTGGTTACAACTGAGTTCAACGATTCTCCTTGAACACCGCCACCAGTGCCATAAATCGGGTCCCAGGAAAATCCGTTGCTCAGCGTAAGTCCGCTGGCGCTCGCCCCATTTGTCAAGTACAGGCAGCGGCCAGTTGCGCCGCCGTCAATGACCGTAACCTGCGGCCCGTTTACGCTCCTTAGCGCCAATGGCTTTTCTATAGCCACTCGGTTTGTCTGGCCGGACAAAACCCGTGTTCCGGACGCATAAACTCCATTTGTTACCACCACATCGTCGCCGGGCGATGCAGCGTCAATCGCTTGTTGAATATTCGTGGCCGCGGTTGCCCAACTGGTATAGGGCGATAGCGGGTTCAGGCTGTTCTGGCTGACGTAGTGTGTAGCGCCCCAAAGGCTGCCGCTTAATCCCAAAGCGGCGGTGAACAGCGAGTGTTTCACCCATTTGCGCAATCGACTGCTGCTTCGGTAGGGTAGCGTTAGACTCAGTCGATCGGATTTTAAGCTAGAGGTGTTTGATTTCATATCGTTTCGATTCTCTGTTTCTACCCGGAGAAACGGACAACTCGCAAAAAGGTAACAAGCTTTCTCCTGATTTGGAACGTTGACGCATCACGGCGCGTGCCGTTTAATTCTTAAATGGCCCTGCCGACTCAAGAGAATTCTGGCCGCTGTTCCCATTGCGGCGCAGAGCTAACCGGCTCGGCAGCTCATACTATTTGTCCGGCCTGTGCCCTCGCTGATGCCCTTGGCGACTCCCACCAGACGGCCTCAGAGACGATGCTGCAATCTCAGGAGGGCACCGAATCGTCTCTCCACAAACCCGTTTCTCCTGAACCAAAGACCATGCCGCCGTCCTTTGGAATGATCGAAAAACCCGGCGACCGCATTGGCCGCTACAAACTCCTGCAGGAACTGGGCGAAGGCGGCATGGGTGTTGTCTGGATGGCCGAACAAACCGAGCCGGTCCGACGCCGCGTCGCCCTCAAAGTGATCAAGCTCGGGATGGACACCCGGCAGGTGATTGGCCGGTTCGAAGCGGAGCGGCAGGCATTGGCGCTCATGGACCATCCGAACATCGCCAAGGTGCTCGATGCGGGCGCCACCGAAACCGGGAGGCCTTTCTTTGTCATGGAATTGGTCAAGGGCACTCCGATTACGGACTACTGTGATCGCGAGAAACTCAGCACGCGGGAGCGGCTCGAGCTTTTTGTCCAGGTCTGCCAGGCCATCCAGCACGCGCATCAGAAGGGGATCATCCACCGGGACATTAAGCCCTCGAACATTCTGGTCACGCTCAACGATGGTGAACCCGTGCCCAAGATCATTGATTTCGGAATCGCCAAGGCGACTGGCGGCCAGGTGCTCACGGACAAAACTGTTTTCACGGCCATCGAACAGTTTATCGGCACGCCCGCCTACATGAGCCCCGAACAGGCGGAGATGAATGCGATGGATATAGATACCCGTAGTGACATCTACGCGCTGGGTGTCCTGCTGTACGAGTTGCTCACTGGCAGTACGCCATTTGACTCGAAGGCGTTGATAGCAAAAGGCATCGAGGAGATCCGCCGCGTTATTCGCGAGGAGGAGCCGCCCCGGCCTTCAACCCGGCTTAGCACACTCGATGCCGGGGAGCAAACCACCGTGGCCCGGCAGCGCCAATCCGAGCCACCAAAATTGGTGGGAATGATCCGAGGCGACCTGGACTGGATTGTGATGAAGACGCTGGAGAAAGACCGCCGCCGCCGCTACGACACGGCTAATGGCCTGGCCATGGAGGTCCAGCGCTACCTGCGAAATGAGGCGGTCGTGGCCCGCCCTCCAAGCCAGATTTATCGCGTCCAAAAGCTCATTTCCAGAAACAAGCTGGCCTTTGCCGCCGGGGCGTGCGTAGCCACTGCCCTCATCCTTGGCCTTGTGGGCACGACGTGGCAGGCATGGCGCGCGACCCAGGAGAAACGGTTGGCTGACGTACAGCGCCAGCGCGCGGAGCGCGAAGCCGTCCGCGCTGATAAGAACGCCGCAGCCGAGCGGGTCGAGCGCGATAAGGCCGAGCTGGCACGCCGGCAGGCAAACGAGGCGCTTTCGATGGCCCTGGTCACAGAAGGCGACCGCTTGGTCCGCGAGAAAGAGACAACCAAAGCCCTGGCCTACTTTGCCCGTGGCACCCGGCTCAATCCAGGCAACCTGGTCGCAGCCACTCGGATCGTTTCGTTGCTGAACCAAAGCGATTTCCCCCTTCCTGTTAGGACCCCGGCAGGGTTCATCTCGCGAGCCGCAGCAAGGAGGTCTTCTCCCGACGTGCGGCTTGTTGGCAAGGCAATCGTTGACAAGAAATCAGGAAAGGAAATTTCGCGACTCAACTATGACGGAGAGTTTGATTCAGGGCAGGAGCCAACTTTTAGCGATGATGGGCAAAAGATCGCCGTTTCTTGCAAAAACAGCACGGAGGTTTTCTATACGCACACAGGAGAGCGCGTCATGCCCAGCCTTCCCACCCCCTTGTTTTCCAGCAGCGGTCCGGCTTTCACCCCGGACAGCCGTCAGCTTGTCATCGCCCGCAAATCGGTACAGGTTTGGGACCTCCTGACTGGCAAGTCCGGGTTCGCAACCCCGGAAACCCCCAACGCCTTTGACTTCTCGATCAGCGGAGATGGACGTCTTCTCGCAACGTCGCTTCGGACCAAGGAGGCGCAAATTTGGAATCTGGTCTGGAGCGAGCTCTCTAGCGAGAAATTTCAAATCGGGGATCCCTCCGGAGGCCTTTGTGGGATCGAATTGAATCTATCGGGGCAGTTCTTGTTAACTGTGCAGGCCCGGCAAGTGGGTGGAACAAATAAACTGCGCAGCCGATTCTGGGATGTGCGGCCAGGCCGGGCCGTGCCGTTGACACTATCGCTTTCGGGTCTGGTGGAATTTGCTTCATACGACACCGCAGGTCGGCAAGTCGTCGCCGTCGGTAAGGACGGTGCGGTGTTCGTTTTCAGCGCTGAAGACGGCTCCAGAATTTCTAACCCGGCCATTGCTGGCCATCGCATCAATAGCGCTGTCTTTAGCCATGATGCCTCCTTGCTTGCGCTGGGCACCGGAGACGGAGTTGTTGGAGTTTGGGATTTGTCACGACAGAACCTGCTCTGGAGCCAGCCCGCCCATTCGAGCGCTGTTTCTGCCCTGGTATTCAGTCCCGATGGAAAGATTCTTTTGAGCGGAGAGGGAGAAAAGTACAGTTGGGATGAAACCGCACTCTGTTCGGTCAATATCTTCGACGCCAGGAGTGGAGGCGTTGTTGCGAAATTCACGAACTCGGTCGGCGCGGTAGAGTGCCTGGCGGTCAGCCCGGATAGCCGCAGCTTCGCGGTAGCCTATAAACGTTATCGCGCGGAAATCAGGAGCCTTCCAACCGCGGAAATACTCGGCGAACCGCTGACGCGCAATCAGGGGTGGGTTTGGGAGACCCGGTTTAGTTACGACGGCGCATGGCTCGTCACTTCTGCCGGCGGCGGAGCCGATGCCGCCCAGCTTTGGGACGCGCGCTCCCCCAAAAACCAACCGTTGCAACGCTATCCGCACGGGCACGGCGTTGTCTCGTCGTGTTTCACCTCGGACGATAAGCTCCTGCTGACCTGCTCCTCAGACGGCACCGCGCGCGTTTGGGAGCGCGCCACAAAAAGGCCCGTTGCTGAATTATTGCATGCCGCAGGTCTCAGAGGCGGCTGCTTCAGTCCGGATAATCGTGAGGTGCTAACCACCAGCGAGGACGGAACGACGGTGGTTTGGGATATTCAAACCGGGCGCGCCCTCTCCGTTCCTTTCCATCATGGCATCGGCCCGCCTTGGGCATCGTTCAGCCCGGACGGAACCAAAATTCTGACCTTAGGCGGCAGGGGCAATACGGTTGCGATCTACCCATGGCAGGCGGTCCTGGGCTCCCCGCCAGGCTGGCTGGTTGAGCTTGCGGAAGCGGTCGCAGGAGTTCGCCTGAACGAAGCGAGCGTCACCGAATTCATCGGCGATGGCGAATCCAAAATTGAAAACCTGCGTGCTATTCTTGTCTCGGCCGATACCGCTGGGCCTTTGGTCAAATGGGGAAGATGGTACCTTGCCGACCGTGGGAGCCGGTCAATCAACTTCCAATCTACTATCAGTGTTCACGATTATTCTGAGCGATTGGCCAAAGAAGAAAACATTTTGGCCCTCGCTCAGGCTCTGGATTTGAACCCGTCCAATTCGCTCGCCTATGTCCAACTCGCAAACCTGGTCGAAGGAGAGCGACCTGAAACCGCCGCTTTATATCGTCATCTGGCTCGGGAATTTGGCGCCGCGCCTGAAAAACTGGTTCCTTCACCCGAGAACCAAGTCGCAAAAGCGCGTCCGGTCACCAGTTCAGATTCGGACGGGTTCCTGGATCCTCGTGACGGCGCAACGATCCTGAAAAAGGAAGGCGAACACATAAAAGTGAAAGGACAAGTCGTGAAGTTTGGCGCCTCCCGCTCGGGCACTTTCTATTACCTGAACTTCGCCGAAAACTACAAGAGCGCCCTCACCCTGGCCTTTCGAATCGATTCCAATCCAGCCGAATTCCAGGAGCCCCGCCTCCGGCCCTTGGTTGGCAAAACAGTCATCGTAGAAGGCACGGCCGGAGCGCACCTTGGCTCCGCACAAATTCTCATGCAGAGTCTTTCGCAAATTAAAATCGTTGACAGCGCGGCAAATTCTTCCCAGTGAAGCAACCGCTTCTGTCCTTTGAATTACAGGCGAACCCAGGCGAATTTCACCCGGAGACTCTGCCCAGCTACCTCAAGTTAGTTACGGTGGACGGACAGGCCACCGAGCAAGCAACCTCTGTCCACCTCTTGAGTCTTTGTTCCAATTCTAAGCAATCACACGTGACGCATCACTTTTACGTTTCACTCTTCACGTTTCACGTTTTGATTTCCAATTTTCCTATTCCATCTCCTTCCGCGTCCGTTATTCTGCTCCCGCCTTATGGCGGCCATAGCAAGTCCAGCCAACAACCGTGTTTCGGATTCGGTCCGCGACGCGGCTATAAAAGATGCCTCAGAGGTGCTGCAGGCGCTCAAAACCGTTCCTTCCGGCCTGACCGAAGAAGAAGCCGCCGCGCGGCTGGAGCAATACGGGCCGAACGAAGTCGCGCGCGAGAAGCGCCACGATTGGCTTCAGCGGCTTTGGGTGGCCGTGCGCAATCCATTGGTCGTATTGCTCACGGTCCTGGCCACGGTATCGTTTGTGGCGCCCCAGGGCGATCCCATTACCGGGGCGATCATGCTGGGGATGGTTTTCCTGGGCGTCTCGCTGCGGTTTATTCAGGAAACCCGCGCCGATACCGCCGCAGCCAAGCTCAAGGCCATGATCCGCGTCACGGCCACCGTGGTACGCGATGGCCAACCGAGGGAGATTCCCCTGCAACAGCTCGTGCCCGGAGACGTTGTGAAGCTTTCGTGCGGCGACATGATCCCGGGCGACGTGCGCCTGCTCTCGGTAAAGGACCTTTTCGTCATCCAGGCCACGCTCACCGGCGAATCCATGCCGGTCGAAAAAACCGATGCGCGCGATACTCGCGAGAACGTTTCCCCCATCGAACGCTCCAACCTCTGTTTCCTGGGCACCAGCGTCGAAACCGGGTCGGCTACCGCAGCCATAGTTGCCACAGGGCAAAACACCTATTTCGGCAAAATCGCCCGGAGCCTGACGGGAACAAGCGTGGAGACAGCTTTCGAGCGCGGAGTGAAGAAGTTCACCTGGCTGATGATCTCGTTTATGGCGGTGATGGTGCCGCTGGTGTTCCTGATCAACGGCCTGTTCAAGCACAATTGGATGGAGGCGTTCTTCTTCGCGATGGCGGTCGCCGTTGGCCTTACTCCGGAAATGTTGCCGATGATCGTCTCGGTTTGCCTCTCCAAGGGCGCGCTGGCCATGTCCAAAAAGAAGGTCATCGTCAAGCGCCTCAACTCAATCCAAAACTTCGGCGCGATGAACGTCTTGTGCACCGACAAAACCGGGACGCTCACCTTGGACCATGTCATTCTCGAAATCTATTGCGACGTTTTCAAAAACGTGAATCAGGAAGTCCTCCGGGACGCCTATCTCATCAGCCACTTTCAGACAGGGCTCAAGAACGTGCTCGATCGCGCGGTACTCCAGCACCAGGAATTGCATCGGGAACTCTCTCTTGATCAATTCAGCAAGGTGGATGAAATCCCATTCGATTTTTCGCGCCGCATGATGTCGGTGGTGGTCGAGGGGCCGGACGGCCAGCGGCAATTGCTTTGCAAAGGCGCGCCGGAGGCTGTCTTCGCCAAGTGTACACACTTCGAGAGCGAAGGTGAGTCGTTCCCGATGGAGCCGATTCTGGTGGGCAACCTGATCGAGCAGGTGAACGATCTCAGCGAGGACGGCTTCCGGGTGCTGGCCGTGGCAACAAAGAAGATTGACAAGCGCCCGGCCTATTCAAAAGCCGATGAATCGGAATTGGTCCTCACCGGATACCTTGCGTTCCTCGACCCGCCCAAGGACACCGCCACCAAAGCCATCGCCGTCCTGCGCCAGCATGGTGTCGCGGTGAAGGTACTGACAGGTGACAATGACCTTGTGACTCGCAAAGTTTGCCGGGAAGTCGGTATCAACGCCGACAAAATCCTGCTGGGCAACCAGGTCGAAACGCTATCAGACACCCAACTAGCCGAGGCCGTGGAAACGACGGATGTCTTCGCTCGCCTCTCCCCCGCGCACAAGCAGCGCATCGTGAAAGCCATCCAGCGCACCGGCCACGTCGTTGGCTTCATGGGCGACGGCATCAACGATGCCCCGGCTCTGCGCGCTGCCGACGTCGGCATCTCCGTGGACAACGCTGTGGACATCGCCAAGGAATCGGCTGACGTCATTCTGCTGGAGAAAAGCTTGCTGGTGCTCGAAGAAGGCGTCCTGGAAGGCCGCAAAGTTTTCGTGAACATCCTTAAGTACATCCGGATGGGGGCCAGCTCGAATTTTGGGAACATGTTCAGCGTCATTGGCGCCAGCGCCTGGCTGCCGTACCTGCCGATGCAACCGCTTCAGATCCTCACCAACAACCTCCTCTACGATTTCTCCCAGGTGCCCATCCCGACTGACAATGTGGGCCAGCAACAAGTCGCCAAACCCCGGCCCTGGCACATCGGCGAAATCGCCAAGTTCATCCTGTTCATCGGCCCCATCAGTTCCATCTTCGACTACACGACTTTTCTGCTGATGTGGTTTTTCTTCAAATGCAACGATTTGGCCCTTGTGCCGCCTGCTGATCTGCTGCCCCGCTTTGCGGGCGCAGTTGATGATCCCAATAAAACCTACGCCGCCGCGCTGTTCAGCACCGGCTGGTTTGTCGAGTCGCTCATGACTCAAACCCTGATCATCCACGTCATCCGCACCAACCTGCTCCCTTTCATTCAATCTCGTGCAAGCTGGCAGCTCACCATCACCACGCTGGTCATCATGGCCATCGGTGCCTGGCTGCCGTATTCGCCGCTTTCGGCCAAGCTCGGCTTCGTCCCGCTTCCTCTTGCCTACTGGCCTTTCCTAATAGTGACCCTGCTCTGCTACGTCGGCCTGACCCAGCTCATCAAGACGTGGTTGATAAAGAAGTCGTGGGTGTGACCCTCGCTCTCTACTCAAATTCCCTCAACCACCGGTTACTTGTAATTTCGGTCGTTTCGGTCTTGACTAATGTGCAGAACCATCATCTATTCATACCATGTCCGAATCACCGCCTGAGAGCGGTCGTGGATCGACTTCGAGGGGAGATTCCTTCCCAAACACTCGCTGGAGCTTTGCTTTCTTCGCAAGCGAACACGACATTGAGAAACCGCTCACGCCCATTCGTCCCGGGCTTGGCTTCGGGTTTCGAGCGGAGGGCTTCACTTTAATCGAGTTGTTAGTGGTTATAGCAATCATTGCAATCCTGGCAGCCATGCTGCTGCCAGCCCTTGCGAGGGCCAAAGCCAAAGCTCGCTCCATTTCATGCCAGAACAATATGAAGCAGTTGGATGTCTGCTGGGTAATGTACGCCGGAGATAACAGCGAGCATGTGCCCCATAACTGGATGTCATACCCCTCGGGGGATTCTTCGCCCGATTCCTGGGTGGCTGGAGACATCTCGAAACCAGCGGAAGCCACCAACACATTCTACCTCCAAAACTGCAAGCTGTATCCCTATAACACCGCCTTCGGCATCTACAAATGCACCGAACCGGTCATGCTACACGGGGTGTTTCCATGCCGAACGGTTTCGCTCAACGGGCGGATGGGAGCCGCGGATGCCGCGGACGCTGCCTCTTATGGCGTCTATGACACAAGTTGGGTTCTCGGCATGAATTATCCACCTTTCAAAACGACGGGCCAGATCGTCAGGCCCGCGCCCTCGGCGGCTTTGACATTCCTGGACGAGAGCATCAACACAATTGACGACGGGTACTTTGCGGTTCAACTGACCATGATCTGGCAGAACTCGCCCACGGTGCGTCATTCATTCGGAGCCACTTTGGCTTTCGCCGATGGACATTCGGAGCATTGGAACTGGCGCGGGCTGCGTGCCGATCAAAACTGGAATGCGCCGGTGAACGGAGCTGCACAGGCCCTGGATTTAAAGAAAATCCAGGATTCGGTGGCTCTGCCCTGAGCGCCTTGACGTTCTGCAGCAGTCCCGAGAGGGGCACGGAGCGGCTGTATCAAAATGCGCTCGCTGCAATTATGGCGACCGTTTCAAACGCCCTCTGGCAGCCCCGCGACGGCCAGGCTCGCGCGGGCGATCTTGCTGGTCGGGACCTGTGCTCGCAACCGATGCAACATTTGATAGAGGCCTAACTCCGCTCGCCCCAGGAACACGAATTCAGGCGCCAGGAAACGATGGCGCAGTAGACGATTGCCCAGTTGAATCATCTCCTTGAGAAATGCTCCATCCCCGAAATCGAAGCAGGCGTCGGCGTGTTTGGGGTCCACCGGATAAAGCCGGTTGTAAAAGCGAGTCATCTCGATCATGGCATTGCGCGCGCTGGTCCCCGTTGGCATGCGGTCTCGTTCGAACATAGGTTCCAGCAGCCGGAAATACTTATCGCGATCGTCTTCGCATTTATTCAACCAGACCTTGCGAAAATAGTCGGCGGTGCTTTTTTTGAAGTATTTTACGCAACCAAAATCCACCAGGCCGATGGTGCCATCCTCGTCGAAAAGATAGTTTCCCGAATGTGGATCTGCCTGCATCGCGCGAAGCTGAAATAATTGCCTCACAAACAACTCCAGGAGCCGGCGCCCGACCAAATCCCGAATTTCCTGTGATGGCTTTCGAGCAAGGAATTGGTCCAGGTGCAAGCCGGGAACAAACGACATGGTTAGAACCTGATTGGACGTCCATTCCCAATACACTGCCGGAACGCGCACGAAAGCAAGGTCTCCCAAATGTCGCCGAAAATACTCCAGGTTTTTGGCTTCTCGCACGTAATCGGTTTCTTCCAAAATGCCGCGCTGAATTTCCGCAAGCATGGAACCGTTCAGATGGCGGCTGATGCGCGCCGGCAGGGCCAACGTCCGAAGTGCCTGGAAATCGGTGCGAATAACTTCGGCCATCGCCGGATATTGGATTTTTACGGCCAGAGGCTCATGGTCAGGACCACAGGCTCGATGAACCTGGCCCAGGGAAGCCGCGGCGAATGGTTCGTCTGAAAAGTTCCTGAATATCTCCTCAGGATAGCGGCCCAAAGCCGCTTTGATTTGCGCGCGCATGAGCGTCGGATGCATTGGCGGAGCTTGCATTTGCAACGCAGTCAGCTCGGTAACCATCTCTTCGGGCACCATCTGCGTTTGCATGCTCAGCATCTGGCCAAGCTTCATCGCCGGGCCGCGCAACTCCTGCAGTTCCTTGCGCAAAAGGCGGGCATTTCTCCGATTGTTAGCCTGGCGTCGCGCCCCGCGCATGGCCTTGCTAGAAAACAACTGCTTTACCTGAGTGCCCAAATAGCTGGCCGTTAAATCCAGCCCAAGCTTGCCCATCCGCAAGTTGCGTCTCCAGCCGGCGTCCGGTTTTACTACCATTTCCAATCTCCTTTCCGCAGAATCGCCAGGGCCATTGCCAGAGAGCGGTCTAATAGAGCCAGGGTCTTTTGTTTGCCTCGGGAGTTGTCATGGAGCCAGTAAGTGACGATGCCCATGTAATAGGCCGCAAAGGCGTACGCGCCCAGGTCGCCTAACTCGGGGATTTCTCCACGTTTTTCAGCCGCTTCCAGGATGCCCCGTATAAAGCGCAGATACCCAATCCACCTCTCCTGCGATTCGAGGCTCAGCGGATTCAACTTGGAACGCGGTTGCAACGAGCGAAACACAACCTCGCCAATAAACGCTTCGTAAGGCGTGATATAGTCCAACTGGCGTTGAATGACCGAAAATAGCTGCTCTGCCAACGGGGCCCGCCGCAGACTTTTTTCCGCAGCGAACCACTTCATCACCTCTTCAGCTTCTTTTTCAAAAAAATAAAGAGCGAGGTCCTCCTTCGTCTCGAAATAGTTAAACAAAGTGCCTTCCGCTATGCCGGCTTTACGCGAAATTTCTTTGGTTGTGGCGCCGTGCAGCCCTTTTCTGCAAAACAGATCCAGCGCGACTTCCAGTATGCGCTCTTTGGTGCGTTGTTTCTTAATGATGCGTTTGCCGGGTTTGGCCCGGTTCGCAACGGCTTGACGGCGGCCTGAGTTCGAGCGTTGTAGATGAGCTTTCATGAAATGCCACAAATATGAGCACACTCATAATTCCATAGTAGAACGCCTTCGTCAACAGGAAAAATGAGTGTACTCGTACCGCAGGTTTTTCGCTTATTTTCCGAAGGAATTAAACTTAGCCGTAACTATTCAATCGGAACGCTAATCTGTGCTAGTCTAACGCTAATGAAAAACGGAGGATCTTGCGTGGCTGCTTAAGGTAGAAATCACTATAAGCGTTCTATTAGCGATTATTAGCGTTCCTTCGCTTGAATAGTTACAGGTTAGGCGAGGTTCATGGTCAGCCTCCAGTTCTCCAAGCTTTGGAGGCTTTGAACTGCTCGACCATACGCTCAAGCATTTCCTTGTTTGCTGCTGAGGTCTCGAGATCGAGCGCTTTGCGCGCGGTGGCCTCGGCTTCGGTAAAGCGGCCTGTTTCGGCGTATGCGGCGGCCAGGGTGCGGAGTTTGAGGGGGTCTTTGTTGCCGGTTAATTCGCAGGCGCGTTGGGACATTTTCAGCGCCTCGGCGCCATTGCGCCAGGCCGGATCCGGGGACGCGGCCAGGATCCAGGAGAGGGCGTCCAGGGCATCGGGGAAATCCTGCCGTAAGAGCAAAGCACTGGCGTATTGGCCCATAGCTTCGCGCGTTTTGTGCAAATGGTCCAGCGCTTTGCCGAATTGATAATGGACATTCGGATCGGGCGTTTCGCTGGAGACGATTTTGCTGAGGAGCGCGGCGGCTTCGCTCCATTGTTCCTGTTGAGTCAGTGCCTGGGCGAGGTTGAGTTGGGTTTCCGGGTTATTTGGCTTGAGGCGCAGAGCTTCTCGAAGCTGGGCGGTGCCTTCCGCTAAACGGCCCTTCTGGAGCAACAATATGCCAAGATTATTATGGGCCTGAGAGAACTCGGGGTCCCAATTGATCGCTTCCTGGTAGTGAAGCATCGCTTCATCAAGCTGACCTTTGGCGTAAAGCAACTTAGCCAGGCCGTTATGGGCGACCGCGGATTCGGGATCCACCTTGAGCGCGGCCGTATATTGGGCTACTGCGTCGTCGGGCAGGCCCTTCTTAGCTAACGCAGCACCCAGAAAAATGAGAGTCTCTTCCTGACTGGGTTTGTACCAGAGCGCCTTTTTGTATTCAGCGATGGCCTCGTCCAACTTGCCCTGTTGGTCCAGGGCGTGGCCCAGGCAGACATGAGCTTCGGGGAATTTCGGGGAGTAGCCAAGGGCCTCGTGGTATTTTGCAATGGCTTCGTCGAATTTGCCTTCTTTATCGAGAAGGCTGCCGAGAAGCGTGGCGGCCAGGGGATTGTTTTTTGTGACCTTCGCCGCGTGTTCGAACAGGGTGCGCGTATTTTTCCAATAGCTCAATTGGATGGAGGTGGTCACCAGGAGAGAGAGCCCAACGAACAGAGCCGCGACCGTGAGGGAGCGCCGGAGTAGGATCGTCGAACTTTGAACTTTGAACCTTGAACCTTGAACCTTGAATTCAGAGAGTCCCCAGACCACGGCTATGAAAAATCCAATCGAGGGCAAGTAACTGTAGCGATCGGCCCAAGCCTGATCGCCCACCTGCACCAGGCCGATCACGGGCACAAGCATCCCCAAAAACCAGAACCAGCCAGTGAATAGCCAGCCCCAATCTCGCTCCTGAACTTTGTCGTTAACTTTGTCGTCAACTTTTTCGGCCGGTGAACTTTGAATCTTGAACCTTGGAACTTTGAACCTGGCAACCGCCAACAGGCTAATCCCGCTCACCACCAACCCCGCCAATCCAACTTCCCATCCCGGCACCTGTTTCTCATACGGATAATAAACCGCCAACCGAATGGGCACGAAGAGCGTGCCCAAGTAATGTATGTAAGCCAGCAGCGAGTGCTCCAGTCGTTGCCCAATCGAAAGGCCGACCTTTGAAACCATCGCCGATTGCTGCGCCACAAGCGTGAGCCAAATGCAAGGAAGCGTCAGGAAAATGAAGGGAAGCTTCTCAACCAGGATTCGCCAAATAGGGTGGCTGGATGCTGGATGATTGGTGATGGATGGTGGATGTTGGATGGTGGATGTTGGATGATGGATACTGGATGCTGGATTCTGGGTATCAGGCTTATCGGCTTCCATGGGTCGGTGACTACCACCTGACACCTGACACCTGACACCTGACACTCCCCCTCCGACATCTGACACTCTCCCGAACGGCCATACATCCAACAACAGCAGCACGAACGGCAGCGTTACGACCATCGCCTTGCTCATCAACCCAAGCGCGAAGAAAACCAGAGTTGCAAAATACCAGCCGGTGCGAGCACGACTACTGACTACTGACCACTGACTACTAACTACATATCGTTCATACGCCGCCAGCGTGAGCATAAAGAAGAACGCACTGAGCACATCTTTGCGCTCGGAAATCCAGGCGACCGATTCGACGTGCAGTGGGTGCCAGGCAAAGAGCGCCGCGACGGCGGCGCTGCGCCACATAGTCCCGGTCACGCGACTTAGCACCATGAAGAGTAGCGCGCTGCTGGCAGCGTGCAGCAACACGCTCGTGAGGTGATGGCCCCAGGGATGCAAATGGTAAACGCTGTAATCGAGCATGTGTGACAGCCAGGTCAGCGGATGCCAGTTGCCTGCCTTTGTGCCAAAAGCCCAAACCAGTCCGTGCCAGGTCAAACCGGCGCGGACGTGAGGATTTTCTGTGACATATTGCTGGTCGTCATACACGAGGAATTCGTGATAAAGGGCGGGGAAGTAAAGGGCGAACGTCGCCAGGAAAAGGCTCAGGCCAATAATGCATCGGCGCGTGCAGGTCTTCTCCTGCATCCCGGGCGCCGTGGTCGCCACAAGCGCAGCTTTGGACTCGCCAGAGATTCTCACGCTGCCAGTTTGCGTGTTCTGGCGCGTGACTTCAACCCCGGAGCGCCGCCTGGGAGCGCGGGCATCTTGCCCGCGTGTTTGAATCCTCCTGGGCAAGGGCGAGTTCTCTATCTTCCCTTGACCTCATGCGGACTTTCTTCTCGTCCCTATTTCCTCAAATAGATAGTCTGAGGTTGAGAAATAGTTTTGATGTACGACCTGAAAGAGCGGTTCCGCAGGGAAGTTCCACGTTCGAGCGCTTTGTTGCTGGCTTTTCTCTCGCTTTCCCTTTTCTGCCATCCCTGTCCCGCATCGCCGACCCAGGTCGCCTCCTTTCCGGCCGGCGACAGCAGTGGCTGGGAACTGGGCACTATCGGCATCGGCAAGCTCACCAGTGCCGCCGGCCTTCAGATTGTTGTTCCCTACCGGGACTCCTCCGGAAACTGGTTTCTCGATGCGTTCACTTACTCCGGCCAGCGGCTGCCCGGATTCCCTTACGCTGCGGGCGGTGATGTCATTAACGTCTCGCCTACACTCTACGATCTGGATCATGACGGCTTCGATGAAATCATTTTCACCCGCGGCAATCATGTCATCGCCATGCGTGGGAACGGTTCCATTCTCTGGTCCAACACCGTTGACTCGACCACTTACGTGCCTAACGGCGGCTATCAGACCCTCACAGGCGGTTTCTACTGGTCCCCGACCGATACCTGGATTACCAAACTTCCTAACGCCGCCGTTTTCTCATCCCAAGTCTCGCCGCCCATGGTGATGGATCTCGGCGGCACGGGCACCAACGAGGTCATCACCGCCTGGAAAATCCAGCCCGATCCCATCAATGGCGCACAGGACTACAACCCATTCATTTCGCAAATATACGGCGGCTCGCCCTGGGGCACTCAGGGTGAAGACTGGTCTGGCGGCATCGTGACCTTCAACGCCACCACTGGCAAACAAACCTTCGTTTATCACATGCATCAACTGGTCGAATCCGGCCTCATCACAGGCCACGCCACGCCGACCGGGCCGCAAAAAATCTATGAACTTAACGACAGCGATAGCGTGGTTGCATTCGACAGATCACAGCCCTTCGGCCTCTGGGGCAAAGGCATGCTACATAAACAATTCGGCAAGAACCAGCGCCTCATGACCGGCTCGTATGAGCTGCCGATTGATATTTATACTGCTGACATTGACGGCGACGGTTTGGACGAGGTCCTGGTCGCCGGCACTCAGCTCAGCACTCTTTGGCAACCGAACGAAACCATCCTGGACGACGATGGCACGATCCTCTGGCGCAATTGGCTGCCCTCGATCAGCTACACCAACAATCTCGGCTGGCTCAACAGCGCCTCTCTCATCCCCTGCAACCCGGACCACGACAACCACATTGACGTGCTGGGATGGAACCATTCTTACGAGCTGACGTTCCGATACTGGAACGGAACAGAGTTGGTGGATCGCCCCGGTTGGCCCAAAGATTTTTATCCACTCCTGCCTACGCCACCAGTTGTCGGTGACGTTGACGGGGATGGCGAAGAAGAGATCATCGTCGGCACCTACAACCCAGGCGCAAATCCCTCAACCGGCGACCTGCGGATTTACGCTCTGGACGGCACGCTCAAGCAATCCGTGCCGATTCCCGGCGGCATTAAACACATTCCGGCCATGGCTGATGTGGAAGGCACAGGACGGCTGGATGTCATTTTCCGCGCACTCTCCGGGCAGGTGTACGTTTACAACTTCGGCGCAACCTCCACGAACCTTGTCTCCTGGGCAACGCACCGCGGCAACATGCACCGCGACGGAAATCGTGGCGCCTCCCTGTATCCAGCCGGCACGCCATGGATCACTAGCAAGACGTCCGGTTTCAACCGCGCAAGTTTTACATGGAGCAATGCCGCGCCCGCGCAATACTACCGTGTCTTCCGGGCCAACCAATCCACCGGCCCCTTCCAGCAAGTGGCCGCCGTCACTTCCAACACTAACTCCTACACCGATTTCGGCCTCAAACCCGGCTGGCTTTATTTTTACGAGGTCCGCGCTGTCTATAACACCAACACCGTTCCCTCCGCTCCATTCGCTGTCCTTTCACTGCTCAACAGCAACCTCGTCGCGAATTCCGGCTTCGAGGAAAACGAAAACAGTCACTGGGACAAATGGTTCACTGGTTCGGTAGGCATGACCAACATGACCGCCACGACAAACCTGGCTTACCAGGGCAACAAAGCCATGCAGATCCTCCTCCAAAACCAGGGCACCAGCGGCACCGTCGCCCAATACGATCAGTACGGTATTCCCGACTCTACCATCTACGTTACCCCGGGCGCCTTCTACAGCTTTGGCGCCTTCTTCAAAAGCACCGGCATCTCCCAACCTTCCGAGCATTGGATCGAATGGGGCTCCACCAAAACCGGCTACGATACCAATAACCGCCCCAGCCTGCCGTATCCATTCTACTTCACTCCGCACTTCGTGATCGGCACCACCAATACCGACTGGAATTACGAGAATCGCACGTTCCAACTGCCCGCCGGGTTCCCAAACATCGAGATCTGGCATCGTTACAACATGAACGGCACCGGAACCGGCAGCGGTTCTATTTACCTCGATAACGTGTTTTTCCGCCGGATTCCCCCACCCACCGCAACCAACTGGACCTCTCTAATCTCCTTCGGCAGTTATTGGGGTTATTTTACAAATTCCCCTCCTACAAACTGGTTCACATCCACCTTCACTGATACCAATTGGCTTCTCGGCAAAGCCAAACTCGGCAACGGCAGCGGCCCCACGGGCATCGTAACGCGCGTAACGCAATTCCTCCCCAACTACTACTTCCGCTCACATTTCAACGTCGCCAATACCAATATCGAAGAACTATTGCTCTCGGCTACCTGTACGGACGTTAACCCCTTGCGCATCTGGATCAACGGCACCGAAATCAAAACTACTTTTGATGTTGTCACACTCCAGGGAAATGAAACCCGCTACTTTGACCTGACTCCTTTCATCTCCACGCTCCAGCTCGGTACCAACACCATCGCCGTCCAGCTTCCAAACACTTGGGGCAGCAACTATGACGACGTCGCATTCGACCTCAGCCTCCAATCTCTCACTTACCATCCCATCCTTCCTCGGCCCACGGTGCAATGCCCCTCAGCCAGCCCGCCCATCATATCCATCGAAACACCGCTCAACACGATCTGGCAAATCCAATCCAGTGACAGCCTCTCTTCGCCCAACTGGCAAACCATGCTCACCTTCACCAACTCAAATGGCGGCGCGCAGACCTTCCAGGACACCGGCCAAAACGGCCGCCCCGCGCCCTCGTCCACCCCGCACCGCTTTTATCGCGTGGTGCCTTACTGAACAGCTTTTAACGCAAAAGCGCGGAGCAAAGGACTTAACGCAAAGACGCAAAGACGCAAAGAAACAGAGCCGCGACCGTCAGGGAGGTTTTTCCATTTCACGTTTCACGCTTTACGTTTCAGCTTTCCCCGTTTTAACGTTTTAACTAACCTCAAGTCATGAACGACCACACGAAGCTGACCTTTATCAAGGAAGATCCATGGCGCATTTTTCGCATCATGGCCGAATTCGTGGACTCATTCGAAATCCTTTCCCAAGTCGGCCCTGGCGTCACCATCTTCGGCTCGGCCCGCATGTTGCCCACCGACCCCTATTACAAAGCCGCCACCGAACTGGCCAAGGGCCTCGCCAAACATAATCTCGCGGTCATCACCGGCGGCGGCCCCGGCATCATGGAAGCCGCCAACAAAGGGGCAGCTCAGGCCAAAGGAAAATCCGTTGGACTCAACATCGAGCTGCCGCGCGAACAAAAAGGCAATCGCTACGCCAACGTCCCCATCCACTTCCACTACTTCTTCTCACGCAAGGTTTGCTTCGTCAAATACAGCATCGCCTTCGTCTTCATGCCCGGCGGCTTCGGCACCCTCGACGAATTCTTCGAAGTCCTCACTCTCGTTCAAACCCAGCGCATCCCCGAGTATCCGCTCATCCTCTTCGGCCGCCACTATTGGGAAGGCCTGCTCAAATGGATGCGCACCACCATGGCCCGCGAGCACCAATTCATCAGCCCCGGCGACATGGATCTGGTCAAAATCACGGACGATCCCCAGGAGGCCATTAATATCATCCTCGACTACGAACGCCGCGTCGGCCCGCCGGAAGTTATGCCGAAGGCGTTTGCGTAAGAGAGCTGACAGAAAAATTTTAGGACAGAAAGATTGAAGAAAAGAACGCAGGAAAATGCAGCGGCAGGAAAATGGTTCTTAATCTTACCGTCTTAATTTTTCTGTCCAAAAATTTTTCTGTCAGCCTGGATTCTTTGCGTTACAGAAGGAAACGTAGAGAACGAAGTCTTTGGAGTCCGCGGCGTTCCCACGCTTTCGTTTTTTGCTCTCTCATTAACACCGCGGCTTTAGCCCGGTGCAACCGACCGCTACAGGCTCCTCAGCCGTTTCAACGGCTTCCCTCTTCCTGGAACACACGCCGTGATGAATACTCCCGCCCACGGGTCGTCAAACTGAAAAGCCGAGGTCATTTTGAGGACGAAGGAGCGCACCTCCTTTGCAGAAAGCTTCCATGCAGAAGCGCACTAAATTCATTGCGGCCACCTTGCTGATCGGCCTAACTGGCGCGATAGCTATCGAAGCCCTGCGCGATCGCGAGCCCTCATTCAATGGCAAGAAGCTCACCGCCTGGTTGGAGCAATACGCAGGGAACATGCCGGAAAGTTCGCGCGAAGAGGCGCGTGTTGCAATCTGCGCCATGGGAACCAATGCGCTCCCAACCCTGCTCAAACTGGCGGGGCACAAACAAGTCCCCCCTACAATCCGAAGAACTTTGGGCTGCGGAAGTTTTGTTTGGCGGTGCGCCTGGAGACTTGGTCTGTCCCAGCCGTACAATCGGTATGTACGTAGCGGCTATGTGAATAAACCATGGAATGACCAGTCACTGGCAAGACATGGATTTGAAGTGCTCGGACCTTCGGCCGGACCAGCCGTTCCCGGGCTGATTAACCTTGTTGAAGGGGACGATTCGAAGGTGCGATTGAGTGCTGCCAGATGCCTCAGATACATAGGAGCGGCAGCCAAAGACGCTGTTCCCATCCTGCAGAAACATTCCGTTAGCGATCCCGATGCGACCGTACGCTCTGAGTGCACCGCCACACTGGCCAATATCCATCTCTATACGCTTTCTGCTTCTGCACGTGAGTAATCAAACCAGCTTGTCCGCGACCAAAACTAAAGCGCGGGAATGCCGCTTTTCATTGAGCTTCTTAGAGGCTTTTAGAAACGCCTACCGCTTCAAGTCGCACGTGAAGAAGTAAGTTCCGGAGCCGATCTCAAAATAGGTCCGCTCTCCCACCTGACTCAGGTGTACTACACCCGGGGCGTTTGCTGCGGGGTTACCACTTTCCTGAACGGACTTCACATCTGAAGTGGGCAACCAACCGGAGGCGGATGTATTGGCTGGAATAGTCGCCTTGAGATAAAATCTGCCCTGCTCGATTTTCCAGTCGCTTACAATCGTGCCGCGGACGGACTCGTACTTCGCCCTGGCAGCAGTAAGGTCACCAACGGGATTTGGTTTGATCTCGAAGCGTTTGAAGCTCCTATACACAGAACACCACGGATAGCGGTAGATACCTGCCAACCCCTCGTGAAACCAGGCGCTGATGTCCCCAAACATGATATGATTTCGCGACTCACTCCCGTTCCACTGTTCCCAGAGTGTCGTCGCCCCTTGCTCGATCCACCACCCCCAACTCGGGTAATCTCGCTGGCTTGCAATGCGGTACGCGACATCGGCGCGTCCGTTTTGAGTGAGCGCCCTCAGGACGTACTTGGCTCCAAGGATGCCAGTATCAATGTGCCAGTTGTTCCTTTCGATAGATGCCAGCAGGTTTGTAAGCACACGACCTTCGTCCCACCCGGGCGAAAGCAGGAGTTGGTAAAGGGCGCAACTGAAAGCCGTTTGGCTACCACTGCCGCCCAGACCTATTTCCGGGAAAAACTTGCGATCAAAGTTTTTCCCGATCATTTGCGCCAAGTCCGCGTACTTGTTCGCTACATCATTTCTCCCGGCCAGATGTGCCGCCAGCGAAGCAATGCAGGTATCCCGATAATAATACGCCGTCGAAGTTATATCCGCCGGTGTCTGCGTCTTGTATGGAGCCCAATCGTTCAGCCCAATACTCACAATTCCATCCTTGGCCTTGCTCGTCAGGTAATCCACATACCGCGCCATTCCCTCGTAGTGGTTGGTTAATATCTGCTCGTCCCCGCAATACTCATATAGATAGTACGGGATCAGCAGAAACGCGCTGTCCCACGCCGGCCCGTTTCCCCAGTCGTACCCCCATCCGCTCGTCGGCACGATGCCCGGCAACATCCCATTCGGTCGCTGCTCGTCCGCAATATCATTGATCCACTTTGTATAAACCGCCGCGGCATCGAAATTCAAAAGCCCCTGCTCGGCAGCCAGGTGAGCATCTCCCGTCCACCCGTTCTTCTCCCTATGCGGACAATCTGTCGGAATCCCTTGCAGGTTGCTCAGATACGACCAGCGCGCTGCCTGCCAGATTTTATTGAGCAACGGGTTCGAACACTCAAATTCCCCGACCGCCGGAACCGCCGAATGAATGAACACTCCGCGCAAATTGTCCTTCGACAACTTGCCCGGAAAACCGGTTACTTCCACATACTGAAACCCATGATACGTAAATCGCGAGTGCCACCTCTCCATGCCCTTTCCGTTCAGGATGTAAGTGTCCGTCTGGAATTGTTGTCTCGGATCGGCCCGCTTGACGTGCTGCTCGATGTCCGCAGTGTCCAGCATTCCACCCTTGCTCAGCCGCTCGCCATATCTCATCACGACTTTTGTCCCAGGCGGCCCTCGCACGCGCAGCTCCGCGAAGCCGGCAAAATTCTGTCCCATATCCACCACGAAAATGCCTTGCTTCGGTTCCGTGATCCGGCTCGGGATAAGTTCCCGATCCACCTTGATCGCTGGCATCATCTGCGCCGTCAACCTGCCGCCGGGCGCCGCAACCACTAATGCGTTCGCCCATCCCGAATCGTCATAATCCGTCGTGTCCCATCCGGGCCTCTCAAGTCGCGCATCGTAAGTTTCCCCGCCATAAATGCTGTCGAACACAATTGGCCCCGTGCTCGCTTTCCAACTTCTGTCGGTCGCAAGGGTTTCCATCCGGCCATCCGCATACTCTACCTGTAACTGCATCAGCAACTTGGGCGCGGCCCTCCACGGTGCTTTATCGAAGCTCCACGCTGCGCGAGTGTGCACATTGTACCAGCCATTGCCCAGGATCACACCGATCGCGTTGGTCCCCTGCCGCAAATCTCTCGTTACATCGTAGGTGACATACAAATCCCGTTTGTCGTACCGCGTGTAGCCGGGGTCCAGCAAATGATCTCCGATTTTATGCCCATTGATGTGCAGCTCGTAATACCCTAGCCCGCAAATATAGACGCGAGCCCGCTTTATCTCGTCATCCACCCCGAATGTCCGCCGGAGCAGCGGCGCTGGACTTGAATTCGTATCCGCCGTCCGCCCAATCCACTTGCCGCGCCAATCCTGCGGATTCAGCAATCCCATTTCCCAAAATGCCGGCGTGCTGTAAGTCGAAACCTTCCCATCCCTATCCCAAACCCGCACCTTCCAAACGCATCGCTGAGTCGAGCCAAGCGCCTTCCCGCCGTACGGCACATACAACGTTCGATCCGACGCCACCTTCCCGCTATCCCAAAGATCGCCCTTATCCTCCTTCAGCTTGGCGTCGCTGCTTGCGACCAGGATTTGGTAAGCCGTCTGAACCTGCGCCCGCTCCCGCGAATCCACAATCCAACTCAACCGCGGTTTCGCGGCATCAATCCCCAGCGGATTCTCCAGGTATTCGCACCGCAACCGATTCGCCGTCAATTCGCCGTGTGCATGGAGAGAAAGGCAAAAGAGGGCGAACTGCCATAAAAATTTCCGGCTAGAAAATTTTTCTGTCCTAAATTTTTCTGTCAGCTTTTTGAGGCTCACGATCGCAGCCTCATTCAATGGCACACTGCGAACTCCCTGGCAAGCGCCGAGAGGTTTAACGTTTTAACCTTTTTAACGATTTAACGTTTTAACGTTTTAACGTTTTAACGCCTACTCAAACCTCGCCCCTCGCGCCTTCTGTTTGCTCTTATGGTCCTGCCAAAGGATATTCACCAACAAAAAGAAACCGCCACCTGCCGCCACTAAAAAGCAGATCATCGCAAGCCCCGGATACCCGAAAATTTCAAACGTAGTCGGCACCCGCATCAGCAGCGCTGCACCGATAATTAATGCCGCCAGCACCACTCCCGTCGTAATCCGGTTGGCCACTTTCCGCGCGCTCTCCACCAAAAACTCCGTCTCGCCAGGCTTGACGTTCACGTTCAACTGCGCGTTCCCTATCGCATCCAGGATTTTGTTCAGCCGCCCAGGCAACGCTCCCGCCAACTCCTTCGCCTCGATCAGCGTCGAGAAGAGCTTCCCTTTCGTGAACACGGATTTTATCCGCTCGTTGAGGATTTCCCGGGCATGACGCCGGATGGCCTCGTTCGGATCAAATTCTGGATCCAGCGTCCGTCCGATCTCGTCCAGTTGCAGCAAAGTCTTGCCCAGCAACGATAGCTCCGTCGGCACAAACAACCCCGTATCTGCCGCGCTCCTGCCCACCGCCAATACCACACCGCCCACGTCCATCTGCTCCAGAGTCGTATTCTGCTGCTCCACCACGAGTTGGCCGATCCTGTGCCGAAAACCGGACTCATCGAACTGCGTGCTCGGATTGCTGATCGCGATGGCAGTCGTGGCCGCCTCATCGCTTTCCCCTTCGCTCACCGCCAGCAACAACTTTAACAGCGCCTCTCTCATGGAAGGCGTCGTGTGCCCCACCATCCCCAGGTCGAGCAGTCCAATCTTCCCATCCTCCGTCACCAGTATGTTCCCCGGATGCGGGTCAGCGTGAAAAATGCCATCCACCAAAATCTGTTTCAAATAGCCGTGAAAAAGCTCGTCGGCCAGGCTCGCTGTAGGCCGCGTGCCCTCACGCGGCGTTGCCCCATCGAGATTACGCAACACCGACGCCGGCAACTCCGTGATCTTTATCCCCGGCACATAATCCATCGTGAGCACCTTGCGCGTGCTGAACTCCTGCACCGGCAGCGGCACGCGCAACCGCTCGAAATCTCTCAAGTTCCTTGCCAGCGCCACCATATTCGCAGCCTCACGCCTGTAATCCAGTTCATGCGCCAGCGTGTTTTCAAACTCCTCGAGGATCCTCATCACCTGGTATCGCTGCCCAAACTCGGTGTGCCGTTCCAAAAATCGCGCAATCTCCTCAAGCGCCTCGAAGTCCTCCTCGATCTGCTTTGCAATACCTGGCCGCTGCACCTTAACCACCACCAACCGCCCATCACGCAGCGTAGCCCGGTGCACCTGTCCTAGCGAGGCCGCTGCCATCGGCTCTGCCTCGAAATTCAAAAACACTTCTCCCAAACTCGTCCGCAACTCGTTCTCGATTGTGAATTCCACTTTTTCAAACGCAAACGGTTTGACATTATCCTGCAATCTCGCCAGGCCTCTCAAATACCGCTCCGGCAACAAGTCCGCCCGGCTCGATAATAGTTGCCCCAGCTTGATGAATGTCGGCCCCAACCGCTCCAGATCATTTGGCAGTTCCGCCGCTTCCGAGTCTCCGTCCTCAACAGTAGCCTCGATCCTTCCCGCGCTGCCGGCACGCCCCTTTCTCTCAGGGCAACGATTTGCTTCCTCAAGTCCAAACCTCGACGGAATCCCTGGCCGCCGATGCTTCAGCAGCAGCACGGCAATATCTTTGTATCGTTTCAAACAATGCGCTGACAACCTCATGTAAAGCACCTTGCACCCCATTGCCCCCAAAATCAACGGGGTGCAAACACCAACTTCCAAACACCAAACACCAAACTCCAAACACCAAAGAAACACCAGCAACATTGCGTTTCGGCTAAGGAATCAATACCGCCGCGCCTTCTATCCGTCCCCGTCGTAACATCTCCAACGCTTCATTCGCCTGCTCCAGCCGAAACGCTTGCACCGTGCTCTTCACCGGCACTCTTGGCGCGATCTCGAAAAACTCCGCTCCATCCCGCCGTGTCAGATTCGCAACCGAACAAACACTCCGCTCCTCCCAAAGCAAATCGTATTCAAACGAAGGAATCGCGCTCATGTGAATCCCGCCGCAAACCACCCTCCCGCCTTTCGCAACCGCCTTGAGCGCCATCGGCACCAACTCTCCAGCCGGCGCAAAAATTATCGCCGCATCCAACTTCTCCGGCGGCATTTCTTCAGAACCTCCCGCCCACACTGCTCCAAGTCTCCGCGCAAACTCCTGACCGCGCTCATCCCCCGTCCGCGTAAAAGCAAATATCTCCCGACCCTGAAACGCCGCCACCTGCGTGATCAAATGCGCCGCCGCCCCAAACCCATAAGTCCCCACGCGCTTCGCCTCGCCCGTCATCCTCAGGGACCGATACCCGATCAAACCCGCGCACAGCAGCGGTGCCGCCTCTGCATCCGAATACGCCTCCGGAATCCGAAAACAAAACCTCTCATCCGCCACCGTGTACTGCGCATAGCCACCATCCAGCGTGTATCCCGTGAACTTCGCGAAATCGCAAAGATTCTCCCGTCCGGTCTTGCAGTAACCACATTTGCCACACGTCCATCCCAGCCACGGCACCCCGACCCTATCGCCAACATTTAATCGCTTCGCCTCTTCTCCCAACCCCGCCACTCGTCCCACAATCTCATGTCCCAGCACCAACGGCAGCTTCGGCTCCTTCAACTCCCCATCAGCCACGTGCAAATCCGTCCTGCACACCGCGCAAGCCCCCACCTCAATCAACACCTGCCCCCGCCCCGCCTCCGGTCGCTCCACCTCCTGCGACCTCAGACGCTTTCCTTGCTCATAAAGAACCATCGCGCGCATACATCGTCCTCGTTCTCGTCCTCGACTGGCTTCTTAATCCTCTCCCATTTACGATTTACAATTTACGATTTACGAGCTGATCGCCTCCTCGAAAATCGCTGTGCATTTACCTGCGGGTCCTCCAATGGAAAATGCCAAATGCTCAATCCTCAATGCTCAATGCTGTTCCCCTTCGGGCCTCGGACTTCGGGCTTCGGATTTCGAGCTTCGAGCTTCGGCTTTGCTCCTTCGCACACTAATCCGCAGCCCGTCGTCCGTTGTGGTCAGTGGTCCGTGGTCAGTAGTCCGCGGTCTATATCACGCCGCCTGCACCGACCCTCGTTCGCCCTCCAACTCCACCTTCGTGATCGTGTCGTAGGGCATCCCCATTTTTTGGAACCACGCCGCGACCGCGTCCTTATTGGACGCCTCCATCACGCACACCGCCTTGCCTTCAGCGAGGTTCGCAAAGCTGCGGTAGCCCTTCACATTCGGGTCCTGCTGCGCAGCTTGCGCGAACTGTTTGATTTGTTCGGTCGTGAACTTCCCGGGCGGGATCGTATGAGTGCACATGAATTTTGCCATAATGTATTTCCTTTCTACTTTGTTGTTTCCTTTTGTCTCGTCCCCGATGGACGAACATTCCTGGTTTGAGGTGGCTTAGGTGCAGGCAGTCTATCAGCACCGCGAGTTGCGCTCAAGCACCAAAAACAACTCGGCCGAAGCTGCGCCCACTTCAGGAAACGGCCATTGGGAGTTCGCGCTCCTTACTCGCGGCCAAGAAGGAGCCGAAGTAAATCTCGTTGTTGGGCTAGTAATTCGCGTTGTTCTTCCAGCAGTTCAGACACTCCGCAAAACTCACAGGCGAACGCAGCGCGTTGGCGCACTTGTTCCCATATAGCCGACCCGGCGGTCACGTCTGCTTGTCATGAAGCTCTTGGCCGACCTGATCTGGAATTGCTTTCATCAGGTGAGTTTAAACCCAGGGTATAGGACCAGTCAAACAGCGTCCGTGTGCTATCCGCAATACCAAGGACAAAACTCCGCGCAATTCGAGCAAAAAATCTGGTGCAGGCGCACAACGCGGTTTTCTCATTTAACCATTTAACTCAATTAAACTATTTAACCCTTTGCTGGCGGCTTCGCCGCATCCGTGTCCATCCGTGTTCATCCGTGGTTAGAAAAAATCTGCTGCAGACAAGAATGTCCGCGCTCCCCTCCGTTCCGAAATTAAGATTAAGAGAAAGATTAGGATTAAGATGACAAAAAAAGCGAGGCTGGCGTGCTCCAGCCTCGCTCGATGTTCCTCAGTTCCTCCGTTAACGTCTCAATCGCTTTGACGCATTCGCGTCAAAACAATTCAAAACTTTTTTAACGGATTACGAACTGACCTTCAACCGTTTTAACGTTTTAACTTTTTAACGTTTTTAACGATTCAGGAATTAGTAATCCATCCCGCCCATGCCACCATGTCCGCCAGGCGCCGCCGGAGCTTTTTCCTTCTCCGGGATTTCGGTCACCAGACATTCAGTGGTCAGGAGCAGGCCGGCAATGGACGCGGCGTTCTGCAACGCGGTGCGCGTGACTTTCTTGGGATCCACCACGCCCGCCTTGACCAGGTCTTCATACTCGCCGGTCGAGACGTTGTAGCCTTCATTGCCTTTGCGCTTCTTGACTTCCTGCACCACGACCGAGCCTTCCACGCCGGCGTTGTCGGCCAGGGCGCGGGTCGGGAACTCGATGGCGCGCTTGACGATATCAACGCCGATCTTCTCGTCGTCGTTCTCGCCTTTGACGCCGTCAATGGCAGGCAGGCAGCGGATGAGCGCGACGCCACCGCCAGGGACGATGCCCTCTTCGACCGCGGCGCGAGTCGCGTGCAGCGCGTCTTCGACGCGGGCTTTGCGCTCCTTCATCTCGGTCTCGGTAGCAGCGCCGACATTGATGACGGCCACACCGCCGGCGAGTTTGGCCAGGCGTTCCTGGAGTTTCTCGCGGTCGTAATCCGAGGTGGTCTCCTCGATCTGGCGGCGGATCTGGTTCACGCGGCCCTGGATCTCGGAATTCTTGCCGGAACCTTCAACGATGGTGGTGTTTTCCTTGTCCACCGTGATGCTTTTGGCGCGGCCAAGGTCATCGAGGCTCAGGCTCTCGAGCTTGATGCCGAGATCTTCGCTGATGAACTTGCCGCCGGTCAGGATGGCGATGTCTTCGCACATGG
>PSRM01000130.1 GCA_003176045.1 Verrucomicrobiota bacterium | reverse complement strand
CCGATAGAAGCGAGAGGATTGATTGGTTTGGGAGTCGGTGAATTGGAATAGGGCGCCGTAGGTGGTGAGGGAGGTGAGTTGGGTCCAGGTGGTGGAGAAAGTGGGCCTGACATCAAGGGCGAAATGGCCTGGGCCGCCGCTGACTTGAAGCACGAAGCCCTGGCTGGGGAGGCGGGTGATGGCGTCAATGTGGGGCGGGAGCGGTGGCGGCAGAGGGCCTTCGAGGACGAGATTATCGGAGCCGTTGGCGGCGATGGCGACTACGTTGGTGAGACCGGGTGGGATGTTGGTTTGGCCGGAGGTGTTCGAGCCCCAGGCGATGAGAGTTCCGTCGCTCTTGAGCGCCAGGACATGGCTTGTGCCGCAGGCGATGGCGACGACGTTGCTCAGGCCCGGAGGGACATTGGTCTGGCTGGAATCGTTTGCGCCCCAGGCCAGGACTGTGCCGTTGGACCGAAGAGCGGCGGCGAAGGCGTTGCCGGCTGCGATGGCGATGGCGTTTGTGAGGCCCGGAGGGATGTTGGTTTGGCCGAGGTTGTTTCTGCCCCAGGCAACGACTGAGCCGTCTGAGCGCAAGGCCATGGCGAAGAAACCGCCACCAGCAATGGAAATCACATTAGTCAGGCCGGCAGGCACAGTGGACTGGCCGAAGGTGTTTTGGCCCCAGGCGACGACCGAGCCGTTGATTTTGAGGGCCAGGCTGAATGAGGTGCCGGCAGAAACGGCTGCGACGCTGTTCAGGCCCGCAGGGACGTTTGTTTGACCGGAAGTGTTGAGGCCCCAGGCCAGGACTGTTCCATCGCCTTTGAGAGCGACGGTATGAAAACCGCCACCGGCAAGACCAATCACGTTCGTTAGACCTGGCGGCACGATGGCCTGGCCGAAGTTAGGGCTTACGCCGGTGTTCAAGGAGCCGGCACCCCAGGCGGCCATGGTGTGATTCACGAACAGGGCCAATTCGTGCGAGCCGCCGCAGGCGATGGCGATGACGTTGCTGATGCCCGGCGGAATATCGGCCTGGCTGGAGGAATCGCTGCCCCAGGAAACCATTGGCCAGAGCGAGAGCAACGCGTTGGTGCTGACAGTTGCCCCGTAGCTGTTACTGACGATGACAGAATAGTACCAGGCGTCGGCGCCCTGGGCATTTGAGATGGTGAGGGTGGCATTGGTGACGCCGCTGAACTTGAGGCCATTAGTGATGTTAGCGCCCTGCTGTTGCCACTGATAGTTGATCGGGCCGGGTCCGGCGGCGCCGACGCCGAAGGAAACAGCGGAGCCCGCCCTGCCCGTCTGGTTTGTCGGCTGAGTAACGATAACAGGCGGAAAAGGCCCAAGAAGCGTGGCGTTGGAACTGAGCAGTGACCCGTTTGGATCGGACACCAGAACCGCATAGGTGCCCGTATCCAAGGTCTGAACGTTGCTCACGGTAAGTGTAGCGGCATGGGCGCCGCTGATTTGGGCGCCATCGGAAAGGCTGGTCCCGTTCTTTTTCCATTGGTAACCGAATGGCGACGTGCCGATGGCGGTGACGTTGAACAACGCAGTGCCGCCGGGAGAAACGAATTGATTTTGGGGTTGGGAGGTGATGAAGGGATCGAGCACGGTAAGCACTGCGTTGGAGCTGGGCGTCGTGCCGTGGCTGTTGGTGACAAGGACCGAGTAAGATCCAGCATTGGTCATTTGCACGTTGGTGACGGTGAAACTGCCAGAGGACGCTCCGAGGATGGCGGCGTTATTGAAACGCCATTGGTAGATAATAGGCTCACCGCCAGCCGTGGCGTTCACGGCGAAGTTCGCTGTCAGACCCAGGCCGGTCGTCACGTTAGTGGGTTGGGTGATGATAAAGGGAGAAGAGATGATCGTGAGGACTGCATTGCTGCTGGTGATGGAGCCTCCCCCGTTGGTCACGACAACAGAGTAGCTGCCGGCGTTAGTCGTCTGCGCGTTCGTGCGAGTGTAAGAGGAAGCAGTTGCGCCGGGGATGTTCGTGCCATTGAACTGCCATTGATAAGCAAAGGGATAACTGCCTGCAGCGAAGACAGAAAAAGCAGGATTGGAGCCCAGAGAAGCGGTTTGGCCCTGAGGCTGGGTGGTGATGCTCGGCGGGGTGTAGCAGCACAGATAAGTCGAGCTGCTGATGTTGATGGAGTCCACGTACCAGCCCGTATTGCCGAAACTGCTGTCGGTGCCGCAACGCCAACGGAACTGAACTGGTTGTCCGGCGGCGGCGGCGGGCAAATTAACACTGGTAGTGATGAACGTGCCGGAGGTGCCAGTCCAGGCCAGGCGGCCGCCGAGAGGATTGCTCCAGGCGGTCGGAAGTGTGGCCACGTAACCGCCGCTCACGAAACTGCCACCCGCCGAAAGAATGTCCGTCCAGGCGCCGGAGCCGATCTTGATTTCCAGCACACCGCCGTCGTAACCGGATTCGAGGTCATAATTCTGCTGGAAAGTCAGTTGCGAGGGGCCCGGTGGCAGCGCGATGACCGGGCTATCCAGCTCGTTGAGGCCAATGCTCGAGGCGTCAGGCGAATAAGCTGAATTGGGCGTGGTATCGGAGCTGGCGGAGGTTGTGACCCAGGGAGATTGGGCGTTGGTCGCTGAGGAGGTCCAACCGGAAGGCAGCGCCGGTGGCGCTACGGCGTCGAAGTTTTGTGAAAAAGAGTTTGGAAGCTGGCCGAGCCTGAAGGTGAAGGGAACTGATCCGAGTTTAGCCGCGCCGTCCTGCAACTGTAAATTGGCGGTAACGGTCGCGCCGCAAGCCCCGGTAGTGATGAGGGAGAATGATTGGGCGGCGGTCCCTTTGCCGGCCGCGAGCGCGCCATAAGTCTGAGGGGCGCTCGGCAAGAGGACGCCAGTTCCCGGCAGCAGCGTGGCCACCAGGTTCGTGGTGGCGGCGCTGCCGACATTGCGGAGGCCGAAACTGATCGTGACAGTTTCGCCGGCGTCAATGATGCCATTGGTGCAGCTTTCCAGGAGAAGCGCGAAACTGTTGGAGATGAGCACAGCAGTTTGGGTGGTAAGCGCGTTTATCAGGTTGCTGCCTGAAGGTGTGCCCCAGCCGGTGCACAGGTCGTAACCCGCCACAGCGTAAAATTGGTTTGGACTGCTGGAGGAGGTGTTGTTGCCGTTGGTGATGTCATGGAAGCTGGAGGCGTAACCAACTCCTCGTCCGAGCGCATAGAGAGCGGGATTCAAGAAGCCGACAGAGCCTTGGGCTGCGGCGGCTGCCTGTTGGTTGATGAGAGCCGTGAAGCCTGCCCAGAGCGGGGCGGCGCAACTCGTGCCGCCAAAACCGCCGTACTGCCCGCTGCCGAAGAACACGAACACATTCTCGGCCGTGAGCGCGACGTCCGGCACGTTGCGGAAGGTGGTCGAGCCCTGGTTGGAGACCATGCTGACGCCGAACTGATAGCCGGGTATTCCGTAATAGGTGCTGATGCCGCCGCTGCTGCCGATGCCGTTATTCCGGTTCCAGACAGTTTCAGAGATATAGGAACCGGCCGGGCCCGAGGTCGTCAGGGTCGTCCCGCCGACTTGCACGATATTGGTGCTTTCTTCCGGGAATGCAATGGAGCCGGTGAAGGCGTCGGAGTCACCGCTGGCATTGAAAAATGTCTGCCCCTGGGCGTCCATTTGGAGGAAGATCTCTTCTGAGGTGGGATCGGGCCCACCGCCACCCCAGGAGCAACTGAGTTGCCTGGCCGCATTGTCGTTGGCCATTTTGCTCAGCAGATCAGCCCATGGGCTTGGATTGGGCGCTTCATAGACGTAGATTCGCGAGACGCCAGGCGCCATCGAGATGACCATTTCGATATCGAGGCACACTTCCGCCGCGTCGGCTCCTAGAGTGCTGACGCCGCCATCCACGGGCACTACTGTCAGCGGCACGTTCGGCAGACTGAAATTTGTCTCGTAACGGACAACGTCGCCCGGGTCGAATCCGTCAAATTGCAGGAGGCCGACGTTTTGGCCCGAGCCTGTGAGGGCGACGCCCGGCGCGTATGCCGCCCGGAAGTCGCTGCCGGCGTAGGTGCCGTTTGTGCCCTGGCCCCCGAGGGGCGAGGGGCGAGGGGCGAGGGACGAGGAGAGGAAAGAGGGACGAGCAGGTGAGTGAGTGAGTGAGTGAGCCAGTGAATGGGAAACGGAACCTTGAACCTTGAACTTCGAACCTTGAACCTTGAACTGGTCATCGGGCGTCACGGGAGAGGAAGCATTTATCTCATTCGGCAAAAGCGGGACGAGCTTCGGATGTGGGATGGAATAGTTATCCAGCCCTTCGATGTGCAGGATGGGGATAGCAAGATCAACTGAAGGTTCGATATCCGGAGCGAAGAAGGTGCGGGATTCGGTGGGATGTTGATATAGCCGCAGGGTCACATGAAACACACGCTCGATCTGGGCGGCTGTTGCTTCGACGTCGAGGACGATGCGATTGGGATGCTGGGCCGTGACGATCAGGCCGCTGGTTTTTGCGAAAGCGATAACTGCATCGTAATCCATCTGGGCCGGCCCAAAGCGTTCGGTGAACTGTTCGGGTGTAAGGTATTTGCGATAGTTTGGGCTGGCGGGATTGTAAAGGTCCTCCAGGAATTTGTTCAGTTGGTCCTGGTTGCGCAGGGGCAGGCCGATGGCCAGGCGAAGGCGGTTTGTAGCGGCCAGATGGCCAATCGGTTGGAGGCGGGAAACTGCAGCGGGCACGTGGCCCTTGATGACCTGCCGCTCACCGGCGAGAGCGCAAGCGGTTCCGAGCGCGAGCACGATGAAAATAAATTGCCCGAACAACCGCGAGGACCCTCGCTTGCAGATTTTAAAACGCGCCAAAGCGATGTGCAATCATGGCAATTTTCGGTATTAAAGTCAAGAAATGCTGGGAGTGAGACCACGGACCACTGACCACTGACTACAGACCAGGGAGCACAGACCACGGACCACAGACGGACCGCGAGTGCGGCGCGCGCGACCTTACAGGAAAGGAGCGCGGCATTTATGCCGCTTCAACGTTCATAGCGGGATGAACGGACCTGGTAACCCGGGCGCTTGCGTGCGTTCGGCGCGTGAAGCGGCATAAATGCCGCGCTCCGTCCGAGGTCCGTGGTCGGTGGTCCGTGGTCCTGTGGTCTCTTTAAGTGTGCTCCCAGACGCACAGTTTGCCTCGGCGGGGCCGTTGTCTATATTGAGGCCAACCAAATCGGGATTGGAATAACTGTTTGCCTTCATATCCCTAAGTTTATAGCCTGTTAGCTCTGAGAATCGCTTAATGCGGCAGTTTTTCACGATAGCTTCCAACGCGTTCATGGAGTTGGTCCGGCAGCCGGTTTTTCTACTGCTGATGACCGGCTCAGCGGCCTTTGAAATCTTTCTCGCGGTGCCGTATTACTTTGCTTTCGGCAAGGAACCCGAATTGGTCAAAAACAGCACGCTGGCCGTGATGCTTCTGACTGGGTTCCTCGGGGCTGTGCTGAGCGCCACTGCCTCCCTCGCGCGAGAACTGCGCACCGGCACAGCTCTGGCAGTGCTGTCGAAGCCGGTCGGCCGCGCCCAATTTCTCCTGGCTAAGTATGCCGGTTTGATCGCAGCTTTGGCCGTGCTCGCCTACGTGAACCTTCTCGCCGCGCTCCTGGCCAGCCGAATGGCCTTCGATGCCTATGGCTCGACCGACACATTCGCCCTCAGCATCTTCGCGCTGGCGCTGGTTGTTGCCTATGTGATGGGTGGTTTCAGCAATTACTTCTTGCGCCGGCCCTTTGTGGCGGATGCCGTCTTCGGCCTCATCCTGATGCTGACCATCGCTTTTGTGGTGATCAATTTCTTCACCAAAGAGGCCAAGCCGCAGGCATTTGCGGCGGGAGTGGATTGGCGGTTGGTGCCCGCGGGCATTCTGCTGCTATTCGCGGTGTGGATCCTCGCGGGCGTTGCCCTTGCCTGTTCCACCAGGCTGGATATTATCCCGACACTGGCCATTTGCTCGGGCCTGTTTCTGCTCGGGATCATGTCCGATTACCTGTTTGGCCGCGCCGCTAGCCACGGCTCCTGGATCGCGTCCGTTCTTTACACGATTACCCCGAATTGGCAGAATTTCTGGCTGGCGGACGCCCTTGAGTCCGAAAGCAGCACTTTCCATTGGGCTTACGTTGGCAAGGCCTTCATTTATGTCGTGTGTTATGCGGGTGCGGTGCTGTCGGCGGCGGTGATGCTATTTGAAGAAAGAGAATTGAGTTGAAAAACGGGTACGTAGGTCAAAACCGGCAAATTGTCGGACTGGTCGGACCGGTCGGACAGGTCTGACGAAAGAATTACCATGGACCGCAACATTAAGAAAACAGGACTGATAAACTTCCTGGCCCTGTTGCTTGTCGCCGGCATTGGCTTTGCCGTCGCGCGCTCGAGCAATTCCCTGGCCGGTCAGGTCAGCACGGTTTTCCTGGGGCTGGGGACTTTGGTTGCCGCGGTGAGCTGGTTCCAAATGCGGCTCGAAGACAGTGAACGGCTTGAAAAACTGGAATTGGAAGAGCTGGCCAAAGGCCACGCCGGTTCCGCCCTGTTTGAAGCCAGGGAAGCGGAGATTTTTCCTGCCCAGCGCGCGCGCGAGCAATTCGAACGCTTTTTCGTGCCGGTGTTTACCGTTTTCCTGTGCCTGGCGCAGGCCGGGGGCGCATTTTTCCTGTGGCGCTGGCTTTCGCGGCCAACCACTCAGGTTGCGCTCAAAGAGCCCATGTTGGTGCTCTCGGCTTTCGGTTTGTTTGCCCTGGTCTTGTTCCTCCTGGGCCGCTTCTCGGCGACATTCGCGCGGATCCGGCAACAACGCCTGTTGCGACCCGGCGCCAGCTATCTGCTCCTGAACGCCTTCCTGTGCGCGATCGTCGCTGCAGGCATCATCGGAGTTTTCGCCGAATTTCCGAGAACGGATTTCTATGTCGCTCGCGTTCTATGCGGCTTGCTGGCGTTGATCGCCGCCGAAACACTCGTCGCCCTGGTGCTTGAGGTTTATCGGCCGCGGGTGAAAGGCAAAATCGAACGGCCCCTTTACGACAGCCGTTTGGTGGGGCTGCTTGGGCAACCTGAGGGCCTCGTCACCACGGCCACGCAGGCCATAGATTACCAATTCGGGTTCAAAGTTTCCGAAACGTGGTTCTATCACCTGTTCTTCCAGCGCGCCCTCAAATGGCTGGTGCTGGCGCAGGTTGTTCTCCTGGTGCTATCCACCTGCTTCGTTTTTATTGATGCCGAGAAAGGCGAACAGGCGCTGCTGGAGCGTTTTGGCGTGGCTCAAAGTGAGCCGCTGCTGCCGGGTTCGCACCTTAAGTTGCCGTGGCCCATTGATCGCGTTTATCGCTACAACACTGAACAGATTCAGAGCTTCGACATTGGAGCAGCGCAGGGGGCGGAAAAAGAGCCGGAGCAGATGGTTCTTTGGGCGGTTGCGCATACCAAGCTGCAAGAGGACAACTTTCTGGTGGCCAACCGTGAGCAGACGTCCACTCAAACCAACGAGCCCGCCGCCAGGCGTACTCATACGCCGCCAGTCAGCCTGCTCACCGGCAGCCTGCCTATTCAATACCAGATCACCAATCTGTTTGCCTGGGCCTATAACAATGAAGATTCCCCGTCGCTCCTCCAGGATCTGGCCCGGCGCGAGGTGGTTCACTACTTCGTTGGCGCCGATATGAGCGACGTGCTCTCTCAAGGCAGTCTTGAAGCTGCCCAGTCCCTTATGGCCAACATTCAGGCTGCCGCCGATGAACATCACATGGGCGCAAAAATCATTGCCGTTGGCCTCCAGGACCTGCACCCCCCTGTGAAGGTCGCGCCGGATTATGAAAATGTCATCACCGCCATTCACAAGCGCGAGGCCAAAATCCTCGCGGCACGGGCTGATGAAGTGAAGACCAATGCGCTGGCGGAGGCGCAGGCCACCAACACCATCAATCGTGCCAGCGCCGAAAGCACCACACGTGTCGCTGCCGCTCTGTCTCGCGCAGGCCTGTTCACCAACCAAATCCCCGCCTTTACCGCAGCGCCAGCGGTATATGTCCAACGCGCCTACTTGCAAACGTTCACTCGGGCCACCGCCGACTCTTACAAATACCTTTTTCTCACCACCAACACCCACGACGTGCTCACCTTCGATTTACAGCACTCGTTCACCAAGGACCTTTCACAATTACAAATTCCGACGCCAAAGAAGTAGTCAGAACCACGAATGAACACGAATAAACACGAATGGCTTAGTTGCTACGCCCGCTCATCCGATCCTCGACCCTCGGCATAACTTCCACCCCGCATGAACCGTAATCTCTTCTCCCTTGTCATCGGCCTGGTGCTGGTCGTGATCTTCGGCCTGTTGCTAACCGTCTTCCAGGTGCGGCAGAACGAAGTCGCCGTGGTCACCAGGTTCGGCAATCCCTCTTTTCCTTTAACAAATGCTGGGGCGTACGGCAAATGGCCATGGCCGATCGAAAAAGTCTATAAATTTGACAAGCGTATTCAAAACTTCGAAGACACACCCGTCCAGGGACTGACTCGCGACCAGTTCGCCCTTGTTACCTCGGTCTATGTAGGTTGGGAGATCACCGATCCGATCGCCTTTTTCCCGAAGTTCGCCGGTTATGCCGATCCGATTCAGGCCGCCGAACAACTGATCGGCCAGCGCGTGGGCAATACTCGCAAGGGCATCATCGGCAACCATCCGCTCTCCGACATTATCTCCCCTACCGACAATGGCACCAATTTTGCCGCCATAGAAAAAGAGATCCTCGACTCCGTCCAATCCCAACTCGCGGCCAACAATTACGGTTTGCGGCTTAAGTTTCTTGGGCTCAAGAGAATTCAGTTGCCCGAAAGTGTCACGGCATCCGTCTTCGAGCGCATGACGTCTGAACGCAAAGTGCTCGCCGATGCCTCCCAATTCCAGGGCGAAGCCGACGCTCAGAAAATCCGCTCCGAGGCCGAAAGAAAGGCTGCCGAAGTTTTGGCTAATGCGGATTCGGAGGCCACGCGCATCCGGGGCGACGGCGAAGCTAAAGCTGCCGAGTCGCTCTCGGTGTTTAAACAGGACGAGGGTCTCGCCAGCCTGCTCTTCAAGTTGGACGCAATCGGACTCTCGCTCAAAGACCGTTCGACGCTGATCCTCGACCAGCACACGCCACCGTTCGACCTTTTCAGCGGGTCTTACACGAATCTCTATACGAAATAGCCGTGAAACGTGAAACGTGAAACGTGAAAAGAGACGCTCGCGAGATGGCCAGCGGTACCAGGATCGAGCGGCAACCGAATAAGATTAAGAGGAAGATTATGATTAAGATTAAGAAGCCAGCCTTCGACCCGACGGCTTCTTTCACGTTTTACGTTTCACGTATCACGTTTCACGTTTCACGTTTCATGCATCACACACTATGCCCGACGCTGTGAATACCCCCGCCGCCCCGCCATCCGACCGCCCTGTGGACGCCGGTTCACAGGCCCTTTCGGAGGCCCTCAAGAGCAGCTTTGGCATCATCAAGGCGCTCATGGCGATTCTGTTCGTGGTGTTCCTGTGCTCGGGAATTTTCAAGGTCGGCCCCGGTGAAACTGCCATCAAGCTTCGATTGGGCAAAGTCGTCGGCCAGGGCCAGCAAGCACTGCTCAAACCCGGCTTGCACTGGTCTTTCCCATATCCGATCGAAGAATATCAAAAGGTATCGGTCAGTGGCGTTAAAAAGGCCATCTCGAGCATCGGCTGGTTCGCGATCAGCGCGGACCAGGAATTGGCGGGGAACGAGCCGCCTCCGAACCCTACACTGAACCCGGCAGTGGACGGCTACCTTCTGACAGCCGACAACAATATTATTCATGCCCGCGCCACTCTCAGTTATCACGTGGCGGATCCAGTTGCTTTCACGTTTGCTTTCAGCAATGCCACGCAAGCAGTCCAGAGCGCGCTCGACAACGCGCTGCTTGCGGCCGCAACGCATTTCAAAGTGGACGACATTCTCACGCGAGATGTCCTCGCTTTCAAGGACGACGTCCGCAAGCGAGTCACCGATCTGGTGGATTTGCGCGGCCTGAGCATCGTCGTAGAGGATTGTTCCATAGAAAGCCGCCCGCCGCGCCAGTGCAAGGACGCGTTCGAGAGCGTCATCAAGGCCGAGATTGGCCGCAACAACGTTCACAATCAGGCCACCAGTTACGCCAATCAGGTCACCAACCGCGCAGGGGCCGATGCCGCATCCCGCATCAACACTGCCCAATCGGACCGGGTCCGCTACGTCAACGATATGCATGCCCAGGCCCGCCGCTTCGAAGAACTACTCCCAAAATACCGCGAGAACCCCAGGCTCTTTGTTGAAAAGAGCATGACCGAAACCGTCGCCCGCGCCCTGACCAATGCCGATGACACGATCTTCCTCTCGGACGTCAAAGGCCGCGAATTCCGGCCGCTGCTCAATCTGCCCTTACCGAAACCAACCTCGACGCAGCAAAAATGACAGCGGAAGCCCGAAATCCGATATGAAGGCCGAAACCCGAAATCCGAAGCCCGAAGCCCGAACCCGGGTCTTATGCCATTTGCCATCTGACATTTTCTATTTTCTATTAACCGCACCATGATTGGCGCTTCGTTATTCATTCCTCCTCGGATTTCGGACTTCGGATTTCGGACTTCGGATTTCGGACTTCGGATTTTCTAAGCTATGCAAGTTACATCTCTCTTGAGTCATCAGGAGCACGAACACGATCAGGACGCTTCCTGCTCCGCCTGCGGCTCGGAACACGCTCCTGTCCACCTCTGGGAAACCCTGGCCGGCATCGTTTTTGTCGCCAATGCTTTCATTGTTGAATGGACACTTCAAAGCAAAGCTGTAGCCAGCGCCAGTGCGCTGGTTGGCGCAATTCTGCTGGGACGACCTGTCGTTTGGACGGGCATAAAAGACGTTTATCGCGGTGTTCTCAGCATTAACGAACTGGTCGCGATTGCTGTCCTCGCCGCTTTTGCCTCCGGCGATTACAAGACCGCCGGCGTTGTGGCTTTCTTCATGCTGATGGGTGAGATTATCGAAACGCGCACGGCCGAAGGCGCGCGCGCTTCCATCGAATCGCTCATCAAACTCACTCCCACAAAAGCCCGCCGCATCACGGCTCAGGGCGAAGAGGAAGTCGCCGCCAAGGATCTTGCTATCGGAGACGTGATTCGTGTGCGGCCCGGTGACAACATCCCTGCCGACGGGGTAATCGTTGCCGGCCAGGGCTCCTTCAACCAGGCGACCATCACCGGCGAATCGCTGCCGGTGGACAAGAAGCCCGGCGACGAAGTCTTCGCGGGAACACAAAATCTCACGGGCGCGCTCGAAATCAAAGTCAGCCGCGCCGGAGCCGATACCACGCTGGGCCGCGTGCGCGAACTCATCCTGGCCGCCGAAAAGACTAAGTTGCCCATCATGAAAATCGTGGACCAGTACATGGGCTTTTATACCCCACTTGTCCTCGTCATCGCCGCGCTCGTATGGGCGTTCACGCACAAACTGAACAGCGTCATCTCCGTCATCATCTTCGGCTGCCCTTGCGCATTCATTCTCGCGACCCCCACGGCTATGGTCGCCGCGCTCTCTGCCGCCGCTCGGCTCGGCATTCTCATCAAAAACGTTGCCGATCTCGAAGCCGCCGCCCGAATTAACGCCTTCGTCTTCGACAAGACCGGCACACTCACGACCGGCGAGCTGGCTGTCAGCCGCCTCGCCCCGCTCAATGGCGTCACACCGGCCGAATTGCTGCGCATCGCCGCCTCGGCCGAAAAATACAGCAACCATCCCACCGCCAAGGCTCTTGCTCAGCTCGCGTCCGAAGCCGGCGTGCCACTGGCCGAGCCCGCTGATTTCGCTGAAACGGCAGGTCGCGGCGTCAAAGCCGACATCGGCGGCTCCAAGATTTTCGTCGGTCGCGCCCAGTGGCTGCGCGACAACGGCGTGAAAGAGGACTTCCTGAAATCCGTTGACCTGAATGAAACCGAAGGTTGGAGCCTTATTTTCGTGGCCCGCGCCGGCCAATGTATCGGCTGGGTCGGCCTCCAGGACCAGACCCGCGCGGAAGCCCGAGTCTCGCTCACCGAACTCAAGCAGAGCGGAGTCCGCCGCATCTCGATGATCTCAGGCGACCGCCAGCCCGTCGCCGACCGCGTCGCGCGCGAAATCGGCTGCGAAGAAGCTAAAGGCGAATGTTTGCCGCAAACCAAAGTCGAGTTCGTTCGCGCCGTAAAATCCAAAGGCTACAATGTTGCGGTGGTCGGCGACGGCGTCAACGACGCCCCTGCCCTGGCAGCAGGCGACATCGGCATCGCCATGGGTGCCGCCGGCAGCGAAGTGGCCATCCACAGCGCCACCATCGCGCTCATGAACAACGACCTGCGCAGGCTGCCGTTCCTGGTCCAGCTCTCCCGCAGCACGCGCGCCGTCATCAACCAGAACTTCCTTTTTGGTATTCCTTTCATTATCGGCGGCATGACTCTTTCGGCGCTGGGCAAGGTGGATCCCATTCTCGCCGCAGCCATGCACACCTTTGGCTCGCTCGTCGTGGTCTTCAACAGCGCCCGCCTCGTCCGCAAAGGCGAAGAACTCGAACATTACCAACCCGCGCCACCCATTTCAAAACCGCAGCCGCCCGCAGCGCCTGCTCCCGTCCCCCAGCCCGAGCTGGCCGCTAAGTTGGCATGAACGCGCACCGAATCTCGCGAAGCGTTTGGAGTGCGGCGCATTCCGCCGCTTTGGATTTCTTAGTCTGGTTCGTAATACAGCAGTCTTTGGACTGCACCAAACCATCTGATGCCATTTTACGGGCAAGACCGTTCGAGCCAAAGCGCCAGAGGACTGGCGCACTCCAAGACGCTTCGCGTTTTCGTTCACCATGACAACCACTGAGGCCAATCCGCAAGCTGGCGCCCATCGCCCATCGCCCCTCGTCCCTCGTCCCTCTCCGGAAGTCGTCGTCTCAGTCCGTGGCCTCACCAAAATCTTCAAAGATTTCTGGACCCGCCCCAAAGCCCGGGCCGTTGACGGCGTGGATTTCGAAGTCCGGCGCGGCGAGGTGTTCGGTCTGCTCGGCCCCAATGGCTCGGGCAAATCCACCACGGTCAAGATGCTGCTGGGTCTTCTCTATCCCACTAAAGGCCACATCCAGGTCTTCGGCCATTCCCCGCGCCACGTTGCGACTAAATCGCGCATCGGTTACCTGCCTGAAGAATCTTATCTCTACCGCTACCTCAATTCGCGAGAAACTCTGCAGTTTTTCGGCAATCTCTTCGAATTGCCTGGCAAAGATCGCGCGGATCGCACCGAGCAATTGCTCGAAATGGTCGGCCTCGGGCAGGTGCATCGGCGTGCTGTCGGCGAATTCTCTAAAGGCATGCAGCGCCGCATCGGCCTGGCCCAGGCCCTGATCAACGACCCCGACCTCGTAATCCTCGACGAACCCACCGCCGGACTCGATCCGATCGGTTGCCGCGAAGTCAAAGATCTCATCCTCGCCCTCGCGCGGCGCGGCAAAACCGTCATTCTCAGCAGCCATCTGCTGGCCGACGTCGAAGATGTCTGTGACCGTGTCGTCATCTACTACGGCGGCAAAATAGTAGAAGCCGGCGCGCTCAAAGACTTGCTTGCCACTCCAGACGCTCTCTGCATCACCACTCCCGCCCTTTCGCGCCAAACACTCGAGCGCGTCCTCGAAATCATTCGCCAGGATGTCGCACAGGACAAAATCCACATTGATACGCCCACACAAAATCTGGAGCGCTATTTCCTCGAAGTCGTCCAAACGGCCCGCAATGCCGCCGCCCAAACCTCCGGCGCCACCTCCGGCGCCCGCGTCGCCGCCTACTTGCGCGGCGACACTCAGGAAAAAGAAGCGCCCGACAAAATCCTCGAGCGCCTCGCCGCCCCGACAGGGGCGGGGACGGCCTCGTCCCCGCAAGCTCTCGAACCCGCCTCCACCGTGGACCAGGCCAAACTCGCCGCCCTCACCGAAGCCCCCGGAGCGCGGACGGCCTCGTCCGCGCCATTGCCTGCGCCCCAGCCCACCACTTCGGCCGACCTCGAAAAAGCCAACGAAAAACTCGCTGACCTGCTCGGCAAGACAAAGAGTTGACGCCCGTGATTTTTGCAGGATTTCCCTCACCTTCCACTCAGGGCGAAGCTCTGACTCATACCAGCCCAGGGCAACGCCCTGGGAGAGGTGGCGATTTATTTTCCCGCAGGCCAACGGCCTGCCTCATAGATGACTCGCGCTTTCAGCGCTCCCAAATATTTTTTGTCGCCCCGACCCAGGGCGTTGCCCTGGGCTGGTATGAGTCAGGCCGTTGGCCTGAAATCGAGGACGCCAGTCCAGTCGTATGGGTTGGATGAAAGACCGCAATGCTCTTCGAAATCTATAACCACCCTCAGAAGCAAACCATCGTTCCGGTTCGGGTGGGCTTCTCCTGGCCGGCGTTCTTGCTGACCTGGATGTGGGCGTTTGCAAATCGTCTGTGGTTTCAAGGAATACTCTTTCTTCTGCTGGGCGCATCAGCTTCGACCGCCATTTACCTTGCCGCACCCAATGATCTGCAAATCCGGATCGTGCTGGGTCTGTTATTCCTGCCCATCCCGCTTTTCGTTGGATTTAAAGGAAACGAATGGAAAGCCGCGGCACTGGAAAAGCGGGGATTCACCCCTCGCGGACGTGTCAGGGCTGCCTCCCGGGCGCAAGCCCTACGGAAAGCGGCAGCCGAGGAATTCACTCGGGCGTCCGCTCACCGATTCGGTGATCATCTACCGGGAGGCTTACAGAAAATCTTTGCGATCATCCTCCTCACCTGGAAAAGCGCCTTCCGTTTCCGCCTGTTCCCCCTCCTTTCTGCCCTGCTCCTTCTGGCCGTCGTCGCTCTGCCCGTATTCATCCAGGACGACGGCACCGCCCGCGGTTTTACTCAACTCCTGATCACTTACACGCTCAGCGCCATTACCGCCTTGCTCGGGGTTTCCACGCTCTGGCTCGCCTGCGGCACTCTGGCGCGCGATATCGAGGAATGTCAGGTCCAGCTCGTCGCGGTGAAACCTGTTGCTCGTTGGCAAATCTGGCTTGGCAAATGGCTCGGCATCATGTCGCTGAACGCTGTGCTGCTTGGCATCTCGGGCGCATGTGTTTTCGCTCTGCTTCAATGGCGCGCAGGGCGATTACCCGAAAAAGAGCAAACAATCCTGCGCAACGAAGTCCTGATCGCCCGCGGCTCTGCCCGGCCGGCCAGCGTTAAACAGGAAATAGAAGCCGTGGCCCGGAAAATGTTGCAAAAGCGACTGGAGGAAAACGAAACCCAGATCGAAGAACGAGCCGATCTGAAAGAGGTCGAGCAGACCATTCGCGAACAAGCCAAGGCGGGTTTTCAGGTGGTTCTTCCCGGCTACCAGCGTGATTGGCGTATTAACCTCGGTCTGGCTCGCCTTTACCTCCGCGACCGTCCGCTCCATCTGCGCATCAAGTTCAATTCCGCGCAAAAGAGCCCCTCCGGCACATTCGAGGGACTGTGGACTATCGGCGTCCCGCCAAAGGCGGTCCAAAAAATCACCAGCCAGGCCCCCGATACCTTTCACGAATTCCAGATCCCCCCCAATCTCTTCGACGACGACGGTGTCCTCACCGTCACCTTCGCCAACCCACGAGATAACCCCGCTCTCATTTTCCCTCTCGAGGAAGGCATCGAGGTGCTCTATCCCGAGAGCGGCTTCGCGCTCAATTATGTTCGCGGCCTCTGCATCATCCTTTGCTGGCTGGCGCTCCTGGCGGCCATCGGCCTGGCTGCTGCCTCCTTCCTTTCTTTTCCGGTTTCCGCGTTCTTTTCCCTGGCGATGTTGCTCGTAGTTTTCTCGACGGACACACTCAACGACGTCCTCGAAAACGGCACTATTATGGGCTATGATTCCGCCAAAAGCGCGTGGAGCCATTCCACCGTGGACTACGTAGCCGTGCCGGTCCTGCGCTCCGTCGTCTGGCTCATCAATCTGGCCAAGGATTTCTCGCCCGTGGATTCCCTGAGCACAGGGCGCAGCATTTCCTGGGGTCAATTGGGCACCGCCTTTGGGCAAATTGTGCTGCTCCTGGCCGGTCTGATTTCCATCTTCGGCATGGTCATCTTCACCCGCCGGGAACTGGCAACCGCGCAACCGATTCAATAATGGGTCCAAAGTCCAAAGTCCAAAGTCCAAAGTCATTCCCGCTGCGGACAGTGGGCTTTGATCTGGGCCTATCACTAGCGCATGCACCCCTCACCCCACTGCCGGGCGACATCGGAATTGAACAACGATGTAGGGCAGGCTTTCCAGCCTGCCGGTTCGCGGCGCTTTTCAGCGCCGCGGCCGCCTTCGAACAGAGATTCAGGGGGCTAGAAAGCCCCCTGAACCGGCAGGCTGGAAAGCCTGCCCTACACTGCTGGCGCGCCGACCAGGACTGAAATGAGAAAAGCGCTCCTTAGTCTTCTGGCGATTGGCTTGCTGTTTGGCGTTTCCTCCATCCAGAAGACTATTACGAGCGACCGCGACCGGCTTGGCCTGACTCTTGTCCAGCCTCTCGAAAACGCCCCTCCCGTGCTGGCCTTTACTACCGTGGCGCTTGGCGGTTTCCGCGGCCTTATCTCGAACGCGCTCTGGATTCGGGCCAACGACCTTCAGGACAATGACAAATTCTTCGAGATGGCGCAATTGGCCGATTGGATCACCAAGCTCGAACCTCATTACACCCAGGTTTGGGTCGTTCAGGCCTGGAACATGGCTTACAACATCTCGGTGAAGTTCAGCGAGTTTCCCGACCGCTGGCGGTGGGTGGATCGCGGCATCCGGCTCTTGCGCGACGAGGGCCTGCGCTATAACCCAAACGACATTCTCATCTACGCCGAACTTTCCTGGTTCTTCCAGCACAAGATGGGCGCCAACCTCGACGACGCCAACATGTATTACAAACGTCAGTGGCTCGGTGAAATGCAGAAAGTTTTCGGCAAAACCACCCCCAACCTCGACGAACTCGTCCATCCCCAAACGCTCGAACAAAGCAACCGCGTCTCGGTCCTCCGCAACGAGTTCAAGATGGATCCCAACCTGATGAAGGAAGTGGATGAACGCTACGGCCCGCTCGAATGGCGCCTGCCCGAAGCCCACGCCATCTATTGGGCTTACCTCGGACTGAAAGCCGCGGAGACCAATCCCACCAAGGTCAAGAAAGACGACCTCATCAACGTTTACCGCCGCATCTATCAATCCATGCAACTGGCCTTCCAACGTGGACGCCTCATCGTCAATCCCTACCTGGTGGAGGGCAAACCTGCGTTTGAATTCGGGCCGAACCTGGACATCATTCCGCAGACCAGCGCCGCTTACGAAAGAGCGGCCAAAGAGGACGCGGAAATGCGCGACCACATCTTCAAAGCCCATCGCAACTTCCTGCGTGACGCCGTCTATTTCCTCTATGGCCACAATCGCGTTGCCGATGCCTCCCATTGGTTCAATTACCTCGGCACCAAATATCCCGACAAAATGCTGATCAACGGCGACACCAACTCCTTTCCCGGCCATATCACCCTCGACCAATATGCCTTTGCTCGCATCCAGGAAGACGTCGGCGAGGCGAATTCTGACGACCGAGTAAAAGCCGCCGTAGAAGGATTGGTGAAACAATCGTACGTGGCCCTGGCTCTCGGCCAGGACCAACGCGCCGCCGGCTTCAAGCTTATGGCCAACCTACTCATTACAACTTTCAAGAGCAACGTGGGCGAACGAATAATAGCTCTTCCAATGCCGTCCGTCGAAGAGGTCCAGAAAAACGTCCTCAAAGAACTGCTCGACCCCGAAAAAGGCCCGCCCTACGAATTCCGCTCCGCCCTACGCTACAAACTGGGCATGCCCGGCGAACCTCCTCCATCCTCTTCGACCAACGCCCCACCCGAACGCGCTTCCTCCTCCTCGTCCTCGTTCTCGTCTTCGAAAAGCCCTGGCAAGTCGTAAGACCGCTGCTGGTGCGATTTCTTAATCTTAATCTTTCTCTTAATCTTAATCTAAATTAGCTTTGGACGTTGTTATGAAACCTTCATTGCGTACCACGAATTCGACCAGGCACTCGCTCGAAGAGGAACTCCGAAGATTGCGGACCCTCGCGGAAAAAGTGGAAGAGGCATTGGCGTCAATTCGTCCTCAAGCGCTCCGAGAGAAGGCAAGGCGTCGGCAGGCTGACAAAAAATGGCTTGATACCTTGAGGGCTCAATACACGAAAGAAGTTTGTAACAGGACGTTAAGAGCGAATAAGTTGTTTCCGATAGCTGAACGATGAGATTGCCGTTGTTCTCGTCGCGAGCAACGTCCACGCCGAATCTGGTCGGTATTCAGCACCCCGCCTTGGATATGTTGCCTACTGTTTTAGTTTGCCCTCTTAAAGACGCAGAACCGGTCACCAACGTACGGACCAGCTTGGAATGGGAGGGAAGAGAATACACTGTCCTTTGCGATTTAGCACGCCCGATCAACAGAAGATCTCTTCGCCGGCTGGGCGAGGTTGATGCGGAGACATCCGAGCGAATTATGGAAATCTTCCTGAATTTGCTCGCTCTTTGACATGAAAGCTGCCCCCTCTCGGAAATCTCTGCGCGTCGGTCTAATTTCACTCGGTTGCGCCAAAAACCTCGTGGACTCCGAGATCATGCTCGGCACCCTGCTCCGCGACGGCGTCGAAATTATCAACGACGCCTCCGAAGCCGACGTTGTCATCGTCAACACCTGCTCGTTCATTGATTCCGCCCAGGAAGAAAGCATAGACACCATCCTGGAATCTGACGAACTCCGCAAAAACACTCGCCCGGATCAGGGCCTCATCGTTGCCGGTTGCCTCACCCAGCGTTTCCGCGCTCAATTGCCCAAGCTCCTGCCCGAGGTGGACGCGTTTATGGGGATTGATCAAGTCACGGAAGTAACAGACATCGTGAAGCAAGCCTTGGCGCGGCGGCGGTTCAAAGCTCAAAGTTCAAAGTTCAAGGTTCAAAGTCGGAGCGCCAAGGTTAGGGCGGCACGCGTGGAGGTGGCTCGGGAGTTCAAGGTTCAAGGTTCAAAGTTCAAGGTTCAAGGTTCGCCTTCTGAATCCGCAATCCGCAATCCGCAATCCGCAATTTCGCCGCGTCCTCGCTACATCCCGGACTACGCCACACCGCGCTTCCGCCTCACTCCCAGTCACTTTGCGTACGTGAAAATCGCCGAGGGCTGCAACCATCCGTGCAGCTTCTGCACTATTCCCCAAATGCGTGGCGCCCACCGCAGCCGCCCTCAACACGATATCCTCGCCGAAGCCTCCATCCTGCTCTCCGAAGGCGTCAAGGAACTCAACCTCATCTCCCAAGACTCAACCTATTACGGCATGGACTTCCGTCCCCAACGTTGCGCTGGCGTTTCGCCTGCGCCCCCGTCGCGCAGTGAGGGTCCGTCCCCCTCGACCCTCGACCCTCGACCCTCCGCGCGCTCTATTTCCTCTCCGGACAATTTCACCGCCGCCGTCAACTCGCTCCCCTCCCACTCGACTACCATTTCCACCCTCCTCCGCTCCCTCAACGCCCTCCCCGGCGACTTCTGGATTCGCCTCCTCTACACGCACCCTGCGCACTGGACCGATGACCTCATCGGCACGATCGCCGAGTGCCCAAAAGTGGCTCGTTACGTGGACATCCCGTTGCAACATATCCACCACACTATGCTCGAACGCATGCGCCGCGAGACTTCCCAACAATACATCGTGGACCTCCTCGCCCGCATCCGCGCCGGCATCCCCGGCATCGCCCTGCGCACAACCTTCATCGTTGGGTTCCCGGGCGAAACTGATGCGCAGTTTCAAGCCTTGATTGATTTCATCCGCACCGCCAAATTCGAACGGCTGGGCGTGTTCACCTATTCCCAGGAAGAAAGCACCCGCGCCGGCAAAATGACCGGTCAACTCCCCGAAAAGGTCCGCCGTCAACGCCGCGACCTCGCCATGGCCGCCCAACGCGAAGTCGCCGGCCAAATCTCCAATTCTTTCGTCGGACGCACCATCAAAGTTCTTGTCGAAAAGGAAGCGAATGCTCGCGACCTAGACTTGGCGAGCATCAGCTCCTGGGAACACGGGTTAATTCGCACTGCGTCCCCGCGTAGCAAATCCGAAATCCGAAATCCGAAATCCGAAATTCAGATGATCGCCCGCGGCGAAGCCGACGCCCCCGACATTGACGGCCGCGTCTATATTCGCGGCAAACTCCCCATCGGCTCTTTCGCCCAGGTCAAGGTCATCGCCCACACCGACTACGACCTCATCGCCAAACCCTGCGGGGATTTATGATTTATGATTTATGATTTCAAAGCGTCCTCCGGGAATTCCTGAACCCTGAACCCTTTGATGAAGTTTGAAGTTTGAAGTTTGAAGTTTCCCTGGTGTTTGGTTTTTGGTTTATGGTTTTTGGTGTTTGCAATCCCTCTTGCATCTCCCCCGCCTCTCATTAAGATACCCGCAATTTATTTATGCCACATATCGTTACCAACAAGTGCAACGGCTGCAAATTCACTGACTGTGTCGAGGTCTGTCCTGTCACCTGCTTTTATGAACTGGACAATCAACTCGTCATCCATCCGGACGAATGTATTGATTGCCGCGCCTGCGTGACCGAGTGCCCCGTCGAAGCGATTTACGCCGATACCGAACTGCCCGGTGAGTTCGAGAAAGACATCGAGCTTAATGCAACCGAATCCAGGCGCGTCAAAGACGCCGGTCAGGAGGGTCTCGTCAAAAAGAAAGCACCCCTCCCCACCGCCGAGCAGCGTAAGAAGGATTTGGGTTTTTAGAGGACTCCGGGCGCATCCTGAAAGTACCGTTAGCCCGGACAATTCCCCTCCCAAGGCGCCGGGTGAGGGCACCCGGCCTACAAGTCCGGCGGATTGCGCCTGTAGGCCGGGTGCCCTCACCCGGCGTCGCGGGGAACCTTTTTCTACATCACCTCGACCGGGCACTTGGGCAGTGCGTCGAGGAAAGACTGCCCGTACTTTTTCGTCAGCAAGCGATTATCCAGAACCACAATGATTCCGGAATCATTTTTGGTGCGGATGAGGCGGCCGACGCCCTGGCGGAATTTGAGGATGGCTTCCGGCAGCGAGAATTCTCCGAAGGAATTGCCCCCACGCGCCTCGATGGCCTCGATTCGCGCCTCGATCAATGGATGATCGGGGACGGCGAAAGGCAGCCGAGTGATGATCACGTTTGAGAGGGCCTCGCCGGGGACATCCACGCCTTGCCAGAAGCTGTCGGTGCCGAAAAGGACCGAGTCCACGTCGGCCTTGAATTTCTCCAGCATTACAGAACGCGGCGTGCCGGTGCCCTGGACAAAGCAGGCGATTCCGAGCTTATCGAAAAACGGCTCCATCTCCTCCCCGATCTCAAGCATGAGTTTGAAGTTAGTGAAGAGCACGAAGGCCTTGCCGTGGGTCTGCTTGACGAAGTGTTCGACCCATTCGATGAGCGAGTCGCGGTAGCCGTCTTCGCGCGGATCGGGCATTTTGCGCACGATGAAGAGCTTCATCTGGCGCTCGTAATCAAAGGGCGTGCCGACCTGGAGGAGGGTGGCCGATTCGGCGCCAACCCGGCGGGCGAAGTAGGAGAGGCCGGAAGCCGTGTGGAGCGTGGAGCGTGGAGCGTGGAGCGTGGTGCGCGGGGACTTGGAGGGGTTCGAGGAGGAGGACGAGGACGAGGAGGACGGTGGTAAAGAGGACGCATTGGTTGAAAGCGTCGCGCTGGTCATGATGATCGAGGTGTCGGTTTCGAAGAGGCGGCGGCGCAGGTAAGCGGCCACGTCAATCGGCGCGGCGTTGAGGGCTATGGCGCGCTGGGTTTTGCCGCTGCGCTCGACCCAATAGACGTGGCCGTCAGCGCTCTGGCCCAGAAAAGTGGCGATGGCCTCGCGCAGCTCAGCCAGCCGGCGGTTGCACTCGATCAGTTCCTGGCCGATCTCCTTGTCCTCGCTCATTTTGATCAGGTCCGCCACGGCCTCGCGCAACCTTTGAATCGGCAGCGCTACGTTGTCGTTCACGAGTTCAGGTTGGCGGATGCGCAGTTCGGTCCATTCTCGCCTTCGCTGGGCCGCGGCCTCCCCACCGCCGAAAGACCGCTCGCGGGTGGCTTGCTGTAGCTGTTCACACTTCCCTTCGATGTTCACAAAAAACTGGTCTGCCTCTTTGAGCAGCTCCGCCACCAATTTTACCGCGCCGCCGTTTCGCAAGGTAGCCAGCAATCCCTTCTCTGTCCGCGGGTTCCACAGGCGTTGGAGTGAATAACGGAGCTGGCCACTGGAAACGCTCAGGCCGATGTGCTTCGAAGCAACGCTTTCCATTTGGTGCGCCTCATCGAACACCACGAAATCGTTGCGGAACAGGATCCCTCCTTCAACGTCGTCCTCTTCGATGCCGCCGAGCAATGTGAAAAAGAGCGTGTGATTGAGCACCAGCACATCGGACGACAGAATCCGATTGCGCGCGCGCTGGAAGAAACAAACTTCATTTTGTTTCGCAAACTCGGATTGGTAGCCGCAAGTTTTGGGCGAGCACAGTCCGCGCTCTGAACAAACTTGTGTCCAAACCTTCACATCAGGCTCGACATCGAAGTCCGACAAGCTCCCGTCCTGCGTGCTCTTGGACCAATCGTAAATGCGCTGGAGTTCCTCGCCCTCCGACGAAGTAAAGAGATGGCCCGATTGCTGCATCGCCTTGTGGAGCCGGCGGGTGCAGAGGTAATTCGCCCGGCCTTTGAGCATCGTGAAGCTGAACTTGACCGGAAGCACTTTTTGCAGCATCGGCAGGTCTTTTTGCGTGAGTTGCTCCTGCAAATTGATCGTGTGCGTGCAGATAACTGCCTTCTTTTTGTTCGCCACCGCGTGCAGGATGGCTGGAACTAAATACGCCAGGCTTTTCCCGACTCCTGTGCCCGCCTCCACAGCAAGGTGTTTCCGATTTTGAAGCGTCCGCGCGACCGCGACCGCCATTTCCTGCTGCTGCGGGCGAAATTCGAAGTTGGGCGAGCGCGCGAAAACGCCTCGGGCAGAAAACAGGTCTTCGACCAATTTGATCAGCTCGGGAGTGCCCCCGCCGACTTGAGAATCAACAGCATTGATCATTTCTTAATCGATCAACCTACTTTTTCTTTTAACAGGAGGAAAGTTTTTAGGAGTCGCGGACGGCCTCCTCCGGGTTCATGTCATTTTAGCAGTCGCGGACGCGCCCCCTCTCTGTTCTCTCCGTTTCCTTCGGTTCAATCCCTATTTTCCACTATCTCCTGCACTCCTTTATTTTTCACCACCTTATTCGCCCCCAAAACCCCCCTCCAATTCGTGTTCGGATAAATCACCGATCGGCGCCCGATGATAGTTCCGGGGTTGAGCACCGCATTGCAGCCGATTTCAGCCTCGTCTCCCAGCAATGCCCCGAACTTTCGCAGGCCGGTATCGAACTCTTTTCCTTCGAATTGGACGCGGACCGTGCCTGGCACGAGTTTCACATTCGAAATCTTCACGCCGGCGCCTAGGTGTGCCTTCCATCCCAGGATGGAATCCCCCACATAATTGAAGTGCGGTACGGCGGCTTCGTTGAAGATGAGCGAATTCTTTATCTCGCAGGAGTTGCCGATAACGCAACCATCACCAATGATCACTTGATCCCGGATATAGGCATTATGACGAATCTGGCAATTCCGCCCAATGATCGCCGGTCCTTTGATCATAGCGCCATCCTCGACCAATGTGCCTTCGCCGATGAATACCTTCTCTCCGATATATGCGACTCCCTCGCAATGGTTGTGAAGGGCAGGCCTTAAACGAGCCTTTAAGAAAGCTTCGATGTTCTTAAGCGCCTCCCAGGCAAATTCGCACCCCTCAAACAGCGCGGCATGCTCCGTCTTGCCCAAATCGAATAAATCACCCGGCTTCAACATGGCTTGAACCTAGGGTAAAGAAACCAACGTGAAAACGAATTTTTAACGCAAAGTCGCTAAGAAAAGGAGTTGCGGACAGGCCTCGTCCGCAAAGTCTTATGAGTTGAACAGGAAAAGGCGGACGAGGCCGTCCGCCCCTCCTTTCTGCATTCCTGGCTCACTCGGCCCCGCGCAGAATGTGGTAATGCTGGGAGAATAATTGGTGAGTGGCATCTGCCTTGCCCGAGGGCGGGGTAGCAGATTCCGCAGCGCCATCAACGATGGCCAACTGAATGATTCTGGCTTCCAGCAGGCCCGTCAACCTGGAGGGATCGCCAGTAACACCAATCAGATTGCCCAGCGAAGCGGTGGCTACCACCAATACGGGCGGGTGGTCCGGTCGCAACCGGGTAGCTTCATCCTGTCGCAGAAGTGGCGCCCCGGCGAGAGATACGACTGCCCCGGCACCCACCGCCTTGTCCAGCGCTTCAAAAAAGTCCGCGGATTTCAATCCTACCTGGCCCCGTCGCATCGGGTCTCCCAGATCCGCAGACTTCGCGACCACGATCGAGCAACCCTGCTTTTTCAAGCCGGCCCTCAGCGCTTCCTCAACCGAAGAAGCCGGACCCCACGAAGCATCGGGCAAAATCAGCGCAACCTGCTTCCTGGCACCCGCCAACCGGGCTGCCTCCTCGGCCGCCACGATGCCAATGGCCCGGCTGGGCTCCAACAGCGTTTGAGTCTCATTCGGAGTGCACGAAGCGAGACCCAGCAGGGTGGCAGCCAGGGCCGGGATGAGCCTTGGCCAGTTTCTATTTTTCATCTTCGGTTCCGACGTCAGCCGCGTTGTACTTCGGCGGGCAGGTCTCCTTGTACCGTTACAAAGTTAAATCGTTACATAAGTTACATGCGTAAACAGCGGCTAAGGCTATGGAGCTGTGAAATAATTGTAGCAGCCGAGGTGACGAGGCTCTGATCTTTTTGTAACCTGCTCGTGCACAAGGATTTCAGAGCCTCGTTACCTCGGCTGCTACGAGGTTTGAGGATTTTTTCACAGCTTCTATGTAACTTATGTAACCCATGTAACCCATGTAACTTATTTACCCTGTCGCCGTACAAGCTAGTCCGGCCCATTCTGGTACTCGTAGCCTCCGGGGATTTGCTGGGTTGTGTAAGCAAAAGGGGCCGTGCCCACACTGGCGTCGTAGAAAAGTTTGATGTAGCGGGCGTGGCCGTCCACGAAGCTGACGTTGTCAATGGCGTCCCTGTAACCAATGTTCTGAAGGCCGGTCAGACTCTTGTGCCAGGAATAGCTCCAGTGAATGGGCCATTCGGACATCAACCAGGTGCGGACGGGATGCTTCACAGAGGAGAGTCTGATATCCAGCAGAGTGTTGCTCGGCGGGTTGTTGTTGTTATCACAGCCATTAAAGACATAGCTGCCGTAATCGAGAGTGGAATTATAATAGTGCGGCATCAGATATTGAGGACGTGGCGCCCAGCCCCGGTCTTTGGGGCAATGAAACACCATGTCATTGCTGCCCGAGGGCCCTTTCATGCCGAGACAGTGCTTGTCCAATTCTTTATACCACCACCAAATGTCCTGATTCGGCACGCTGTCAGGGCCCGGCGTCTTGTCCAGGTTCTCTCCGCAATAGAGCACCATCGCCACATTGAGCTGTTTGAGATTGCTCAAGCACTGCGTCTGCAGCGCTGTGGCCCTGGCCCTGTTGAGCGCGGGCAGCAGCATGGCCGCCAGAATGGCGATGATGGCGATAACCACCAGCAATTCGATGAGGGTGAAGGCCCGGAAACGGGAGTTTCCGGATAGAACCCGATCATTCATAAGTCATTGCCCGGCCCCCGGTTCCCGGACGGTCTTGATTGCTTCGGTTTGCGCGTGTTGCTCCTGTTTGGCGTCGACCGGACGCGAAAGCATTCAATAAACTCTCTAAAGTTTTATACATCTATGTCAAATCGCCACCTGTCGTCACTGTGAATCTATTTTTAATATGGCACGCCTTCGAAAAAACCTCCACCGCGCCTTTACCAATTCACATGGGCAGTTCGTAACCGGTCACTGACGGCGGGGACGTCGGAGCGCGGCTGTCCCCAGCCGCAGCGCGTGCGCACGGAAGGGGACGGCTGGCCAGTCCGGACGCGTGAATGCGAACGTGGCCGCTGCGGGTGAGGACACCCGCGCTCCGCCACCACTGACCGATTACGGCAGTTCGTTCATTATCCTTTCCTTTCGTTTATCGATCTAAGTCCTGGCTAAGGCGATCCAAAGCCAGGATTGCGAGCGTGCAAAGACGGCTTGTCAAACGGAGGGCAGTCGAGTCTTATTTCTTCCTATGAATCAACCCTCGAGTAATCGGTTCTGTGCTGCCACGTTCCTCACTGCCATAGCGTTGTCGGCCGACGCTGCGGACTGGCCGCAGTATCGCGGCCCGCATGCTTCGGGCGTGGACACCACCCGACCTCTGCCCATTGAATGGAACGTCGAGAGCGGCAAGAATATTCTCTGGCAAACACCTATTCCCGGTCTGGGTCACGCGTCACCAATCATCTTCGGTAATCGCGTGTATGTCGCAACGGCTGTCGGCCCGAGCGACAAGGAACTGAAGGTGGGTCTCTACGGCGACATTCAGCCCATTGAGGAGCATGGTTCATATCAATGGCGATTGCTGGCTATAGAGCGCTCCTCCGGCAAGCTCATCTGGAACGTTCCAGGCCATGAAGCGGCGCCGCGCGTGAAGCGCCATCCGAAATCCACTCATTGCAATTCCACGCCCGCTACCGACGGACGCCGCATCGCGGCCATCTTCGGTTCAGA
>PSRM01000109.1 GCA_003176045.1 Verrucomicrobiota bacterium | reverse complement strand
AAGCACGCCACACCCCAGCCGTCGCAAATGCCTATCCCAGAATGTGTTAGGCACTAAGTAAGCGCCATTCCCCCGTAGGGGCCCCTACGGGGTTTCGGATTGTGCCTGCGTTAAAAACGCCTATGCCGCGCAGGACGCGTTGGTGTTTGGAGCTTGGTGTTTCTCTGGTGTTTGGTGTTTGGTGTTTCTCTTCTGTTTGGCGTTTGGGCTTTCGCATTCCGCTCTTTCGCAATTTCCGCATCCCGGGTCATCAACCGGAAAACATGGGGTATGGCCGTGACGTCCTCCGGCAGGTCAGGCTGGTTGCTGCACAGAACCGCGTAACTCTGGGGATTGGTCGGATGATAGCCGTGCATTGCTCGGATTGGTCGCCGGCCCATGTCACTCGGAACAATTAGAACACCTTCCTGCACCAGGAAAATCAGTTCTCCGAAATACCGGTCGGGAAACAACGTTCCCATTTTTTCCAACTCAGCATCCGGGACAATCCTGCCCAGCGGCTCCTGCTCCAGGCATTCCGAGATTTGGCGCTTGGCGTTTTCATTGAAAAACCAAAATCGCGCCATTGTCGAGTCATAGACTACGGCGTAATCCTCAGGCACGCGCAGCGGCAGCCTCTGGATTTTGGCCCTCAGATCCAGCAAGCGATCACAATTGGCCATGCCATGGTCGCTGAAGATGTAAAGCCGCACTTCGTTGTAATGCGCCTGGGCTTCGTTCATTAGCTCCCCGAGCCACGCTTCGTAGGTCCGCAGTTTGGCCGGCACCTGGGGCGAAGTGTTGCCCACCATGTGCAACAACCCGTCCAGCCCGGGCCAGTAGAGAAACGCAAAGTCGGGCCGCTCATCCCGCAGGTCCTCGATGAGCCCGTCCAGGTTCGCGCGTTCTGTTTTTTCCGGAGCGCTCACGTGATAGGCGATCTGGCGCTGCTCCAGGTAATCAAAAATGTTAGGCCCGCGATTCATGCCACCCGGTTGCAACGGGCTTTTCTTCTCGCTGAAATCGTAAAGATAGATGTGCTTGAATGGGATGTTGTACAGATCGAAATAGCCGCGGAAATTGAGTTGGGCCTTGATAAAGCGCGAGAGCCACCGCCGGAACCTGCGCCGTCCGGTCAACCATTCCGGCAGCCACCGCAGCGCGCGCAATTTGCGGAAAGGGGAACGCTCCGGATCATAGACGAAATAGGACCAGTTGCGGTGTTCGGCCGGCCAGCGCCCGGCGAGAATCGAGGGCACACACGCTGAACTGTAACCGAAGACCGATTCCAGCCGGCGCCGGTGCGGGGCGAAGCTGCGCGCAAACGGATCGTTCTTGATGATCTCCCACCCGCAGGCATCCACGAAGACAAACAGCGGAAGAAGAGCTTTCATGCCTGCGTCGGCAAACGACGAACCGACACGAATGAACACGAATTCTGGATCCTCGCCCGGCTCTCAAACACCAAACACCAAGATCCAAACACCAAAGAAACACCAAGCTCCAAGCCCCAAAAACTAACCGAGGCCCTTGGCGTTTGAAATTTGGAGCTTCTTTGGTGTTTGGTGTTTGGTTTTTGGTGTTTTATCCGTGCCCATTCGTGTCTATTTGTGGTCCCTACTTGCCTTCCTGCGGTTCCTTGGGTAGTAAGCGTTTCACCTCTGCCACCATCTGTGCCGGGCTCATGGGTTTGGTCATGAAGACGTCGGCCCCGGCAAATTCTGACTCGTTTTTGACAGTATCGTACGCGTTCGCGTTGGCGGTGAACACGATGACAGGGATCTGTTTTGTGGACTCCATCTTCCTAAGTTCTTTAACGGCGGTGATGCCGTCCATTTCGGCCATCATGACATCCATGATGATCAGGTTCGGTTGCTCACGGTCCGCTACATCCAGAGCCTCGCGTCCGTTCATGGCGGAAATCATCTGGTAACCGGCCCGATCCAAGTGATGCTTATAAAGCCTATGCATCAACGGATCGTCATCAACCATCAATATTTTTTGTGGCATGGTGGTCTCGTGTTGAGGCGATCATTAACCATCGCGCTCCGGCTTACAAGACCATTCTGCGAATGCCGCCCCAGTTTCGGATTTGCTCCAAGGTCGGGCTATTGGGTGAAGTGCCCAGGGGCAGTCCAAGGGCAGTCCAAAGTCAAAAGTCCAAAGTTCAGAAACGGAGAACAGAGCACAGAAACCGATCGACTCTGTCGGACCGGTCGGACCGGTCGGACCGGTCTGACACATTTACCTCACCGCGGCGGGCTTGGATGCACGGGTTTTCGCTGTTTTTTCGGCCGGAACGGTCTCTTTTTGCTCAGGGAGCTGCGCGGCCGGCGGCTTTGAGACCACAATTACGCCAAGCAGAAGCGCACCTATGAAAAACGCGGCAAAGGTCACGTACAGCGAGCCCAGCGGCGGGAAAAAGCTGAACACCACCTCGTGCTCACCCTGAGGCACCTCGACCCCGCGCATGATATAGTTGCAGCGCAACACGGTCTCGGGCTTGCCATCCACCGAAACCTTCCAGATAGGATCGAATCGGTCGTTTTGAAGCAGAATAGAAGGAACTTTGGCTTTGGTGCTAAGAACGATTTTCGTAGGAGCGTAGCTGGTGATCTCCGCAGAGCTGTCGGAGGGCTGAAGGTCGGGGGCCGGGGATCGAGGGGGGGGAACCGAAGCGTTAGCCACAAGGACGGTTTTAATTGGGTCGAAAGCTGGGCTTGTTAGTGTCTTAAGCGCCGACTGGTCATTTGTGCTAACCTGCCAATTTGAGTACAGCCTGGCTCGCGGCAGGGCGTTGCTGAATTCGAACAGGGCAAATGGGCCGTTCGTGGCCAAAACAGCGCCCACATCTTCGAACCGGGTCGGATTGGAGATGCCTGGTTTGGGAGCCAGGTTGAACCGCTCAACGATCTTGAATGGGGGGTGAGTGGGATCACTTCCCATGTTAAGCATGCTGAGAGACCCGGCTGCGCCCAGAATGTAGCGCGTGTTGGTGAGCTGAAACCGCCGGGCGACCAGTCTGGGGACATCCTCCGCCGTCGCCGGCGTGAACGCCCCTTCATAAGTGTCAATGTCCACGGGCGGACGAGGCATTTGGACGACATCGAGGCACTGGATATCGTAGAATTCGAAGAGCTGTTTCAGTTTCAGTTCCGTATCGTAGTAATTGTGGAAGTAAGCCTCTTCGGACGGCATGTGGAAGGCCTGGAGCACTTGCGGGGCGGAAAACAGGTCATGTATGAAACCCGTGGAGATCCGACCCATACGATGCTCGAATGGACGCTTAGCCAATCGTTCGAGGATAGGATCGCTGGCATAGCTGACATCTGCGTTCTCATACTGTATCCAGGGCCGGTCCGCGGAGCCCAGATCCACAAACAGAAACACCGCTATGGCGCCAACGGCCCACCTGGCCCGCCGGCCTCGTAACCAGCCGCTCATCACCACTACAACCAGCGCAACGGCGATCAACAGAAACAGAACGTAGCGGCCCGCTTGTTCGATGCTAAAGCCCGCGATCGCCTTTGCCTCGTCCGGACCGAACTGGACAGTTTGGAGGTAACTCTCGAGCCCGGAGCGCGAGCTGGCATACGCGATCCAGCCCAGAACGCTGAGGCCAATGGCCGCCACGGAGCCCAAAATCCAATATCGCTCGATGGGCTTTGCCTCCTTGCCGAACCAGGCTCGCAAATGCGCCGATAAAGAAATCTTCGGCGCCTCGCCGCTTTCAACATATCGCCGCGCCAAACCATCCAACCCATAGGCGAAGACGACCAGCAACGCCCATTCGAAGACGTGAAAGAATTTTGCGGGGTTGCGCATGAACGACATCCCGGGCAGCGCATAGAAAAACTGGTACAGCGGCGCATGTTTGCCAAAACCCAGGAGCGCGCTCACGACCAGCGCCCCCAGCCAGAACCAGAGGTCTTTCCTTTGTTCATTGGAGAACACGGAGTCCCGACGCCGAATCGCCTGCACTCCAGCCCAGGCCGCAACGAGCACCACCAGCACGCCGGCATAAATCCCGCCTCCAGAATGACGCATCAACCCACCAGCAGAAGGGTTTTTCGCCGGATCTTCGAAATGCTTGTCCCATGAGGCGTCCCGCCCCGCCGCGCCCCAGTAATCGCCGCCCGTCAATCCCTCCTGGCTGGAAGTCATGCGAAAGCCGAATAGGCCCGGCACGACGACTCCCAGAATCTCGCGTTTCGGGAGACTCCACTGCGTCGCTCCATACCATCGCTGGGCTTTGGCCTCCGGCGTGTCTTGCATTCCAGCGATTCCCTGAACCTGAGTGGTAAAGAGGCCGACCAGGGCCGCTGCCGCCATGAAGGCTGCAAAAACCGCAACCACTGCGCCTTGCCCAATGGCCTTGGCCAACCTGAGCCCCCCGGATCCCATCCCGATCCATGCCTTGTAAAGGACGTACGTCCCCACAAACAGGCTGAAGATGGCTCCAATGTCCGCCCCTTCAAGAATCCCCAGGCCTACCCCGAACCCGGCGAGCGGCAAACGCAGCCAGCAAAAGCGCGTGCGCTTCATATTCAATGCCGCTAAAGCCAGGTAGTTGCCGCCAAAACAAATCGCCTGTGGAACCACCCCCCAGCAGGCAGCCGAGAGGAAATCCGAATTGAGCGTCACTGCAAGAGCAGCCAGCCAACAGGCGGTGCGGGACAGGCGCATCTGCCGAAAGCAGAGCCAGGCGCACCCGCCGAGGAACAGCAACGCGAGCGGCGCATAAAACTTTGCGGCGCCGACTGGGCTTAGTAGCCAATACACCAGCGCAGTACAGGGCAATCCTACGCCCCCGGTCCGGATACCCAGGTAATTCAAGTCCGCCCAACCACCGATAAAACAGGCCGGAAAGCGGAGGTAGGAGCCAATGATTCCGCCAAGAGGGCTGTCGTTATTGAACAGGATTTGCCCCTGCTCGAACGAGCGGCCGAACAGGATAATTACGGCGCCCAGAACAAACACCAAGGTTAGTACAGAGGCCCAAAGTGGACGGTTCGACTTTGTTGCTGAGGCGGATGGCTTGGCCATGCAGATTCTTTACTTCCGCTCCATTGAAGTAGCGGATGAGATTTTGACTCAGAACCTCGCCTCGCGCAAGCAAGGACTTACGCGGCTGCTGGATCGAGGCACTCATCCTTGAGGGCACATCGGAATGAAGCGCCGCGTGAGGGCACGCGGCCTACAGGTCCGATGCGTTATTCCTGTAGGCCGGGTGCCCTCACCCGGCGCACCGGAGTCATAAACACCCCCTTAAAGATATGATCAACGGCGCTTTCTCCGAAAAACATAACCGCTCATCCCCAAACCCAAACCTATCAGTTGCCAACCAACCGGCTCGGGCACCACGTTGGCATCCAGCTCGAAAATGTTGCCGGTGCTGGGCGGATTTATGCCCGGGCCGTCGTAACGGCTGTACTGGGAATCCGTAAAACCGGCAGCATCGCCGGGAGCGAACAATGGCGCGGCGTGTTGCTGCATCCGGACCTGCAGCCATAGGGTCGTGTTGCCCAGAAAGTTGGATGGAAGGTCCTGGTTGTACACAACGTTATTGACAGCCCCATACGCCGCGGGCGTGGGATCATCGACGATGAGCTGCCAGTTCGAGCCGTCGGTCGAGCCCCAAAGAGATGTAAATCCGTAATCGCTTCTGCCGTTCCCGGCCCAATTGTATGCCTGGAGGCGCGTGTTAAGAAATATTTCGGTGCTGGCAGCCGAAAACGTGAACTTGCTGGTAATGGTAGCTTGCACATCATTCGCGTTCGGGCCCCAGTACGAGCTGCCGGTCCACTCGTTGTACGCCTGAATGTGTTGCATACCAACGATGTAGTTCGAAGAATTGGCCGAGTTGACCGTTTGATAGGTGTAAGTGAAATTCCAGGCCGACGCCGAGTTCACTCCGACCAAAGCCAGGAACGTGAAAGTTGAGAGGACAGGAATTTTCATAAGAGCAATTTCTTTAAGTTGTTGCCTAAATTGGCAGGCCCATGGGCATTTTCCCAAAGAGTCAGCGGAAAACAAGTCAAAAATGAGGCGACTTTCGCGCTTGGCGACAGAGGAGCGGCGACCTTTAGCTTAATGCCCTCAGGGGGTCGTGTCTCACATTTAGCTATCCAATTTGGGCGTGCTCGAAAGCGGTAGAGGACTACCGCAGTCCAAGACGCTCCGCGACCCACGAGCGCTCCGGAATTCCGCCAGGTTTTGGACTGCGCCGGTCCTCTGGCGCTTTAACCTCCAATGATGAACGCCATTATGGGACGGCAAATTAATTGGTTTCAGGTATTGGGTTGATTGCAACGGGGAGTTTGCCCGCAGCCTGCAAGACCGGCAGGAGCTTCGCATAAACCGCGGCGACACTAACCGACTCCATGCACCTGATTAATTCGTTTCGCGTTCCGCGGATACCGTGCCCATCGTACCGGTAATATTCCAGGTTCCTGCCAGCAACGGCAGGGTTCTCAACGAGGACGAATGGATTGTTATAAGGCTGGATTGGCTTGTTCCAGGTTGGTGTTTCAATAACAAACTGCCTTGGAACTTTCATGGCGGCGGCCAGGTGCATCAACACGGTGTCCACACTCAGGAAGAATTCGCATTTTTTGAGGAGGGCGGCAGCCTGGCGCAAGTTCTCTGTTTCGGGGAAGAGAATGTTAAGGCCCCGGGTCTGCGCCAGGAACCGGGCGTGATCTTCCTTTTCAGCCGGACCGCCGAAAAGCAGGAAGTTGATATCCTCGCGTTCCCTGCCAAGCTTTTGAATCAATTCGATATATCGATCCAAAGGCCACCGGCGCAGGGCCAGGTTTTTAGTGCTGCCGGAACCCACATGAACGCCAAAAAGCCTGCGCCCTTCAAGTTGATGCGCGTTGATGAATTGTTGCGCCCATTCAGTTTCGGAGGGGTGAAGGAAAATTTCGTAATCGTGCCCGCGCAACGGCTTCGCCCCAATCAAATCGAGCAGGGCCAGATTGTTGTCAATGCTGTGCCGATTGTAATCCTGTTCGATGGCGCGATTGATCAACAACTTGTCAAATGGCCCGGAGTTGTCATAGCGATGACTGATTCGGAGCCGGGCGTTAATGATGCGAGCCACGATACGGTAATGGATGCGGCTCTGGGGGTGCGTGTTGATCGAGACATCGTATTTTTGCCCGCGTAATTTCCAGAGAAAAGCCAGGGAATGTGTTTTCGGCGCATGGATGAGGTTGTGTTGATGCACCGTGTTAAGATGAGGATTGCCCTGGAGCACCAATGATCCGGCCCACATCACCAGGGCATCAATCGTTGCGTCGCGGCAGTTGGCGCGCAATTCGTGGATCAACGGCGTGGCAAACAGCGTATCTCCAATGCCAGCCAAAGAAATGACCAGAATTTTACGCACGTTTCAGTCCAAAATTGATGCCCATGATACCCCCAAGAATATTGATGGTTTTCACGTTAGTCAGGCCCAAATCCTGCATTTTTTCTTCGATACCGCGCTGGGCAGGGAAATGCTTGAGCGACTCGAGGATATAGGCGTATGCCGCTGCGTCGCCGCAGAACACGCGGCCCAGCACAGGAATAAACAGCGCCAGGTATCTAAAGTAGATCCAACGCCACAGCGCATTGTCCGGTTTGCCGAAGTCCAGCACCAGGAGCCGCGCCCCAGGTTTGGCCACGCGCTGCATTTCGCTCAGGCCCGCCTCCCAGCGCTCCAAATTGCGCAAACCATATCCGACGGTGACGATGTCGAAGGTGTTCTCCGGGAAAGGAAGGGACTGCGCATCGGCCTGCATGAAAGTCGGCGGGGAAGCGCGTGAAACGTGAAACGCGGAACGTGATGCGTGAAACGTGAAACGTGAAGGGAAAGCTGCGGCGGTGGACTCCGCGTCCTCTGATCTCTGATCTCTGTCCTCTGACCTCTGACCTCTGTCCTCTGTCCTCTGACCTCTGACCTCTGCCGTTTGGCGCTGGGCTTGGGGCTCCGGACTTTGGACTTTGGACTTTGGACTTTGGACTGATTTTGGACTTTGGACTTTGGACTTTGCGACTTCCAGCATGCGCTCGCTAAAGTCCACGCCCACGACCTCTGCCCCACCGCGGGCGAGCGCCAACGCCAGATCTCCAGTGCCACAGCAAACGTCCAGCGCGCGCAATCCGGGCATAGGCGCAGCCAGCCGAACCAGCCGCCGCTTCCAATAACGGTGCAGACCAAAGCTCTGCAAATCGTTCATGAGGTCGTAACGCGGAGCGATTTTGCCGAATAGCTCATGGACCTTCGCTGCGCGCTCTTGACCGGGGTGGTAGTAACTGTTCAAGCGCGGATAAAAATCAAGAGACGAAGTTTGAACCTCGAACCTTGAACCTCGAACCTTGAATAATCCGTTCGCGCAGGCACAGACATAGCGAATTTTTTTGTTCAAAGTTCAAGGTTCAGGGTTCAAGGTTCAAGGTTTCTGCTGTTTTGACCAACGGCAGCCGCCTTTCCAAATCTTGCGCCGATGGCCTGCTGGTCGCAGCCGACAAGGCTTACAATTGCCGAGGCGAATCCTTCATTGGTCAGGGCGTCGCAGGCGGCTACACATTGCCAGGCGGCGGCGGCCATGAGCCCTTCCCCAAGGATTTGTTTGGGGCTGATCCGTGGGCCGGCCCAGTCGGCCCAGGCTGCTTTTTCTGCCGCGCCGGAGCGCAAGGTTCCGCCGAGCCCATCGCAGAGGAGCGTGCTCGAAGGGGTAGCGCCCGTATAAGGTGTGGCCGAGGTCGCTCCAGATTCCGACGGGGATTGATTCAGGGCACTGTCCGGTAGGCGGCGCGGTCGGACGCTCCCTAATCCCGATGAGCGGGACGGATTTGCTTGCGGCTCCATTTGGAGTTGGGCGCGCATGTTGCGGGCGGCTTCGGCCATGCTGCACGAATTGGAGTACATGTGGGCGTCGGTGATGGCTTCAAGCTCGATGCCGATTGACAGGTCAGGATTATGCGTGAGGCATAAGGCTCCGGCTCCCGCGCTGGCAATTGCTTCGCGCTGAAAGTGCCACAGGGCTTCGGCGTGAATCCAATTGATTTCCTCCGCGCCGACGACCAGGCAGGCATCCAGCCGATGCGCGTCCAGCCACTGCGTTGCGAGCGCGACTCCTTGCAGAAAACTGGCGGGGTCGCCTAGCAAAGTGTAGGAGAGGGAGTCATCACCAAACACAGCCGCTACGTGACTGGCCGGGGCGGCAAAGACTGTCTCAGGAAAAACCAGCGGGCTTGCTACAGCCGGGTCCTTGAGGATTTCTTCCATGAACCGCGACACATATTGCACCGGGCCCGATTGCAAACAGACGATGAGCCCACGCCTGGCGTTGGAAGGCACGCACGCTCCGGCTTCGAGCGCGGCGGCGGCGGCAAACTGAGTCAATGGGCTTGCCCGCCGAAGCCGCGGATGGCTTAGAAAAGCCGGTCGCTCGGCCGGGGGCGGGACGACGCGCGCCCGGTAGGACTGAGGGAGGGTGCGGGAAAGATGAGGGATACTGGATGATGGATGATGGATGATGGATGATGGATGATGGGCGGATTGATGGATTGATGGATTGATGGATCGATGGGAGGTGGGTTGGGCGCTGTGGGATGATGGATGATGGATGATGGATGATGGTTCAGTTTGCGAATAAGGACGTTCGATGAATTGCGTGGGCAGAGGTTCGCCTCGGGCGAGGGCATTGCGCAAGGCCGCAACGCTCCAACCTGCCGGAGAAACCGCGCCCAATCCGCAAACAAAAACCCGATTCATGAAAGGCTCGCCCTGGCATTGTCCCGGAGGGACATCCGATAATAGCCCAACGCTTCAGCGTTGGGTAAGACCGCCAGAATTGCATTAGTCCCGAAGGGACGGCTGAAGATGGGCCGAGGTTCGGTCGTCCCTTCGGGACTTAGCCCTTTGCAACGGCGAACCCAACGCTGAAGCGTTGGGCTATTCTCAGACATCCCTCCGGGATGAGGCTCAAATCCTGGTGGCATTGGTGGATCCTGGTCTATGATCTTTGGTTTGTCCCCTCGGCACACCAGCGCCGGAAGATCAGGCTTGCGTTGACGCCGCCGAAGCCAAATGAGTTCGAGAGTGCCAACTGTAGCTGCGCTGATGCCGGTTTGCGTACGACCGGAAAAACGCAGGCCGGATCGGGGGCCTCGAAGGCCAGTTCAGGCGGCAGGAATTGCTCGCGCAGGGCCATGAGGCAAACCACGGCTTCCACTGCCCCAGCGGCGCCCAGCAGATGGCCTATGCTGGCCTTGGTGGAACTCACCGGCAAAGTGTTGGCGCGCGAACCGGCCCAGCGCTGGATGGCCAGGGCTTCGGCGCTGTCGTTGAGCGGCGTGCCCGTCCCGTGAGCGTTCACATAATCAATCTGGCTCGGAGTCACTTCCGCCCGTTCGCAAGCCAGGGTCATTGCTGCCAGGGCGGCGTCTCCTTGCGGCTGCGGTTGGGTCAAATGGTGAAGATCTGTAGTTGTGCCGTAACCAATGACCTCGCCCAGAATGGCGGCCCCGCGACGCCGAGCCGATTCCAGGCTTTCCAAAGCCAGAACGGCGGCGCCTTCACCCAAAGCCAGACCGTCCCGGCCAGCATCAAACGGACGGCAAGCGGTTGGAGAAAGGGCCTGCAGAGAGTCGAACCCGCAGAATAGCAATTGCGTCACTGCCTCGTAGCCGCCGCTCAGCACTCGTTCCGCGCGCCCGAAGCGGACCAACTCCCAGGCGTGGCCGACCGCATTGGCGCCGGCGGCGCAGGCAGTGGATAAGATTGTTAAGGGGCCGCGGCAGCCCAGTGCTTCGGCCAGAGCGCGCACCTGCGTTTGCGCCTGGTAAAACAACGCGCGCGCCGCCTGCCTTTCGCGTTGCTCGGGTGTTCGCACTGCCAGTCGGAAGAAATCTTCGCCCAGGGCCATGCCCGCCGCCGTTGTTCCCAGAACAATTGGCAAGTTTTCCGACCGATCCCAGCCGGCTTGCTCCCATGCTTCGAACGCCGCGACCAGAAGGAGTTTGCCCGCATTGTCCAGGCGCTCGACCTGCCGCTCCGAAAGAAGCCTTCGCGGCATCGGCTCGGGCAAGTCCGCTTCCGCCGCCACCTTGACGCGCTGTCGGCTCACATCGAATCGCGATACAGGGCGGAAGCCTGTACGCCCGAGGCGGAAGCCCTCCGCATTGGCCCTCCAGCCCCGGCCCAGCGCAGTAATGATGCCGGCGCCGGTCACAACGACTCGGCGGGGCTCACAGCAGGAATTCCGCGGCGGAAAGAGCACAACGGCAATAAGTGTAGCAGCCGAGGTAACGAGGCTCCAATTATTTCAATGAGTAGAAAGCAAGCTCCTTGGATTTCGCGCGCCAGCATATAATCCAAAATCCGAAGTCCGCAGTCGGCAATAGAAACCCCGCCTCTCCTTGCGGAGAGGCGGGGATGAATCAGAAGGATTGTCCCGGCTGTTAGACTACGGACTGGTCACGCGGTAGTACTGGTGGTCCGCGGCGTTCACGTCAAGGTAAAAGCCCGCCGTGTTCGTGAACCTCAGGGCGTTGGCAATCGGCACATAAGGCCCGAGAGCGCTTGAAGCTGCCTGAACCGAGTAGGTATAGGTGTTCGCCACAGCAGTCCAGGTGATCGTGGAGGTGGTGCCGGAGCGGGCGATATTTAGGGTGAGCGGGGAGAAGACGATATCCTCCCATTTTGCAATTCCGATCATGTTCCATTCGGTGCCGAAGGTGGAGCCGATGTACTGGCCCTGGACGGAGTAGGCAAAGGCGTTGGCGGGAATGACCTTGCCTTTGAGGCTGTTTGTAGAGAGCCCAAAGAACTCGATGAAGCCATTGGTTCCCGAGGAGTTAGTGACCTTCAGGAAGGTGTTGGCGGTACCCAGTGTGATCGGGGCGGTATTCGTGAAAAAGACGTTGGTCATGATTACGATCGAGCCCTTCTTGTTATACTCGGCGTTCGCGTTCGTAACACCAGTCCGGAATTCAGTGGGCCAATCGAGCAGTTTCGCCACGGGATAATTGGCGATGTTGTTGCTCAAGATTTGCACCAGAGTGGCGTTATTATTCGGCACAGCTCCGGTAAGATCCGATGTCAATTCCAGGACGCCGCCGAAGCTGGACAAGAAACCGATCTGCGTGACCTCGTCTCCGAGATTGGGCCGGAAGGTGGAACCGCCAGTGACGAAGAGGTTGACGCCACCCGTGTCGTCCTGGATGTAGTAGGAGGCAGTGTTGCCCGTGGTCGTGTTGGTCAGGAGCGTTATAATGCCTGTGACTTTCCAGAAGACCGACGAGTTGGTGGCCTGATAGCTGGCATTGGGATTGACCAGGGTGCGCAAGTAGCCGATCGAGACGGCAGGCGGATTCGTAAGAGTAAACGTGGCGGCTGTGCTGTTGGTGACATAGACCGTACCGCTGCAGTCGTTGGAGATCTGGCAACTGTATTGACCGGCATCAGCCGTACCCACGTTATTGATCAGGATCTGGTACGAGCGTGACCCGAGGATGCTCGATCCGCTGCCGGTGGCCCCGTCACTAAGTCCATTGCCGTCCTTGTACCATTGATAGAAAATGGGAGAGGTGGCAGCGACGCCAACGGAAAACGTGGCGCTGGCATTGGAATACACAGTCGTAGGCTGTGGTTGAGACGTAATCTGGACGGGGGTGCAACCGCCGGCTCCGGAGGCCCAACTCAAGCCAACGTTGTCAATCGCGAACGTTTCGCGGTTGTTCGCGCTGGTGGACGGGGTTAAGGCCACGATCCTAATCCACACAGCCGCTGTGTTAGGAGGAGCGCCTGCCGGCAGAGAGATATTGTTAATTGTGCCGTCAGGGAATGCGATATTTGTGTGGAACCAATGAAACGTGCCCGGAACGTTGGTGTAGGTGGCAATCGGATAAAACGAGGTTGGCACGTAATAGACCGGGTCGGCTACTCCCCAATCCACGGTCCAAATCGTCTGCCGCTGCGCGGTTCCGTCCAGGTTCATAAAATCTAAAGCCAGCGAGAAATTATGAAACCCGGTGGTGTTCGCGATTTTGAGCACAAAGGCGCCAAAAGGATCGCCAAACGCACCGGTCTGACGTATGCCAAGGCAGCGGTTTTGCGCATTGGTCTGGGTCAACAAATTCGTGATCGCGGGGAAGGCTGCCGCTACCGCAGGTAAAACGTTGGCGTTAACGGTCGTGGGCGTGTTATTGGTGAACCAGTTAGTTCCCCCTATGTAATCGAAGTAGGAGGCGTAGTTGCAGAAGCCGCCGAGGAATGAGTTGGTCCAGTTATTCAGTGGCCCGCCCGCAGGATTCAAACCAACAATCGAGCCGGGATAAGTGGGATGGGCGTTCGTATAACAGACCCATTCGGGAGCCAGAGAGCCCGGTGTTCCGGTAGGGGTCCCGTCGATAGTTTCATTGGTGGAGTAACCCAAGCTATCGAAAGTGTTGGTGTATATCATGCCTGGATAAAGAGTTAAATCCAGCGGTTGAGCCGTAGCTCGCTGCAGCGAGCATGCGGCGATGGTAGCCAGGAGTAATCCTGCGATTCGGTTCGTTTTCATAGTTTTATCTTGGTGCGTTGAGGTGTCGTTCGGTGTCTTCTTGGTTGTTTAAAACGGGGTAGGGAAAAAGGAACAGCTGGATGGGGAAGCCGAGACCAGGCCGTAGCGAAAAGGGTCAATCGTTTTTTGGCCCAGCTCCGGGCAGTAACCGACCCATCGGAGCCGATTACTGATGGCAGCACTGCGGATCATAGGTTGGGAACGGCTGGATTGATGAGAAAATCGAAGGTGATGAACTGCGGCTATGGATTAGCTAAACGCCAGGGAGCGTTCCAAATGATATCGGGGTTCTGGTACTCGTTGGCGGCACTGGTGACGTCGTAACCAGGCTGCCCGTCAACGTACTTCCATTTAAAATATTTAGAATGTCCGTCGACGAAGGCAAGACAAGCCCCCTGCTTGCTGCCGTGCCGCCGAGGGAAAACCCGCCATCTGCCGGCAGGGTTCACCGAATAGAAAACATTCTGATATGGCCACTCAAGGGAATTAAACGTCATATCCATCATCAGCACGGTCGACCCTGAAGACTTCAAATCTGTGGTCCGGGGCATCTTGGGGTAAGGCAAATCGGATGTGCCATCCATTGCCTTTTTCAAGTCAATATTCATTCCGTAGCTAAAGAAACCCTGTGCCCCAGCCCCTGAAAGGCTCGACATGTCGGAGGCAGGCATGAAGGCGGCAGGACAGGAGAAGAGTTTCCCCACACCGCCGGGAAACGGTATGAGCTCGGAATTCTTATAGACACTACCAACAGCTTGAGCGCTATACCAAAGTAGCTGCTTCTCGGCAACGTACGGAGGCAGCAAATTAAACCATTGATTTAAATCGGCCGCACCTGCAAGAGGCCCGGTCAGCGGGGGCTGCGGGGTGTCGGGATACAGGCCGTGGGCGCCCATGCCATCATGGGCAATAGCTTCGTTGTTATCCCCGGCGTACATGGTCTGAGCCAGTCCCCACTGGTGCAAGTTGCTAAGGCAATTAGCAGTCTTAGCCTTGTCCTTGGCGGCCGCGAGGGCGGGAAGAAGCAGAGCTGCAAGAACGGCAATGATCGCGATAACAACCAGCAGCTCGATAAGGGTGAAAGCACCAGAGAGACGATGCAGGTACTTCGGTTTTGCTATAAGCATACCAATTGTATGTGTCTAGAACTCGGCCTAGAATTTGATTAGTTGCCAGATTACATGAAAACAGACGCTACAGTCAAGGCTTTGTTAAGCCGAAAGTTATTAACATTTTGTTAACAGCCGGGTGACGGACGTGTGACTGTGAGGTGAGGCAGGTCACGCTTTTGGAGGCATGGTTTGCGGCTTTCTTCTTGCGCGACGAAGTTCCTTATAGCGTGGAGCCATGGCATCCAGGAACTGCTGACGGTTCAGTCCTTGCTGTTTACTAAGGGCCACCTGGATGAGTCTTTCGACCATGGCCTTCCAATAGGACTGGTCCTTGGGTTCGCAGGTGTCGCGCTCCCAAAAGGCGTTGAGCAATTGCTCGAGCTCAGGGCTCATCCGGAAAGCAAGCGGCCAGGATACGGTCGGAATCAGCTTTGCTCATCGGTGGGCCATGCCACAGCCGCAGTTTATCCTCCAGGATCAGGAGTGTGCTTGCCACAGATTCGGCAAGTCGGCGGTCGGGGAAATCTGGCTGTTCGGTGCCAAGGGCGATGAACTTGCCAAAAGCGATCAGCCTCTTGATGGTTGTCTTGTGGTCTGCCAGGAGTTCCGCTGCTGGGCTATCCAGCAGATGCTCATCCTCCCACCGGGTCAACGCTGGCACAAAAGCACTCCACTCCTCCACGGCCTGATTGAAATTGCCGAGCAAGCGCGACTGCCATCGGCTTATCACATCTGAACTTTCAAGCGCGATTTCCATCCCTAAAGCCTACCACACCACGGGTTGCGACGGAAGTGTTAAGCCAAAGCTTCCAGCTTCCAGGGCGGATTCAACACCTAAAATGGTGAGGAGACGACGTAGGGCGTCCCTGCCCTAGACGCGCCGGGTGAGGGCACCCGGCCTACATCGGGGGCGGTTTACGCATTGTAGGCCGCGTGCCCTCACGCGGCGCTCTGCCGGAAGAAGGACTCCTCACGTCGTCCCCTACCAATCGCTACGAACCCTCAACACCAAGCCCGTGGTCTTGTGGTCCGTGGTCCGTGGTCTTGTGGTCTGTGGTCTTGTGGTCGCTAATTGGCTAGCACCGTCCGGTAAAACCTGACCGCCTGGTTGGTCGCGCCGTCGAGGTAGGAGACCACAGGGCTCGAGCTTGTGACCGTGGCCAGGTTGCTCCAGGTGGCCAGATTAGCGGAGACCTGGATGGTATATTGACGGCCGAGGTTGCCCGGGATTTGCAGCAGCATCCGTCCAGCTTTGTCGTAACGGCTAATGGAAAGCTTCGGCGCCGGGCCGCTGATGGTCACATTGTCGAAAGTTGAGGTGTTCAATGCCGAGTCGTTGTGCGAGGTCACAGCCAGACCGACATAGACAGGATCGCTCATCGTGACCGTTTCCCGGTCCACTAAAGTCCAATTACTGCCGTCAGTCGAGCCGTAGGCATTGATGACACTGCCTGCCCGCACCACGGCTACCCAATATGGCGCGGTGGCGTTCGTTGAACCAGGGGTCCACGAAGTGGCGGCGTTGGCGGCCGGCCGCCACGCTAAGCCCGCCCCGTTGTCGGCGCTGACCAGCATCAGTCCGTGCGCCGAGCCGGCGCTCAGGTCCTGGCGGAACATCACACCCGCCTTGGCCCAACTGTCCGAGTTTTGCACGCCGGTCACGCGCGCCATTATCTGGCCGTCGCCCCGCCATGGCTCCGAAGCGAACTGGAATGCGTCGGCAGTGCCCCAAATGTCCGCGCCTGCCCCAGTCACGCTATAAACCCCATTTGCCAGAGACGTGTTGCCGGATAAGCCAACGGCCCCGATGTCCCGGCCTTGTAAAATGCCGGAATTGGTGCTTCCACCGTCGCCAGTAACGGTGACGTTGGCGAACGTTGCGGTCGTAAGCTCGTTATCATTGTGGGACGTGACGGCAAGGCCGACATAGACGTTGTTGCTTATGAAGTTAATGGTTTCTGTCCCTGCCAATACCCAATCGGTGCCGTTGGTGGAACCGTAGGCGCTGAACAGATTACCAGTTCGATTCAGTCGCACCCAATATGGCACTCCAGCAGCGACGCTGGACGTGAAAGTGGTATTGCCGTCGGGAAGGAGCCGGCGTTGGAAACCGGTGCCTTCCTCGGCCATGACGATCATCAAAGCGTGTTGCGAACCGCTGGTCACTGTGTTTCGGAACATCACGCCAGCTTTGGCGTAAGGGCTGGTGTCGCCCAGGCTGGTGACCTGCGCCGTGATCTGGCCGTCGCCGGTCCAGGGTTGATAAACCATTTGGAAGGCATCGCGCGGGTCCCAGATATCGAAGCCCGATCCCGAAACCACAAACACGCCGTTGCTATAGCTGGCGCTGCCATTCAGGCCCACGGTGCCAATGTCCTGGTTGGCCCAGGGCACCGGCAACGGGCCACCTGAAGCGGTGTTAGTCAGAACCAGCCGCCACAAGTTCTGCCCTTGCCCCACGCGGCAGATATAGATTTCGCCTTTGTCGTCCAATCCGAAGCTCGACAGGTTCGCGTAAGCTATGGTAGGAGGCAGCGTGCAAAGCTGGGTCACTGTCGGCGGGTTTACACCGTCGTAATTCATGGCCCAGATCCGCTCCGAGATGTAATCGCCGAAGATATATTGCCCACCTAACTGCGACGCGTACTGGCTCCCGCGATAAACGAAACCGCCGATGACCGCTTCGTTGCCCTGTGTGTGCGGATAGCAATAAAGAGGAGGCGAATCAATGCCGATGATCGAGCTGGGCCGAGGATTGGGCCCGGCCACGCATCCTTCCATATACGCCCATTGGCAGTTGCCGCCTTTCACGACCAGATCCACTTCTTCGCTGGCGTCTTCACCCAGGTCTGCAAACCAGATCCGGCCAGTTGGAGGATCGAAACAACCGCGCCAGGGATTGCGGAAACCGAGCGCGTAAAACTCTTCGAGGACGCTACCACCCGGGTCCAGGAACGGATTGTCGTTCGGTATATAATAGTTGGCAGTGGAACTGGGTGGCGGGCTGCTGGCGTATGAAGAAACCGGCTGTCGGCGGATCGGATGGCTTCTGCCTGGATCCTGGTTCACATCAATCCGGAATACGCCGCCGAAGAGGCCGCCCGAAATATTTTGCGCGGCGCCGTACGAATCATTCGCGCCGCCTACGTCGCCGTTGGAGAAGTAGAGAAACCCATCCGAACCGAAGAACATCATGCAGCCGTCGTCGTAAAGGTCGGGATCGTATTGATTGACCAGCACCACCTCCGAATTGGGGTCGGCGACCAGTGAGCCGTCCGGCACGGTGAACCGCGACAGGCGGTCGAATGAAGGCGTGTTTAGAGGCGGATTGCCCGAAACCGGATTTGCCGAATAGGAGTAACAAACATAGAAATAGCCGCGGTTGGTGGACCCGGCCAGGCCGTACTCGGGATGAAACGCCATGGCCAGCAGCCCGGCGGTGCCGCCCGCCTGCGTGCGCGAGCGGATATCGAGGAACACGGTCTTAGTCGTTGTGTTTGGATCATTCTGGAAAAACCAGATAATGCCATCTTCACCGCACACGTACAACCGGTTGGTGCGCGGTTCCGGGATCATGAGCAGCGCGTTGTCAAATGTCAGGTTTGGAAACGCTACCACAGCTTGCCAATTCGTGGCCGGGGATTGGGCGTAAACAAATGATGAAAATGAAAATAAATTCAGGAGCAGCAAACTGAGCCCGCCGCCTATGGAGCTTTCCTTTAGCAGACTTCTCATATCGGTGTGACCTCCAGCGCGCTAAAGGTACGCTGAGTCAATCAGACCTTTAATGGGCCAAAACCCCTAAAATCGCAGGGTGCGCACCGTACAAAAAGTGTCAGGGCTCAGTCTGAGGTTCCAGGTTCAAAGTCCATCCTCCTTCGCTAAAGCTACGCCGGACAAGAAGTTCAAAGTTCAGATTTTGCGGATTGGAGAATTTTTCCTGAAGTCTTTTCGCGCAAGATTTTGCGGGTTGGTGCGTAGTAGATAATAAAGGGCGCGATGCAGTCCCCGCTTTGCCTGCGCGCGCCGGGTCAGGGGAGCCGGCCTACAAGGGAGCGTGTGCAACGTGAAGCGGATATCGTTTAGCACTCGGAGACAAAGTTAGAGACCCGCCTTCGCTCGGCTACGGCGCGGCGAGCGAAGTGAAAGACAAAGTGCCCGGGATCCGCAATGCACTTTTTGCTTGTCCAAAGATGATGAATAGGGTAAAACCGTAGGAAAGATTAAATCCCGTTTAATACGTGACACGCATGTGCAAGAAATGGTTGTCCCTGGTGCCCTGCCTAGTTGCAGGGATGGTTTTCGGTCAGCCCTCGGTGACCTCTTCCCAGTCTGAGCCGCGATTATTGACGACGGCGGGCCAGGTGGAGGTGAAGGCGGTGGGCAGCGACAAATGGGTGGCCGCAAAACCGGAGCAGGCGCTCAAGTTTGGCGACCGGGTGCGCACGGGGTTGCGCAGCCGGGCAATGGTGCGCCTGACTGCGCAGACGGTGATGCCGGTAAACGAATTGACGACGTTCCTGGTGGCCCCGCCGCGCGAGGCTGGACGCGGTGCAGTGCTCGATGTGGAGAAGGGCTCGGTTTATTTCTATAGCCGGCAGCGTCCGGCGGAGCAGGAGATCCGCACGCCGCAGACTTCCGGGGCCATTCGTGGCACGGAGTTCAACCTGACGGTTGGGGAAGATGGGCGCACTGAGCTGGCGCTGCTGGATGGGCAGGTGACCCTCAGCAACGCGCTGGGCCAAGCCACGGTGAACACCGGCGACAAAGGAGTGGTCGAGCCAGGAAAAGCTCCGGTGCGGACGGCGATGGTGGAGGCGCAGAATAATATCATCCAATGGTGCCTCTATTACCCGGGCGTGCTCGATGTAAACGAGTTGGAACTCAGCACGGCAGAGAAGCAGGCGATCGGGGCGTCGCTGGAAGCGTATCAAAGCGGTGATTTGCTGCGAGCGGTGGCGTTGTATCCGGCGGACCGGGTGCCGGCGTCGGCCAGCGAGCAGGTGTATCGGGCGGCGACGCTGTTATCTGTTGGGCGTGTGGACCAGGCGGAGGCGTTGCTGGAGCAAGTCCAAGGTCCAAAGTCCAAAGTCCAAAGTCCGGAGTCCACGGTTTCGCGTTTGGCGGCGGCTCTGGAGCAAGTGATTGCCGTGGTGAAGAACCAGGGAGGGGAGAGGGCCGGTTCCCGGCGCCTGGCCACAGAATGGCTGGCGGAATCCTATTACGCGCAGTCGCGCGGGATGCTCCGGGCAGCGCTGCAGGCCGCTCAGTCTGCAGTAGATAAAGACCCACAATTCGCTTTTGGATGGGCACGCGTGGCGGAGCTGGAACTTTCATTTGGAAGGCTCGCCGCGGCAAACGAGGCATTGGAGAAAAGTTTGCTGCTGGCGCCTCGCAATGCGCAGTCGCACGCGCTCAAAGGCTTCCTGCTTCTGGCGAAGGACAAGCCTGCGCCGGCACAAGTTGCTTTCGATGAGGCAATCGCCATTGACGGCGGGCTGGCCAACGGCTGGCTTGGACGCGGGCTGTGCAAAGTCCGGGACGGTCACGCAGATGCTGGGCGGCAGGATTTGCAGGTAGCGGCTGCGGCGGAGCCGCAGCGGGCTGTTTTGCGCAGCTATCTGGCCAAGGGTTTCGGCAACGAAGGGGACGACGCGCGCGCGCACCGGGAACTTTCATTGGCCGAGCGGCTCGACCCGAACGATCCCACGGCATGGCTTTACGCCGCGCTGGTCGAGCAGCGGGAGAACGATGTCAACAAAGCCATCCGCGATCTGGAGAAATCCAAGGAACTCAATGACAACCGGCGGCTGTTCCGCTCGCGTCAATTGCTCGACCAGGACCAGGCGGTGCGCAGCGCCAGCCTGGCGCACATTTACCAGGATGCGGGTGAACTGGTGTGGAACAAGGACGTGCCGATATCGGATTGGGCGGTGCGCGAGGCCTCGCGGGCGGTGAACTATGATTACGCAAATTATTCGGCGCACCAGTTTCTGGCCAGCAGCTACGACGCCCTGCGCGATCCGCGCCAGATCAATTTGCGGTATGAGTCGCCGTGGTTCAGCGAACTAATCATGGCCAATCTTTTGACGCCGGTCGGGGCGGCGAACCTTTCAGACTTTGCCGCGGAGCGGCCTTACTCGCGATTGTTCGAACAAAACCATTTTGGGTTTAGCTCGGACACGGAGTACTTGAGCCATGGCGATTGGTTTGAGCGCGCGTCCCAATACGGCACCTACGAGAACGTGAGTTACGCTGCCGACGTCGAATACCGGTCCGAGAACGGCTGGCGGCCAAACAACGAGCTGGAGCAGACGACTGCGACGCTGAAGGGTAAAGTCCAAATCACACCGCAGGACAGTCTCCTGCTGGAAGGCATATATTACGACAGCACCTTTGGCGACGAGACGCAGTATTACGATCAGAAGAAAGCCAGCCCAACATTCAACGGCAGCGAGCGCGAGCAGCCGAATGTGTTCCTGGGGTATCACCACGAATGGGCTCCCGGTGTCCACACATTGTTCCTGGGCGGGCATCTGGACGATCACCTGCGGTACAGCACCGGATCTGCCGGGACGCAGATTCCTTTCACGACCAGTTCCGGGAACTTGATACTTTACCCTGCGGAGGTGGATCTGAACCGGCGATTCCACGCCTATACGCTCGAACTGCAGCAGATCGTTCAAAATGAGTGGCACACTTTCGTGGCCGGAGGCCGCTACCAATACGGCTGGGAAGACACGACTTCGAGCGTCACCAACGGGATAGGCCAGGGATTGTTCTCGGCGAATTTGGATACGACACTGGAGCGTTTCTCGGTTTATGGCTACGAGACGCTAAAGCTTCCATACCACATCGAAGTGACCGGCGGCGTCAGCTATGACCGCTTGCATTACCCGCTGAACGTGGATACTTCCCCGATCACCGACGCCGAGGCCAATAAAGACCAGGTTTCGCCCAAGGCAGGAATCATCTGGAGTCCGCTGCCCAGGACGCATCTGCGCGGGGTTTATACCCGTTCGCTGGGCGGTGTTTTCTACGATACCAGCGTGCGGCTGGAGCCTTCGCAAGTGGCTGGGTTCAACCAGACTTTCCGCAGCATTGCTCCTGAGGCCGTGGCCGGCCTGGTGCCGGGATCGGAGTTCACAACTTACGGCGTGGGCCTGGACCAGTCGTTCGATACGGGGACATACATCAGCCTCAGCGCCGAACGCCTCGACTCGGAAGCGACCAAGACCTGGGGCGCTTTCACCAACGTGAACACGGGAATTATCCCAATCCCGAACACGCCTACCTCAACGCGCCAAAGCATTGATTACAACGAGAAAACGTTCACCGTGAGCCTGAGCCAGTTGATTTGCGATCAATGGTCGGTCGGCGCGCGCTATCAGTTGAGCTATGCGGCCCTGGACTCTCGCTACCTGGACGTCCCGACGGACAACAGGAGTCAGGACCAGGATGCCAGGCTCAATCAGTTGTCCATGTACCTGAATTATTATCATCCGTGCGGCTTTTTCGCGCAGTTGAACTCGATTTGGATGTACCAGTATAGCCACGGTTACTCACCGGCCCTGGAGAGCGAAGATTTCTGGCAATGGAATATCTGGGGCGGCTACCGTTTCCTGCGCCGCGCCGCCGAGGTGAAGCTTGGTTTGTTGAATATAACTGACCGGAATTACCGCCTGAATCCGCTGAATCTCTACTACGATTTGCCGAGGGCAAGAACGCTGGCGGTGAGTGTGAAGCTCTATTTCTAAGAGCGCGGCTTAGTAGGGCGCTTAATAAATACGCTCACGTCTTGCCCGAAGCAGCGTCTGCCGACTGGAAGTCGGCGATATCCCTACAGGTCGGGAGAAGCCTGCGCTACAGGCCCCATGAGACTGCACTGGCGCCAACGGAGCGCGGCATTTATGCCGCTTCAATCTCCGAGCGCGATGAGCGGACCTGGTAAACCTGGCGCTTCCGTGCGTTCGGCGCGTGAAGCGGCATAAATGCCGCGCTCCCTCCTCCGCCGCCGCTTGACTGTTGCTTTCAACAAAGGACTACGTACCCTGCTTGCCGATGAGCGCGCTGCTGCTGATGGGAGGCCGGGTGATTGATGCGGGCAATCGTTTTGATGCAACAGCCGACGTGCTGGTCAAAGATGGAAAGATCGCGGCGATCGGGCCGGAGGCTGGGGCTCAGGCGCCGGAAGGCACAGAGCGGATGGATGTGAAGGGTTTGGTGGTTTGTCCGGGCCTGATAGACATGCACGTGCATTTACGCGAGCCGGGCCAGGCCGCAAAGGAGACCATCGCCACAGGGACTGCCGCGGCGGCGCGGGGAGGACTCACCTCAGTGGTGTGCATGCCGAACACGGCCCCGGTGATAGATCATTCGGGCGGGGTGGCCTTGATCCAGAACCTTGCAGCCGAGCAGGGACTTGTAAACCTGTTCATCACTGGCGCGATCACGAAGAACATTGCGGGCGAGGAATTGGCGCCGATCGGCTCGTTGAAAAAGGCCGGCGTGGTGGCGATCACGGACGATGGACATTGTCCGCAAAACAACGACCTGATGCGGCGGGCGCTGGAATACGCGAAGATGTTCAACCTGCCGGTGTTGGACCATTGCCAGGATTATTCGTTGGTGAGCGATGGCGTGATGCACGAAGGTTACTGGAGCACGGTGCTGGGTCTGCGCGGCTGGCCTTCTGCCGGCGAAGAGATGATCGTGGCGCGCAATATCCTGCTGGCTGAAACCACGGGCGGCAGGGTCCATTGCCAGCACCTGAGCGCAGCGGGAAGTGTCAAGTTGTTGCGCGAGGCCAAAAAACGCGGGGTGCCGATCTCCGGTGAGGCCTGCCCGCACCATTTCACGCTCACGGATTCGGCAGTAGCAGGAAGCGACAAGTTTTGGTCTGCGGACGGACGGAACATTTATGGCTTTGAGTCGGCCGGCGCCCCGCAGGCGGCCTGGCCGGCCTACGACACGAATTTCAAAATGAATCCGCCGCTGCGGTCAGCAAAAGACCGGGACGCGATTTTGGGGGGATTGCAGGACGGCACGATAGAAATCCTGTGCAGCGATCATGCGCCTCATTGCGGGTATGAAAAAGAGGTCGAGTTCGATTATGCGCCATTCGGCATCACCGGTCTGGAAACGGAACTGGCCCTGGCCCTGATGCAGCTCTATCACACCAAACGGCTCGGTTTGCCGGAATTGATTGCGAAATTTACGGTTGGGCCCGCGGAGTTGCTTGGGTTGAAAAAAGGAACGCTTAGCGTGGGAGCGGATGCCGACATTACCGTTTTTGATCCGGAGCGGGAGTGGGTTTTTGAGCGGAAAGAGACCGCCAGCAAATCGACGAACAGTCCATTTTATGGGTGGAAGATGAAGGGGAAGGCTGTGGCGACGATTGTGGCGGGAGAAAAGGTATGGGGGAACGGAGTTAATTGAGTGCAAGCCTGACGGCTTCGGCTACCGAGGCCAGCGGGATACGGCCCTCCCACCGCACTTTGCAAATGAAATCCCAGGAGCGCCCTTCGGCGACGTCATCCAGCACCTGCCAGACCATAATGCGCGTCCCTTTGAAGGTGGGTTGTCCGTGGCAAACCATCGGGTCCGCTACTATGTACCGCCCAAGCTCGACCGGTTCAGCAGTGCTCTTGCTCATGAAGGCACTTTACATCAAATCTCGCGACAAAGACAACTACGGATCGGGACGTCAGGGCGGCTTGCCGCCTGAATGGGAGGTTTCATTCCCGTTTGACAAATCACGATGGAGGGGTAACGCTATCGGCGACCGGACTGAACTGCTTCCCCTGGCGGGGCTGAGGAAGCCAGGCCGGAAAGATACGAAACCCGCGCGGACAAGCTGTCCGCGCTCCGTAAGAGATAATTATGAAAAAAATCGCAATTGGATTGGCCGCATGTTGCCTGCTGTTGCGGGCAGGAGCGGCCGAGGTGGAATGGATGACCGATGTGGCGAAGGCGCAAGCCAAGGCCAAAGAGGATAAGAAACTGGTAATGCTCGACTTCACCGGCTCTGACTGGTGCGGTTGGTGCATCAAATTAAACAAAGACGTCTTTTCGCAGCCAGAGTTTATCGAGTATGCGAAAAAGAACCTCGTCGCGGTGGAGGTGGATTTTCCACGTCACAAGGAGCAGCCCGAGGACGTGAAAAAGGCCAACGCCGCCCTGGGCAAGAAATATGGCGTGGACGGTTATCCCACGATTGTCCTGCTCAATGCCGATGGCAAACAAGTGGGCGATGCAATTGTCGGCTACGTCCGCGGCGGCCCCAAAGCCTTCATCGCGAAATTGGAAGAACTGAAGCAGAAGAGCTGACAGAAATCTTCGTGGCCTTGACCGATCGGTGGGAATAGATGATTCCGGACCAAACACCAAACACCAAACACCAAACACCAGAGAAGCTCCAAACACCAAGTCCCAAGTGCGGCTCAGGCCAGCCTTTGGTGTTTGGAGCTTGGTGTTTCTTTGGTGTTTGGTGTTTGGTGTTTGGTATTTGGGGCGTGGAGGCCTTCGGTCTGTGAAGCCTCTGCCCGCCATTCTTGCCCTTGAGGACGGCTCGGTTTTTAGCGGGCAAGGATTTGGCGCCCGCGCGTCAGCTTGCGGGGAGGTGTGTTTCAACACCTCAATGACGGGCTATCAGGAAATTCTCACCGACCCGTCCTATAAAGGGCAGATCGTTGCGATGACCTACCCGCTCATCGGCAACTATGGCGTGAATCGCCAGGACATCGAATCGTGGCGTCCGCACGTCATGGGCTTCATTATCCGCGAACTCTCGCCGGTCGTCAGTAATTGGCGCGCGGATTTCTCTTTATCAGAATATCTGGAACAGAACGGGATCCCCGGCATTCAGGGTATAGATACGCGAGCGCTGACCAAGAAGCTGCGTGTGCGAGGTGCGCTCAATGGTTTCATTTCCACCGAAGATGTTTCGGAAAGCGCGGCTTTGGCACGGGCCAAGCAGTGGCCGGGGTTGGCGGGCGTTGATTATGTAAAAGAGGTGACGCATCGCTCACCTTTCGTTTGGGATCCAGAGGATGAGCAGAGTGCGAGTTTTCGGCTGGTCAAGGGAGAAGAGGAGTCCAAAGTCCAAAGTCCAAAGTTCAAAGTCACAGCCACGACCAACGAATCCGAGCCGTCCCACTTGACACCTGACGCTCGACACTTGACACTTTCGCCTCTGCCCACGCTCCCACGCTCCCACGCTCCTACGCTCCACACGTCCGGGCTTCCGCCGGCGGATATTCCGATAGTCGCCTACGATTACGGGATGAAATACAACATTCTGAGGCGCTTGCGGCAGCATGGGTTTCGGGTGCAAGTCGTGCCGGCCACAATGCCGGCAGCCGAGACGTTGAAACATAAACCTGCAGGCATTTTTCTGTCGAATGGGCCCGGTGATCCCGCGGCGCTTGGTTACGCGGTAGAAGCGGTCAAAGACCTGACGAAATCGGGGGTGCCAATCTTTGGAATTTGTCTTGGGCACCAATTGCTGGGCCAGGCGTTTGGCGGCAAGACGTTCAAGCTGAAGTTCGGGCATCGCGGCGCGAATCAGCCTGTGAAAGACCTTGAATCCGGCCGGGTCGAGATCACTTCCCAGAACCACGGGTTTGCCGTGGACGCGCAGTCGCTCCCTTCGGATGTCCAGGTGGACCGGATCAATCTCAACGACCAAACGGTCGAGGGGATGCGGCACCGGCACAAACCCATTTTTTGCGTGCAGTATCATCCCGAAGCCTCGCCCGGCCCGCATGATTCCACGCCGCTCTTTGCGCAGTTCAGGCAGATGATCGAACGGACCTGACTGCGGAGGAGGGCGGCATTGATGCCGCTTCACCGTGTTAGGGCCAAGCGGTGCAGGACTTTTCGGCGGCCACTATTGCAATCGAGAGTTGAAGCGGCCTCAAGGCCGCGCTCCCTGCGCACTCGTGGTTTTACGTTGCCACTTGAAAATTCGAGCTTTTGGGGACAGGTGTTCGCGTTGTTACAATCAAGAAATTATGATCTCGCTCCCACCACCAACGATTCCCCCTCAACCTCGTTTTCTGCTCACTCGTTAGTCCATCAATCCATCATCCATCAATCCATTAATCCATTAATCCAACAATCCTATGGCTGTGAAAAACACAACCGACCTCACCCAACGCCCTCCGCGCAGCCCGCGCGTGAGGCTCGGAGGGTATGTAATTCTTGCTCGCATGCTCGACAAAGGCCGCGCGACCATTGCCGGCAAGGCGGGGGAGTATCACTACAATTGCCCACTGGACCAGCGGTGTCTGACGTTCACCGGCATCAGCGCCGAGGCGCTTAAGAAACAATTGGCCGCAGGCAAAGGTGACGGTGAAATCCTGGAGTGGATTCAGAAGACGGCAAAATTCAAACGGAGCGAGCCCGAAATCGCGGCGTGGTCCGATATTTGCGAGCGGCGGGCGCCAGCGGACCCTGAATCACGCGCGTACTTCAATGACCTGCACGCCAAAGTTGCGCCAAAGCGTGAAGACGTGACCACCTGGTTCGATCTGCTGGACCTGGATGATTATGTGAGCTTCGGGGGACAGGCGTGAGGAGCGTGGGGAGCGTGACGAGCGTGGGGAGCGTCAGGAGCGTGGAGAGCGGAGAACGTCCGGCCAGGCGAAACAAAGATAAGCTGTGAGAGTATCGGATTATAGGCAGTTGCGTGCGAGAAGATTTCCTATCGCCCCAAACGCAAACATTCTGATCGGAGCGCTCCTCCACGCTCCACCCGCTCCGACGTTCCCTACACCGCCGGCTGCGCGCTTATGGGGCTTGGAGGGGGCTGCTGCGGTGGCGGCGCGCTCGGGGCAGTCTTATACGCTTCGATGGAAAGTATGCGATGATGGTGGCGGACCCCGTGGATTTCAAATTCCACTTCGTCGCCCACTTTGTGGCCCAGGAGCGATTGCGCCACCGGTGAGAGATAACTCACGATGCCCTTTTCCGGCTCGGCATCCCACGCGCCCAGGATGTTAAAATGTTCGGCTTGGCTGGCTTCGAGGTCCGTCGCGTGGACTACAGTACCGACGCTCACAACATCCAGGCGCGGATTGGCAAAATCAGTTCCGCGCGCCCGGACCAGTTGTGTTTCCAGCTCGGCCTTTCGGCGCATGAGCAGTTTTTGCATTTCCTTCGCGGCCTTAAACTCATGGTTCTCGCGTAAATCACCGTAGCTGCGTGCCAGGGCGATTTCCTTCGAGTTCGCGGGGATTTTCTTTTCGACCAGCTCTCGATATTCGTTCTTGCGCCGCTCCAGACTCTCCCAGGACACGATCAAGTTAGTTTCCTTCTGCGAAGACTCGCCGGAGATAAGGCTCTGGATGGCCGGGTAGCTCTTGACGATGCGCGCCAGCAGCGAACGCTTGTCCATATCGTCAAAGCACGGCGACAGTTGCAGCGCACGGGTGAGGTCTTTGATGACCTCGAAATCCGCCGAGCCGATTAGTTCGACCAGCAATTCCTGATCATCGAGGATGTAATCGCGCAGCTTGTTCGAGCGGCGTTCGTTGAATTGGTCGCGCTCCATGGCCGTGAGCATAGCGCGAAATACCTCCGGGCCAAGGATGTCGTCAAAGGCAAACGAATTCCGGTCGCGCGCAAGCCACAGCAGCAGCTCACTGGTGGCAGTGTGTTGGCTGATAAGCCGGGCGAGAGTTTCCTTCAGTTCAGCGAGTTTCTTTTCATGAATGAGCAGCGACGCAAATTCCCGGCAAAGTTTGACCGGCACATTTTTCAGGGTTGTCAGCAAGACCTCGGGCCAATGTTCCGGATTGGCGGCCTTGAATGATTCCAGCGCGCGCCGATGCTTTGCCGCCGGTAATTGCTCCATGAGCGGGCCCAGCTTCAAATCCTGCGACCAAACGGCCTGCGCCTGCAGTTCGCCATCGCCGGCCGGCACTTCGCCAATTGCCTGGATGTCGTCCCGCATGAAGATGGCCTCGAGCGCCACTGCCGGTTGTGTGCGCTGATAGCTCGGAATTTCTGAGTTCAGCGCTTTGATAACTTCCGCCGCAGCCGCTTTCTTGTCGCCCAAATCGGCCGCGTTTTTGAGCACTTCACTCGCCACGCCGATCCGGGCCTTAAGCCCCTTGGCGGCGCGAAAATCGTCCAGAAGGCGGGTTTGCAGCGTGGTCTCCTGCACCTGGTAAATGATTGGCTCGGTCTTTTTCAGCGGCACCTGGAAGTGACCGCTTTTTTTCATCTCGCGCTTGGCTGCTTCCCACCACTTCTTCCAGTCGTCGCGGATGACGTCCGGCACCAGGACTTCCTGCACCTGGTCCACCGTGGCCTTGCCGCCAAAGCTATTCAGAACCAGCCGGATCAACTCGAGATGATTGCTGCCTGCCAGTTGCCGGAGCCCTTCCAGGTCCGAAACCTTGCGTGCGAGGATATGGTCTTTGGATAAGGGCTTGAGGGATTCGGCTGCAAAAGCCAGGTCCATTGTGTGACCTGCCTTGGATTGAAAATCAATGGTGAACCGGGCGAAAACCGTATCTACAGTTTTGATGCGCCCAAAACCCCAACTCCGGTGCATGCAGAAACCGCTATCGGTGAGCTGCACCAACGAGTCAATATAATGGCGTTCGAGCTTCCCTGCCGCCGCCATCTTCTCGAATTCTTCTCGCATATATTATCTTAACGCTCGCATCCC
>PSRM01000334.1 GCA_003176045.1 Verrucomicrobiota bacterium | reverse complement strand
CCCGGCAACTACAATCGACAGGCCGAGCGGTTGTCGCAGGAAAAGGGCTGGTTTTGGGCCAATCAGTTCAACACGCTGGCCAATCGCCGAGCCCATTACAAAACCACCGGGCCGGAAATCTGGGAACAAACCGGCGGGCAGGTCACGGCTTTCGTGTCCGCAGTCGGGACCGGGGGAACGCTGGCCGGCACGACCTTATTCCTGAAGGAGCGGAACCCAAAAATCGTGGCCGTCTGCGCCGATCCTTACGGCGCTGCAATGTGGTCCTGGTTCAAGCGCGGAAATCTGGAAACAAAGGACGGCGATTCGTATGCGGAAGGCATAGGCGCCACTCGTGTGACCCAAATCATGGACGGCGTTAAAATGGATGAAGCCTATCGCATCCCCGATCAATCGGCCCTTACGATCATCCATCATCTCTTGCGCGAGGAAGGTTTGTTCGTCGGTTTGTCCACCGGAATCAATCTCGCCGGCGCAGTACGCCTCGCCCGCGACCGTGGTCCCGGCCAGATCATCGTCACGATTCTCTGCGATTCGGGGGCTAAGTACATGTCGAAAATTTTCAATCCTGAGTGGCTGAAGGTCCACAACCTCGATCCCGATTTGCCGTTGGAATCGGTTTTGGAAGAGAATACGGTATTGGCAAGCTAGCGTGATGTTTACAGCAACAGCTTTGCCATCGTGCTGCTAACCATTGTGCGCTGTTCATCCCTTCACTGCGGTCACCGGCCATATGCCAAAGCGGTCCCGATTGGGATCGGGACCGCATCTCCAAGACCTTCGGTATCTCGTGGCGCCCACGAAAGCGCGCCAGCGTCTTGGAGTGCGGCAGTCCTCTGCCGCTTTCTCTTGGACCGCCAAGGGCGCAAACACTTCTAACCGCTCCCGACGACGGGAGGCCATTGTATAGCCCTAATTGAAACGCTATAGTACGCATCTGTGTTTGAAAAACGCTTTTACGTCGAAGGGCTTGCCCACGCTTCCTATTTGATCGGCGACTCGGGCCAGGCCGCCGTCATTGATCCGAAGCGCGACGTGGACGATTACCTCGAGGCCGCCGAACGCGAGCGCCTCAAAATCGTCGCCATCTTCGAAACCCATCCGCACGCCGACTTCGTTTCCGGCCACGTGGAATTGGCCGCGCGCACCGGCGCTCCGATCTACATTTCTCATCGGGCACCGGCGACCTACAAGCGCTCGCCGATGCGCGACGGGGACGTAGTCCGTGTCGGCTCGCTCGAAGTGCGTTGCCTCGAAACTCCCGGCCATTCACCGGACAGCATGAGTTTCGTGGTTTGCGAGGGTGGCGCACCGGTCAGCGTCTTCACCGGCGACACCTTGTTCGTCGGCGACGTGGGCCGGCCCGACCTGCGGGATGCCGAAGAAAAGCCTACGCAACTGGCCCAGGCCCTTTATGATTCGCTGTTCGGCAAGCTGCTCGCGCTGCCGGGCGAAACCAAAGTGTTCCCCGCGCACGGCAGCGGCTCGCTCTGTGGCCGCAAGATTTCTTCCGCGCCGTTCACGACAATCGGCCGCGAGCGGCTCTACAATTGGGCATTGCAGCTTAAGGATCGCGCTGAATTCGTCTGCGCCATGGTCGGCAACCTGCCCGACCGGCCGGCCTATTTCTCCAACTCGGTGCGGATCAATCTCGCCGGCGCCCCGGCGCTCGGTTCATTACCCGAGCTTCGTCCGCTCACCGAGGAGGAACTGAAAACCGCATCGGCCCACGGAGCTGTGGTGATTGACACACGCAGCGCGCCATTTTTTGGCGCGGGCCATTTCCCCGGCAGCCTCAGCGTTGGCCTGGGCAGCAACCTGTTTTCCACCTGGGCCGGCTTCTTCGTCGTTTCCGGCAAGCCCATCGCGCTGGTAGTGGGGTCGCCCGACGCCGCGCAGCGCGCGCGAATTGAACTGGCGCGCATCGGCTACGACGACGTCATCGGTTATATCGAGGCCGACTCGCTCACCCAAACCCGGCAGCTTTCGCAACTCGGCGTGGACGAACTCCATTTCGCCCTTAAACGCGGCGAAGCCCCGCGCCTGCTCGACGTGCGCACCTCAGGCGAATACGAAGCCCAGCACATCGAAGGCTCGATCCATATACCCTTGCCCAGCGTACCGCGCCGCCTCGGCGAACTCCCAAAAGACAGGCCGCTGGCGGTGATCTGCGGCAGCGGCTACCGAAGCTCCATCGCCGCAAGTCTTTTGAGGATTGCCGGCTTCAGCCGCATCCAGAACGTCATGGGCGGCATGGGCGCCTACCTCGAAACCCAGCCGCCAGAATGGGAGCCGTCGGATCTGGTATTTATTGGGGAGAATATCTGAACCTGCCGTGGTCTTTAGGGCCGTAGGCCCGCCATGTGATAGCCTGGGGTGAAGCCCCAGGTAACGAGGCGCTAATAGGCGACCAGCCCTGTAAGGGCGAAACAAATCTGCACGTACTCAATCTCACCAATATGGTTGCGCCCTTTCAGGGCTTAGACGGTTTTTGGTTCCGCTGACCTGGGCCTTCGCTCGTTCCTCGCTCCGGCCCAGGCTATCACATTGCGGGCTTTCAGCCCGAAAAGAGGTTTGCAGCTCTGTTAGAATCAAGGATGCCCGACTTTAGACTTTGGACTTTGGACTTTGGACTTTAGTCTGGTTGCGTGGTCGTAGAATTAATCAACACCGGCAGCGAGTTAATGCTTGGACGTGTGCTAAATACGCATCAGCAATGGCTTTGCCGTCAGTTGGCTGATCAAGGTTGGCCGGTGTCGCGGCAGGTGGCTGTTGCAGACACGGCACACGTTATCGAGCAAGCCCTGAAAGAGGCGCTTTCGCGCGCCGACCTCATTATAACCACAGGCGGTCTTGGGCCAACTTCGGATGATTTGACCCGCGACCTGGTGGCACAGCTACTTGGAAAAAAGTTACACGAAGATGCTACTGTGGTGGCGCATATCCGCCGGTTTTTCGAAACCCGCAAACGCCCCATGCCCGAACGGACGCGTGTGCAGGCGATGGTGCCGGAAGGGGCGATGGTGCTCGAGAACCCAAACGGGACAGCGCCGGGTTTGGCGATGGAGGTGGATGCGGCGCGGTTCAGGGAATCTGGCGTGTCCGAAGTCCGCGAGAGTAGCGCAGACTTCAAGTCTGCTGTATCGCGGGTTTCCAACCCGCAAACGCTCGAAGGTGTTGACGCGCCGGATGCATTGGAACGCCTGCCGACTGGAAGTCGGCGACACAGCAGGTTGGAATCCTGCGCTACGTGGCTCATCATGCTCCCGGGCCCGCCGCGTGAACTGCGGCCTATGTTCACAGATACCGTCCTGCCGTTACTCCGTCGCGTTTTGCCGCAGCAAGGCCCATTCGTGTGCCACACGCTTCGCACGACAGGCCTCGGCGAATCACTCGTTCAGGAGAGAATCGCGGAACCTCTGAGAGAGTTGGTCAGTGCTGGCTTGGACCTGGGCTACTGCGCGCGTCCGGGGCAGGTGGATGTGCGACTGGCGGCGCAGGGCGCAGAAGCACAGGGAGTGGTGGAGAAAGCTGAGCGGATTGTCTCGAAGCACCTGAGCCCATGGATTTACGCTACGGAAGAAGAAGAGTTGGAAAGCGTGATCATCAGGCTCTTAACCGATCGAAAGGAGACGCTCGCGCTGGCCGAATCCTGTACCGGCGGCCACATCGCGAACCGGCTGACGAATGTGCCCGGTGCTTCAGCGGTTTTGCTCGCTGGTCTGGTCACTTACAGCAATGCAGCCAAGATCAAATTCCTGGGTGTTGATGCCCAAATAATCGAGCGGCACGGCGCTGTGAGCGAGCCGGTCGCCCGGGAAATGGCTGAAGGCGCGAGAAGGGAAGCCGGCGCGACCTACGCGCTCTCGGTCACAGGCATCGCCGGCCCTTCCGGGGGAACAGCAGAAAAGCCCATGGGCACGGTGTTCATGGGGTTAGCGGGTCCGTTCGAGACGGTGGTCGAGCGGCAGCTCAATCCATATGATCGAGAAACGTTCAAGCAGGTCACATCGCAGCAGGCGATGGAGATGTTGAGGAGGAAACTGAAAAAGATGGCGAAACGCGCCAATTCCGCACATGCTCTCGGTCGAGAATCTGAAACAATCTAAACTCTTGAATCCGAACGCCCACATGGAAGGAACATTCCAACATTCCGGGATTCCACCATTCCATTGATCCAACAATCCATTCTTCCACGATTCCACGATTCCAGTATTCCATCCTTCCATCCTTCCATTTTTCTATGACCATCGGTGTTCCCAAAGAAATTAAAGATCAGGAATTTCGTGTGGCCCTGTTGCCATCGGGCGCCTATCAGCTCATCCAGCGCGGTCATCAGGTGCTCGTCGAGCAAAACGCGGGCGTCGGCGCGGGTTACCCCGATTCAGATTACGCGCGCGCAGGAGCGACACTAGTGCCCAGCCATGAAGAAGTATTCGCGAAGGCGAATCTGGTCGTAAAAGTAAAGGAACCGCTCGCCTCCGAATATCGGCTGCTGCGGCCCAACCAGCTTTTGTTTACGTACCTTCATCTTGCGGCGACGCGGGATTTGACCGAGGCGCTGGTGAAGTCCCGCGTCACGGCGCTGGCGTATGAGACATTGGAGGTCAATCGCCGGCTGCCTTTACTGGAGCCGATGAGCGAGATCGCAGGCCGGATGTCCATCCTGGTAGGAGGTTATTTTTTGGCCAAGCATTTTGGTGGCAGTGGCGTGTTGCTGGGCGGGGTCCCGGGGGTGCTGCCGGGCCGAGTGGTCGTGCTGGGAGGCGGCTCCTCAGGCATCAATGCGGCCCGCATGGCGCAGGGGCTTGGGGCGGATGTGACCATTCTGGAGGTGGATCTCGAACGGATGCGTTTTCTGGACATCACGCTGCACACCGCGCATACGCTGTACTCGAATCCGGCGCATCTGATGGAGCTATTGCCCACCGTGGATCTGCTCGTTGGGGCCGTCCTTGTGCCAGGAGCACGGGCGCCCAAGCTCATTAATCGCGAGATGCTGCGCCAGATGCGGCCCGGCAGCGTGCTGGTGGACATCGCCATTGACCAGGGAGGGTGCGCGGAGACGTCGCGCCCGACTACACACCACGACCCCGTGTATGTGGAGGAGGGCGTGACGCATTACTGCGTGGCGAATATGCCCGGCGCTTACGCGCGCACAGCCACGCAGGCGCTAACGAACGTGACGTATCGCTATATCGAAACGCTGGCTGATTCCGGACTGGCTGAGGCCTGCCAGCGGACCCCTGCATTGACCAGCGCGGTCAATGTGATGGACGGAAAAATCACGCACAAGGCGGTGGCCGAGGCGCATGGAATGAAATATTCGGCGCTGGCAATGTGAAACGCGAAGCGTAAAACGTGAAACGTGAAACGTGAAAAGAACGTGCGCCGGTAATGGGCGGGTATTCGTCTGCATCGCGGTTCTGCTGACTACTGACTACGGACTGCGGACCACTGACTACGGACTTTGAACTTTGGACTTTGGACCTTGGACTTGGGACTTATTTCCCGGGCACAACCGCCACGCCTCGAGGATTGACGAAACTGTCGGCGCCCCGGGCCAGGACTGTCTGGCTGCCGTCGGTCGTGCTGATCCGGATGATCGCACCGGTGTAATCGTCGGGAGTCAGCGACGTGTAAGGGTCGCCCACGATAAGCTGGCCACTGGAATTGATGGCGATTCCCACCGGGCCAGCCAGATTGTTGCCACGCGACAGGATGCTCTGGGCGCCAGTCTGCGCGTTGATGTGGATGATGCAGCCGGTACCGAAGTTGCCGTCGGGCGTCGCAACGTCCGTTACGTAAATATCGTTGCCCTGGACCGCAATGGCTTGCGGGTTCTTCAGGTAGAGGCCTTGCGTGACAATCCGCGAAACACCAGTGGACGGATTGATGTTGATGATCTGCCTTCCGGTCGAACAGATGCTCAGGACGTAAATCTGGCCGTTGCTGGCGACGGCTACACCGAGCGGGTAACCCAGGAATGCGCCTGAGTATAGCTGCTGAACTTGACCAGAGGAGGGATTTACCTGGACGATCGCTGCCAGGTTCGCCGCCAGCAGACTGCCGGAATGGCTCAAAGTGACGCCATAAGGAGAGCCCAGGGTGCCGGCGCTGTTATCAGCCAGTAGTGTTTGAGTGCCCTTGGCTGGATCAATAGCGATCAACCGGCAAGAGTCGGATACCACAATCGTGCCGCCTTCGAGGACGACGTCGAAGGGCATGTGCAAAAAGCCACCCGATGAAATAACCGACTTTACACCGGTAACGCCATCTACTTTGATGATGGCGCCGCCCACGATGGCATCGCCACTGTCAGCATAGACTATGTCCCCGGCTTTAAGAGTGGTCTGGCCGAGGGCTGGGGTTTCACGGGCGATGGCCCCGAGCATGAAAGCCAGGGTGGCGGCGGTGGCGAAAGAGGCCAGCAGGTTGCGCCGCGCAGGGTTAGAAGCAGTATTGGTATTTATCATATATACGGGCTAATACGCAGCCAGGACCTGAATCTTGCAAAAAAAGTGGCGAAAAAATTGCATTGCGCGGCACCCCGATAACTGGTAATCCATGCTCCAATGGGCACAATGTGTAGCGGACGAGTCCGGTATTCCTGTAGCCGGGTGCCCTCACCCGGCGCGTCGAAGTGTAACTATCCGAACCACGTGCTTAAGTATCCTTTGATTTTGCCCGTTTTCGCCTGTGGATAAGTCACAACAACCAGCAGCAGACCACGTAACGGAGTTCGTGCCGGCCCCGGCGCTTTGGCCGGAGACGATGTGGTGGCACATCGGCGAGGCCGCCCAGGAAGTGGGCAAATCCACCGACCGGCTTCAGGATCTGATCCTTAAGTATCAGAAGCCTTTGCGCATCTACCTCCTGGGCCAATTCAAGGGAAACCCAGAGGTAACCAATAATGCCGATGACTTGCTTCAGGAGTTTGCGCACCACAAAATCCTCGCCGAAGGCTTCCTGTCGAAAGCAGATCCAGGGAAGGGCCGATTTCGCAATTTTCTTAAGATCAGCCTCAAGCGCTTCGTTATCAGCCAATTGCGCAAAGAGCCGCCGACAGGCGTCTCCCTCGAGGAACTCGAAGACGAAGGGAAGGAACTTGCCGCGCCGGAAGAAGAGAAGGATTCGTTCGATGTTGCTTTCACGCAGGGTGTCCTGAGCGAAACGCTCGGCAGAATGGAGAGTGAGTGCAAAGGCCCGACCCGCCCGCAACCCCACACCGGCCTGATCTGGGACCTGTTTTCCGCCCGCGTGCTCGATCCGCTATTTAGAAAAGCAGCGCCGCCACCGTATGAGGAGTTGGTGAAGCGCTTCAACCTCAAATCCGTCTCGGAAGGAACCAATATGCTCCTCACCGCCAAGCGCATCTTCAAACGGCATCTCAAGGACGTCATTGCCGAATATGAGCAGGGTGATCAAGAGGTGGAATCCGAACTCGCACTGGTCACGCAGTATGTCTTCCGTCGCCCTCACCACCGGTAATCTCTTTTGACAAACGAATGGGGACAAGCGAATAAAAAGTTTGGCTCTCATTCGTTTGTCCCCATTCGTGTGTCATTTCCGATTTTTTCGTAACGACGCCTCCCTCCGACGGTTTGCTTTTGAGTTAGGGTTGGAACTGAACAGGCGCAAGCTTACACTCTGCGCAAGAAATGGCGCTGCGAAAATCAGATGCGAGTCACGACATCACCCGTCGCCAGTTTTGCGAAAGCACCACAGTGCTTGGCGCGGCATTGTTGCACGCTGGTACACTGCTCGCAGCCGCCGAAAGTGCATCCAAATCAAAAGAGCCTGCAGGGTCCTGGCCTGTGCCGCGGCAGAACCGGTGTCTGACTAACATTCAGCCCCTGGCCGGTCGCATTTCTGCGGCACCGCACATTGTTGCGGAGATCGCCTTCCCTCGCACTCAAGGAGCGCTCACCAGCCTCGTCGCTCAAATTCATTCTTCCCATTCCTCCCATTCTTCCCATCCCGTGCAGTCCAAACCAAGCGGCACCGTGGACCGAGCCGTCGTCGCCGCCAACGGGAGACTGCGCTGTTATGCACTCGATGGCAAGCTGCTCTGGGAAGCGCACCCGCCGGGGCTCAATTTCGAAAGCGTGGTCGCCGCCGAAGACCTGGATGGTGACGGACGAGTGGAGTTGGCTCTGATGGCTGGACGCCCCACTCAGCCTTTAGGAGCCATGGTGCTCGTGGACGCCAGCAACGGGAAAGTCCTTTACCAGTACGATGTGGAGCCGATGTCCTATTGGTGGACGATGAAGGTGGACCACTTCCTACCAGAGAGACGTGGCAAGCAGATCCTGGTTTGCGAGCACGGTTATCCGCCCGACGCCAAATTCGGCTATATCGCATTGCTGGCATTCGAGAAACCAGGCGAAACACCGAGCGTCCGTTGGCGCTATGACTTCGACCATTACACGTGTTTTCCGACACTGCTGACTGCCGATGTGGATGGTGATGGAGTGGACGAAATCTGCGTGGAAACGCATAGCCGGATGTGGGTGCTGGACGCCCGGACCGGCAAGGCAAAGCAGTTCCTGACCTGGGACGTCTCCCCCGCCAACATCCGCAGCTACGGTCTGGTCCGATTTCAGGATCTCAACGGCGACGGCTTGCCCGAGTTCCTCTGCATCGCCAACTTCGCCCAGCATCATGAAGTGCTGCTCAACGAAAAGGGCCGCCTCAAGCTAGCCTGGGCACATGGTTGGGACACCTCGGTCACGACCCAAACCATCGTGACCACCTGGCCCGATCCGCCCGTCGCCGATGTGGATGGAGATGGAAAACTGGAACTCGTGGTCAACCTCTTTGCCTGCGACAAAGAGCCGCGCTGGATGGTGCGAATCTACGACGCACTCACCGGAGTTCTCAAAGCAACGGCTCTGGACCGAGTGGCAACCTACTTGCACGACGTGGACGGTGATGGCGCCGCCGAACTGCTGGCCGACATTTCACACGACCCAACGCTCACCTACATTCAAGGTGCGTGCCTTCTTAAATCACAAAGTAGGGCAGGCGTCTCGCCTGCCCCGCAAACCTGCAACGAACTTTGGAATCAGGAGGGCGTCCACTCCGCGCCGCTTTTGCAGCTAAAAAGAACCGACGCCGCCGAAAAACTCCCCACCTCGATTTTCGTCCAGGACAAGTCCGGCACCAGGCAATTGAGCTGGGAAGCCGGCCAAGGTGTTGTGTTGAAAGAGGGCAGTCCTCCCAAACCGCCGGCAGGGCCAGACTTCTCCCGCATCCCTTCCACGGTTGGCCCTGCGCTCAACACCCCATTGGTTGCGGATGTGGACGGCGATGGCCGAAACGAAGTGGTACATTGGCATGAAGGCCGGGTCACAATCTACCGTTATGAGCGTGGAAAAGGATTTAGAACTATTGCAACACATTCCTCCGCCGCCGCACCTGCCTTGGCCGACCTGGATGGGGACGGGCAACTCGAGATGGTCATCGGCGTAGCAGGACCAACCATCGATCCGGTCATCCACGCCCTGCGCCCTGGCCGAGAGCCCGAATCCCTCTGGAAGGTGACCCTCAAACCGCGTGACCATGAGGGCGTACCCCACGGCCCGCCGCTGGTCTTTCAAACCGGTCATTTCCTGGGCAGAGTTCACTTTCCCGAAAACGCGCCTTCCGACCATCAAGATTCTATCGCAAGGACGCGGCCGGCCATTCCCCCTCTCCCCCGCCGAGGGGGAGAGGGCCGGGGTGAGGGGGAACGTTCTTCCAGCGTACGGTTTACGGAAAAACGCGCCTACGATCTCTATGTCTATGTCGGGACACCTAACATGCGCAGCCTCGTCCTCGACGGAATCAATGGCCGAGTGGCCTGGGAAAAGGGAAAAATCCCCGGCCTTGAGCGCTACTACGGCCCCACGGTCAATCTCTCAGCCGTTTGGGATGTAAACGGCGACGGCAAAGACGACCTGGTGTTCACCTGCCCTGATTACTATTGCGTGTCTTCCGGCGCCACCGGCGAACCGCTAGTCGGCCCAGCCTATCCTCCCAACATCTTCAATCAACCCAGCCAGGGGCTCTATACCGCGCCGGCAATTCTTCCGAACAAACAAGGCGATCCCACCGTCTGTCTCTTCGACGGCCACTATTTCCTCGCGGCCATGAGCGCTCATGCCGCGCCGCTCTGGTACCACCTTCCGCCTGTCGGAGAAGCCAAGGCCGGCGCTGAAGGCTTTATCCAGACACGCGAAGGGCAGTGGCTGATCGGTTTCGGACGCCAGGACGGACAATTCGTCTGCCTCGATTTGCAAACCGGCAAATCGCGATGGCAGTTGCCGCTCAGGAGCACCGCCTCCGCCGTCGCCGCCTGCGACATCAACGGCGATGGCCAGCAGGAATTCATCTTCGGCACCACCCACGGCGACCTTTACGCAGTGGCTGATGCCGGTGACCACGGCCACGTAGTCTGGCGGGCCCGACTCCCCGCCGCTGTGGGCGCTCCGGTGATCGCCGATGTGGATAACGATGGCTCTTCCGAAATCCTCGTCACCTTAGGCGATGGCCGCCTATGCCTCCTGCGCCCCGCTGTTTAGATTCATCAATCCCATACTTCCCATCACTTCCCATGTCCAATTGTATGAGCAAACTCCTCCCTCGAGACAGCCAGTCACCCATCACCCGCCGAAAATTCCTTTTTGCAACCGGCGCCAGCGTGGCCGGGTTCAACCTCCTTTCCTCCACCGCCTTAAAGGGCGCCGCACGACTTTCACCCGGCGAGAAGTTGAATGTGGCCGGCATCGGCATCGGCAGCCGGGGCGGGGCCGACCTCGAGGAGATCGCCAAACTCGGCCATAACATCGTGGCCTTGTGCGACGTGGATGAAAATTATGCGGCCAAGGAGTTTGCCAAATATCCCGCAGCCAAACGATTCACGGATTATCGTGTGATGCTGGACCGGATGGGCCGCGAAATTGACGGCTTGGTCATCGGTACCCCGGACCATACGCACGCCGTTATCGCGATGGAGGCGATGCGGCGCGGCAAACATGTCTATTGCGAAAAACCGCTCGCCCATTCGGTCCATGACATCCGGGCCTTGATGGCCGCCGCCCAGAAGCACAAAGTGGTCACGCAACTGGGCAACCAGGGCCACTCCAGCGACGCCATCCGCCAGGTTTGCGAATGGATCTGGGCCGGGGCCATCGGCCAGGTCCACGCCATCCATGCCGGCTGCGATTCCTACAAGCAGGTCTATTGTCAGATTCCAAACCTGGCCAAGCTGAACGAGCCGCATGATGTGCCGAAGGGCCTCGACTACGATCTTTGGCTCGGCCCGGCGGCGTTTCGCCCTTACTCACCGCTTTGGGTGCCCTGGAACTGGCGCGGCTGGATGCCTTTCGGCACCGGCACCATTGGGGACTGGATCTGTCACGTAATAGATCCAGGTTTTTGGGCGCTCGAACTGGACGCGCCAGCGACTATTCACGCCGAGGTGAGCGGCTATGATCCGGCCAAACATGGCCTCACCTATCCGCCCGCTGCAAAAATCACCTTTGAATTCCCCGCACGAAAAGCCCGAGCCCCGGTGAAACTGGTTTGGTTCGATGGAAACAACTCGATTCCCCGCCCCGAGGGTTTTGGCCCGGACGACAAAGTGCCCGGAGTCGGCGCAGTCATTTTCGGCAGCAAAGGCATGATCGTCCACGGCTCGCACGGCGCCGGCGAGTGCTACCTGGTGCCGCAGGAGTTGATGGACCAATACTCCGGCAAGAACGCCCCGGCGCAAAAAATCCCGCGCATCAAAGGCCATTACTGGGACTGGGCCGAGGCCATCCGTTCTGGCCGCCAGGCGGGCTCGCCCTTCAGCTACGGCGGCCCCCTCAGCCAGGTCGCCCTTCTGGGTTTGATCGGGATTCGCTTTCCTGGCCAAACCCTCCACTGGAACGAAGCCCAAGCCAAATTCACCGACAATCCCGCCGCCAACCCCTTCCTCAACCCGCCCTACCGTAAGGGGTGGAGGCTGTAAGCATTCGCCATTTGCTATCGTAGCATCCACCAGGCCAAAGGTTCTCGCCTCCTGCCTTCCGACACTGAGCGCAATATTTCGATTATGCTGCAACTGTGCCGTGGATATTTGAGTTGCAATTGATTTGAAGCTATGACAGAAACTAGAGCTAAAGATTAGTTTGAGATTCGGTGATTCGGTATTTGGCTGGTCGTTGGGGTACTATGGGCGTACGAATCGAAGACATCCTCTCGACTCCGGGCCTGCCGGAAAAGTCGCGGTACAGCGTCAAAGAACTCGCTGATCTGTGCGGGATCTGCCCGCGCCATTTCGAGCGGCTCTTCAAGGCGCATTACGGCATGACTCCTCACGCCTGGCTCGATGAATGTCGCCAGACTCGCGCCCTTGCCCTCCTGCTGGCGGGCAAGCCAATCAAGGATGTCGCCGGTGAACTGCATTATTCGGACGCATTTCATTTTTCGCGGGCATTCCATCAATTTCATGGTTTCCCTCCTGGCCGGCAACCCGCGCTGCAGGCACTCAAAATGTCGCATTTTGGCATACCTCCGCCGTTCCATCCCAGGCCACCTTGTGCTTGAATCCGATCACAAGGCGGACACTTAACTTGTTGTCCGTCGGATTGGGAAAGGCAAAAAATGAAAAATAAAGCGGTCGGGTTGTGCAGTTCTTCGATTCCTTCGTTCGCTTCTGTTCAAAAGTTGCTCATCTTGTTTCTCGTCGCGGCCTGGGTCTCGCCCGCCACCCGCGCCCAGCACACCATTCCCGCGCCTACCTTTTTTCCGGCCGCGCCGCTTTCCGCGTCGGGGGCGCGCCTGGTCGAGGCCGGTCCCCATCATTGCGTCTTTGAGGCGCCGGCTGCAACAAACGGAGTCTCAGCCAACTCTCCCTTTAGCCAACCGACCTCCGGTTTCTCCAAGCCCTCGGTGGCTTTTTCCAAGCGCCGGATTACATCTGTTGCGTCAGGCATGAACTACTGGGACGGAGTGCAATGGTCTCCGAGTCAGTCCAGATTCGAGGTTCGGAGCAACTATTTCGTCTCCGACAAGACCTATTGTCGCGTCCAGTTGGCCCCTGACTTGAACACAGTTGGCGCGGTCACGGCCTCGACGCCCGACGGCACGACTCTGGTTTCGACTCCCATTGCTGTCGCAATCTACTCGCCATCAACTGGGGAGCAACAGGTGATCGGAACTATTACCAACAGCGCGGGCGTGCTTAGCAGCACAAATGTCGTGACATACGAAAACGCGTTCAGCGGCATTTCGGCCAGCCTGGTCTATCGAATCGAACGTGGTTCGTTCCACCAGGACCTGGTACTCACGGCCGCTTTGGATCCAAGTGCCTACGGCTTCGGCAGCGATAGCCGGATTGAGGTCATCAGTGAGTTTTACGGCGGTGCCAGCCCGCAGACGGTCACCAATTCAGCGAGATCCGGAAATGCTCCCGACACCACTCCTTCATTCGGCGTCATGACGTTCGGCGCCGGGCGGGCGTTCTCGGCTGCAAATGGCCAGACCAACGCCGTCGTCAGCGCCCCTGTGGCAAAGCAGTTCATCAGCACCAGCCCCGATTCGCGCCAATTTCTGATCGAATCCGTCGAAGCCGCCGCTATCAAGCGCGCCCTCCAGGCCTTGCCCGCCAGCGGACTCCACAGCCGCGCCACGGGCAAGAAATACCGTTCACGCCAGTCGTTCTACGCGTCAATTCCCCGTCCTTCGATCCCCAACCCTCCTAACAGAGCCGCGACCGTGAGGGAGCGTCCAGCAGCCGACCCGACCCTCGACCCTCGACCCTCGCCCCTTACCGCTTCAACCATCCCGAATCCATCATCCACCATCCATCACCCATCATCCTTGCCTTCCCTGGCCTCCGCTTCCCCTCGTCCCTCGCCCCACGACCCACGACCCTCTGTCACGATCGACTACATTGTGACCTTGCCGGTGGACAGCGCGATCTACGGCCCATTCACGTTTCAATCTGACTTGACATATTTTATCGCTGGGCCGACGTATTTCTTCGATACCGTTACCCTTGAAGCGACTGTAATCAAATTCGCTGACCAATACCAATATGGCGAAAACGCGTTCATCCAAATCAACGGCCCATTAATAGTAAAGGCACGTTCCTTTTGGCCCGCCGTGCTCACCAGCGGCAACGATGACAGTATCGGCATTTCTCTCCAATACTTGGACCCCGTCTGGCAGGGCTACACCGGCACTCCTACGGTCCCCACCGACACCGCCTATGCCTCGCCCGCCCTCTGGTTCCCGTACTCCGACACGGGCGTAAACCTCAGCAACGTCCGCTTCTCCTATATCCCGGTGTGCATCCAGGCTGACATCTGCTGGAATCTCAATGTCTCCCATTCGCAATTCGTCAATTGCGCCTGCGGCGTTTTGTTCGGCTGGACGGACGGAAACGTCCGCATCAATAACTGCCTCTTCTCGAATGTTGGCATACCCCTTTACGAGGAGGAGAGCGACCTCAATACCTGGGCCATGTGTAATTGCACCCTTGATGGCTGCAACCAAATCCTGCAAGCCAGCGGGACCTACATCAACTCCGTCAATTCCATCTTCTCGAACGTCGGCGACACTTCCAGCGGGGGCTCCGGCAACTACAATGCTTTCTATAACTCCACTCCCTTCGGCGATAATTGTCAGACAGCCAACAATTCCCCCTTTCAACAGATCGGCCCGGCACATTACTTCCTGGCGGACGACACGTTCCGCAACCAGGGACCGACCGCCGGAATGGACTCAGCAGTTCTGCACGAGCTCCGCCTCCGAACCACTCGTCCACCAAAAGTTCTGGACACAGGTCTTCTGCTGGCCACCAATCTGAGCCTTCCGCCGCTCAACCTCTCCGACTCCGGGCCGAATGTGGATTTAGGATTCCACTACCCGAAAGCCGACTACTCAGTCTCCTGGATTTTTCTCACTGGCGGTTCGCTGAACATTTGCCCGGGCACTTCCATCCTCATGCGCCGGGGCCCGGACACTGCACCAGCGCCTTGGATGTCTGGTGGCCGACCGGGCCTGGCCTTTGTCCTCTGGGAAGGTTCCACCCTCGTCAGTCACGGCACCCCGGATCGGCCGATCATCTTCGCTGATGACCGGTTCGTCGGCGAAACCCCGGATAGCACGGCCGCGGGGACACGGACTCTCATCGCTTCAGATTACGAAGGCCAATACTGGCTCGATGCGCCGCCGGACCTCAGCTTCCGGTTCTGCGACTTCTTTCTGCCGCCCGATGACCCACTCATGGTGTCCGGCCAGGACACGATCAATACAGGCAATTGGCGAACCTTCTTCCCGGGGCCCGAGGCCTGTCTGTTCTGGAGCCTTCAGGATTGCTCGGTTCACGGCGGGTTTATTGACCTGATGCCTAACCTGTCACTGGTCTTCAGCCGGCCAGGCTCGATCTCCTGGAATAACAGCGTGTTCGAGCGCGTATGGAGCTTCGTGCTGCCAAACGCGTATCCACTCTTTTTCGACACGGACACCTCATTTCACGCCCATAACAATCTCGCCATCGGCGGCTTGTTCTACTTTTGGTCCAATCCAAGTGCTCAGGGCGAATGGGAGATCAAAGACAATCTCTTTGATCAGGTCCAGTTCTTCACAGTCTCGCAGCCCTTGGATCACGATTATAACGCTTACTGCTTATACCAGGGTCCTTTCTTCCCTTTTTCCTCCACCTCATCCGCAACGAATCGGCTCATTTACGATTACAACCACCTGGACCAATTCGCCCCTCACGACAAAATCCTCACGCAATCTCCAGCCTACGTCCCCGGCCCATTCGGCCAGTTTTATCTCCAGGACGACTCTGGAACGGCCACTTATACGGCCCTGGCCGGCACCGCCAGCAGAACCATGCGCCAGGCCGGCCTTGCCCAATACACAAGCTGGACCGATCAGACCCTGGACGGTAACACAACCCGAAGCCTCGATGTCCCCGGCAACATCGGGCTTCACTGGCCAAGGGCCGACCTAAACACGGGCTCGCCGCAATGCTCGCTGGTGGCCACAGTCCCGGATTATGTGGCTGATGCCGATGGAGATGCCCTCGTAGATTCATTGCAACCACAGGCACTGGCCACGACTCTCAGCCCGGTCACCAAGGCAAACTACGACGTCTTCCAGGTCCAGCAAGATAGCAGTCCAAACTCGCTGGCCGTGCGTGCCAACGATTCGGATTCGCGCGGCTTGCCCCTCAGTATTTTCTTCCCCGCATTTCAGACAACAACTCCCCACGGCAGCGTTTTGCCCTCGCCTGACGGCAGGACGCTTCTGTACACGCCAGCGAGCGGTTTTTTTGGGGCCGACACTTTCACGTATGCCATAGTCAATGATTTCAGCGCCGAATCCAGCGCCACCTGCACGGTATTCGTTAACAAAACCCACAACACCGCTCCAGTGGCCGTGGACCATACCGTGCTGTTAACCAGCGGCGAGACATCACGTGCGATCAACCTGCTCGACGACTGCCACGACCCCGACAGCGACACCGTCACTCTTTCTTCAGTCGGCCGACCTGCGTTCGGGTCCATCGTGAGCCAAAGCGGCGGCCAGATCACTTACGCGCTGAGCACCTCCCTCGCAGGACCCGACTCCTTCCGTTACGTGATCACTGATGGAAAAGGCGGTATGGCCAGCGCCACCGTTCAGATTACGAGGGACACCGGCGGCAATCACGCGCCGGTTGCGGTTTCCTACTCCACCACGGCCCAGAAGAACAATGCGCTCAACCTGACGCTCGTTGCTTCCGACGCGGATAACGATCCATTGACTTACAGCATAAACCAACCCGCTCATGGGCACGTTACCGGTACTGGCCCCGCGGTGGTGTACACACCAAACACCGGCTACATCGGCCCGGATTCCTTCTCCTTCACCGTGTCCGACGGAGCGCTCTCCTCCCTACCAGGCACTATCCTGATCCGCGTCCAGGCCGATAACAACGCGCCTTACGCATTTCCTGATTCCTACCGCACCACTATCGAGACGCCTGTGGCCATCACTCTCCAGGGATGGGACCCCGATGGCGATTACCTCACTTACGCCATTTCGCAATTCCCAGCCAACGGCTCGCTCACCGGAACCGCCCCAAACCTTATTTATACACCAGGCTCCGGCTTCGAGGGCTACGACTCGTTTACCTTCACAGTCAGCGACGGCAAGGCTACGCCCAGTTCCGTCAGTACCGCAACCGTGCAAATTCAAGTCGTGCGCCAGCAGATCTTTACGCTCGAATCAGACCAGCAGAACTTCACTTTCCGCAAAGACCTGACCTATTACGTCACAAAACCGGTGACCCTTTCCGGAACAACCACCATCGAGGGCGGAGCCGTGGTGAAAATGGCGCGGCAAGACATTTTTAGCCCCAGTCCTCCAGCCCCGGCCAAACTCATCTTCAACGGCCAGGTCAACTGTAACGCATCCGAGTACGCCCCGTTCATCGTCAGTGTTGAGGATGACGACAGTGTCGGCGCGACCATCCCCACCTCCTTTGGTGCGCCGGATCTCTTCTTATCCTCGTATGGCTGGATTTACGCGGACGTTGCTCTCCAACTGCCTGCCGGCTCCTTCTCGAATTTCAAATTCGTTCGCGTCGAGTTCGCGAACGTCGGGATTCATTACGCGGGCAATTCCGGCTCCGATTTTACAACCGGCGCGCTCAACCACTCACAGTTTCTGTTCTGTAACTACGGTCTTTGGGCGGAAGGAAACAGCTCGCGGCCTTGCTTGCTTTTCATCACTAACTGCCTGTTTTCTTTAATGAACCAGGTCCTGAAAGGCTCTGTATTCGGAGCCGATCTGCGCTTCTGCACCGTGAATTATTGCGGCGCCCTAGCGCCTGATCCCGCCACACCCTCTTTCGTCATCCACTCTTCGGATTCCATCTATGCCCGCCTCGCTGGTCTGGAAGTCAACTTGCCCGCAGGCGATGGCCAAATCCAAGGTAACCTAAATGGGTTCGACGCCACCAGCCCTCAGTTTGGCTCAAACCCAATTCTTGACCCGGGCTGGCCGTTCGCGCCAAATGGAACAAGCGGAACACTGGCCACACTCGAGGGCGGCTCCTATATGCGCGATGGTTCGCCATTCATCGGTGTCGGCGAATCGGTGGTTGGCTTGGGTCTTGCCGCGGATTTTGCCACCATGACCACCACGGCTCCGAGACTCCTCACCCAGGACATCGTCTCCAGCCAAACCATCACCCCAGTCGTGCCCCGCGAAAATCCGGCTGCCCCAAGCCTTGGTTACCATTATCCGGCCGCCGACTACTTCGTAAACGGCGCAACTGTCAATAATTGCACCCTGAACATCGACCAGGGCACCGTGCTTGCGTTCGCGCCCTGGAACTACGAATGGGGCCTGCGCCTCAACCCCGGCGCCCGCCTCAACGTCAACGGCGTCCCGACCAACCGCGTCACCTTCGCCCG
>PSRM01000027.1 GCA_003176045.1 Verrucomicrobiota bacterium | reverse complement strand
AATTATCCGCTTAAATTGGCCGCCTAAAGTCCTCGAACCCGAGCCGGCTACCACAATTCTGTCCTGCACCCACGCATCTGTTTCTCCGGTTTCTCTGCTTGAAAAGACGGCGAATTTTGTGACAGAATCAGCGCTAATGTCCGTCAATCTGCCTGGCCCGCAAATTGCTGCTCGTTTGCCGTTTTCTAGTGTCTCCGCGATGCAAAGTCCCATGAGAAAACACGCTTATTTGCAGTCCCTGCCTGCGGTTATTTTGGCGGCGGCAAGTTTATTTCCAGTTTCCGCGGCTTTGGCCAATGGCCAGCAGGTGCTCCCCGGCCATGTCCATGCCATCGTACGGCATTTGGCACCCGTCGGACGAGTGACGGCGACGGAAAAACTCAGGCTCGCGCTCGGACTCCCGTTGCGGGATGAAGCGGGACTGAATGAATTGCTCGGGCAGCTTTATGACCCGGCCAGTCCCAATTACCGGAAATGGTGGACACCACAACAATTGGCTGAGCGGTTTGGCGCGAGCGAAGCGGATTGCCAGGCGGTGCGGGATTGGGCCCGAGCGCATAACCTAACCGTGACTGCAACTCATCCGAACCGGCTCGTAGTGGATGTGGAGGGTGCGGCAGCGGACGTTGAAGCGGCCTTGCACGTGGTTTTGCTCACCTACCAGCATCCGACTGAGACCCGCAGATTTTTCGCGCCTGACAGAGAACCATCCGTGGATCTTGCCGCCAGGCTTCTGAGCATCTCCGGGTTGGACAATTTTTCGATACCACATCCGAAACGTCACATCCGGGCTTTGGACGCAAAAGCGGCGCCGCGTAGCGGTTCGGGCCCGAGCGGTACATATATAGGCGGTGATTTTCGGGCGGCTTACATGCCCGGCACCTCGCTCAATGGGACCGGCCAAAGCATCGGGCTGCTCGAGTTCGACGGCTTTTATGCGAGCGACATCACAGCGTACGAATCGCAGGCAGGGTTGCCAAACACGCCCCTGACGGTGGTGGCGGTAGATGGAGGAGTTTCTACTCCGGGCAGCGGCAACGACGAAGTGTGCCTGGACATCGAGGTGGCCATTGCGATGGCTCCCGGCATCGCGAGAGTGTACGTTTACGAAGCGCCCAATCCAAGTCCGTTTCTCGATCTGCTCAGCCGGATGCAAACCGATAATTTATCCAAACAATTGAGTTGTTCGTGGGGCGGCGGAGGGCCGGATGCCGCATCCGAAAACATTTTCAAGCTGATGAGCGGGCAGGGGCAATCGTTTTTCAATGCCACGGGCGATTCCGACGCTTTTACATCCTCGATCCCGTTCCCTTCCGACAGCACAAACATCACCCAGGTGGGCGCCACAACGCTAACGACCAGCGGGCCAGGCGGGTCTTACGTTTCGGAAACGGTTTGGAACTGGGGATTGGATCAAGGCAAGTATGTGGGCAGCAGTGGCGGCGTGAGCAGCTATTACGGTATTCCCGGTTACCAAGTCCCGGTGAGCATGGCGCTGAACCAGGGTTCCACGAAGATGCGCAACGTTCCCGATGTGGCGCTGACCGGCGACAACGTCTATGTCAGATACAACAACGGCAGCGCCGGCGGGTTCGGCGGCACGAGTTGCGCGGCGCCGCTGTGGGCAGGCGTAATGGCATTGATCAACCAGCAAAACGCCGCCAACGGACACAACAGCGTCGGGTTTATGAACCCGCCGGTCTATACCATCGGCCTGGGAGCAAACTACAACCTGGATTTCAATGACATCACCCTGGGCAACAACACCTGGCCCAGCAGCCCGTCGAAGTATTATGCGACCAACGGCTTCGATCTTTGCGCCGGGTGGGGCACGCCGACCGTCAATTTGATCAATGCGCTGGCTGGCCCGCCTGCGCCCTCCATTGTTTCGAATGCCCTGGCGATCACCGCCGAATCTTGCCCGAATGGGGCGGTGGATCCGAACGAAACCGTCACGCTAACCTTCGGGCTCAAGAACATTGGCGGCGCGCCGACGACGAACCTGGTCGCGACGCTGCAGGCTTCCGGCGGCGTGACCTCACCCACCGGACCACAAAGCTATGGCCTTTTGGCGGCAGGCGGTTCTGCCAGCCACCCTTTCACTTTCAAAGCCACCGGTTCATGCGGAGGGACACTCACCGCTACAGTGCAACTGCAGGACGGCCCGGCCAATCTTGGTTCGATTGCTTTCACAATCCAGCTCGGTGTCGTAACTGCGGCCGCTCCGTTAAATCAAGCGTTTGACTCAGTAGCAGCGCCGGCGCTGCCTGCGGGCTGGACCAGTGCGCTTGTCAGCGGTTCACAAGACAACTGGGTCACGACGGCCGCGGCAAATGCCTCTGCTCCGAATGCCGTGTTCATCACCGATAATCCGGCCACCAGCGAAAACGCCTTGGTCAGCCCTGCCTTTTCCATCGCTTCATCGTCCGCGCAACTGACTTTCCAGCAGAACTACGCCCTGCAAGCCAGCCAGCACGGCCGTAAGACCTATTATGATGGCGGCGTGCTGGAGATCAAAATCGGCAACGGCGCCTTTACGGACATCATCACAGCGGGCGGCAGCTTCATCACCGGCGGATACAACGTCACATTGGCCACGGGAAATCCGCTGGCGGGAAGCTCGGCGTGGGGCGGCGATTCAGGCGGCTGGGTCACGACAACGGTCGCATTGCCTGCATCGGCCGCCGGGCAGACGGTTCAACTGCGCTGGGCCTGCGCGACCGCCGGCGCCAATGCCAGTGGCGGCGCCGGGTGGTACGTGGATTCCGTTGTCATAAGCGACACGGTCGCGATTTGTTGCGGCGCGCCCACAAACTCGCTGCCGGCCTTCAGCGCTGAGCCGACCAACCAGGTGGCCATTGCCGGCGCGACGGTGAGTTTCAGCGCTGCGGCTTCAGGTTCTCCTGCTCCAGCTTACCAATGGCTTTTCGACACCACGAACATGCTGGCCGGCAAAACAGCCGCCGTTTTAACGCTGACCAATGTCCAAAGCAGCCAGGCCGGCCTTTACACTGTCCTGGCAAGCAACATTGCCGGCATCGTCACCGGCGCAACCGCTCAATTGACGGTATTGTTGCCTCCGACAATCACCAGCCAGCCAACGAACCTCACAGTGATCCCCGGCGCAACGGCGGCCTTCAGTGTTGCCGCTTCCGGCAGCTTGCCACTTGCTTACCACTGGCAGTTTGGCAACGCGACTCTGGCCGCGGCCACTACCAGCACACTGCAGCTCAGCAACGTGCAACCAGCCCAGGCAGGCAATTATCGGGTTATCGTTACGAATGTGGCCGGCGCAATCACCAGCGTTCCAGCTTCGCTCCGCGTCCTGGTCGCCCCGCTCTTAAGCAGCATCACAAAGACCGGCGCCACGGCCTCTGTTTCCTTCCCGAGTGTTGGAGGACTGGTTTACACGCTGGAATACGAAAATGTGCTCACCGGCGCGGTCTGGGCCCCTATCCCGCCGGCCACAACCGGCAGCGACGGAATTATTGTGCTCCAGGATACCAATGCCACCAACTCCAGCCGCTTTTACCGTCTGCGGACGCAGTAGGACAGGATTCTCAAAAGTCACAGGGCGCCGTCCGCCAGCCACTACCTTGGCTTTGGCTGCTCTAACAGTTCCTTGACCCATTGTGCTTCCTCTGCCTCCAGCGGCGGATGGCATGGCTTGGAATAATCCAATTCGCCTCCGTAGGCCCCATTTCGATAGGCTTGCTCGATGAGCGTCTGCAGATCCAGTTTGGCTTCGGCATCGCTCTGGCGCAAGGGAATCGGCGTCGTCGGCAAGCGCGCCGCTAAAGGGATGCAAATGACCTGGCATTGATTTGGTTGCCAGGCCCGGTATATGCAAACCTGATAAGTCCGGTCGCGCCTGCGCGGCAAATGCGCTTGCGCCAGTGTGGGCCGAGTGCCCGCGCGCACCAGGTCAATCTCAACGAGGCTGGCTCCGGCCTGGCAGGTTTCCTTTTGCTTCTGAACGTACTGGTCACGGCCATTGCCCGGCAGCTTGTTCGAGGGTGACAGAAACTCGATGGCGGTAATGAGTTGGTTGTTGTTGCGAACATCAATAATATGAATATAGGCCTGCCGGGCGGGCTCAGACCCGAGTTGGACCAATATCGTTTCGGGTTCCGCTACAACGGCAGCCGGTCCCGTCGGCGCGCTTTCGTTGCCCTCCTTCAGCCAATGACCTTCGACAATGCGTACATCGGGGTAAATGCTGTGTTCCAGTTCGCCGGCTTCAACCACAAGACGCTCGTCCACACGAGCTTTAAGCCCGCTGCCAAGTTGAGGCTGAATCGCGTCACAAGAGTACATGCATAATCTATGGTGGACGTCACGCCACCACAGTTCCAAGTACGGGTCCATGCCCGGAAATGGGCTTCTCACAGGAAGAACTATACCGCAGCGCGGGAGGCGGGCAAGAAACCTATCACTGGACTGAAGAGGGCCGTGGTAGAGGTTCAGGCACTCGTGTAGCTAAACACCCGTAATTACCCACCACACTGCCGTTATCGCTGCTTGCGCATTCGCATTTGACGAACATCTTGAATGTGACTTTCGCACAACAATTTTCCAACCGCCGGCACGCGCGATCTTCCCTGATGGATCGAACGCTGCTCCGGTCCTTCCATCCCTCCCGCCGGCCCGCGGTGACCGGAACGGCACGCTCCGAATGGGTACGCTCATCCGCTACCACCCGCAGGTCAACGCCATGCGCCTCTGCCCCACGCGCCCGAACTAGTGAACCTTCCTAAGAAGCTTTGGAATTACTACTGGTATCACGGTTGGCAAATCCCTACCGCAAGGCCGCCCTAACAGTAGGGCAGGCGTCTCGCCTGCCCCACAAACCAAGCTCGCCCCAGCGCGGGGCTTGAAGGGACACTTCGTCCTCCACTTTGTCCTCCACTTTGTCGTTAACTTCGCCAAACCATCATCCTGAACCCTAAACCTCACACACTTTGCCTTTCACTCTGCTCGCCGCGCCGTACCCGAGCGAAGGAGGGTCGTTAACTCCGCCGATCCCTCACCCACCATTATTCCAACATTCCACCATTCCGTCATTCCATTATTTATGATTTTCGAAGCTACGTAGGCAGAATTCCTTCGATCTCCAGCCACCTCGTTTACAATTCTTGAAACCGGGCAAAGGATCCGGTGTTACTCATTTTATGCGATCGCAGATGGTGCCCCTCTTGTGCTCCATGCTTGTGCTTACCGGCTGCTCGCGGTCCAACCATGTTGGCGCAATCGTGGCCGCACCGGCAAACAAGCAAATCTGTATAAACAATCTGCGAGTGATTGAGAAGGCTGTCCTGCGCTTTAAGATCGAACACAAGAAATTGGATACCGATCCAGTTACGCTGCAGGATCTCAGTTTGTATATCACGAACCGGATGGTCTGCCCCTCAAGCGGCAGTTTGACAATGGAGGACAGCTACGCGGTCACTGATTGCCAGACTCTGCCAACATGCATTTCGGCAGGCGGCGGTCCATCTCATGGTCATGTTCTGAAGTAAGAGGCTTTTGGACTTCGCTGTACAACAGGCAAGAGCTAACCCCCGGACTCTTTCGCCCATTCGTCAAAATACCGTTGAAGCTCCCGGTCCAATTTGATGCCGCAACTCTTAAGGTATTCGGTCGTCAAGCGCGGCGCTTTGGGAAGTTGCTGCGGCCTTTTCCATTGCTGATCCAGGGCTGACCATGAGGCACGGCGGACAATGTAATATTCTCGCAAATCGGGGTGTTGCTTGATTGAAATCTGCTTTAGGTCCGGAAGCCTGGCCCGGTCAAGGACCCCGCTGATTGTGACGGCGCGGCCATGAAGAGCGTTGGTCCAACCCGGCAGCTCTCTCTGATTCTCAACGTAGAGCTTTTCACCGCAATATTCGAACCACCATTCGTCGTTCAAGGACCAGGCAACCCCGTCCAATTTCACTGGCTTATTAAGTTGCGATCTTTCCCTGCACGACGACTGATTCGCCAAATGGCCGCCCAAGCGCACCAACCGGTAAAGGGGCAATCAGCCGTTCTGGATAAAACTTTTGCGGATCGTCGGTTCTTTGGCCCAACGACGGCCATTCGACAGTAACGACAATCAGAATGAGCGCCAGCGACCGGATCATTGATGGATTCCGACTGACAAGCACGTTCCCGAGAGAGTTTCGTTCGTTGGCCATTGAAAGCGACAAGTTCATGATGCGCATGTTAATATGCCCGGGGGTTATGATTGGCCCGTTCGGCTTGGGCAGCACGTTGGTAGTATAGGCTGCTACGGGTCATGGCTTACGACGGGGGTTATGGCTGGCTCGTTCGGCTCGGGCAGCACCCCGCAAATCAAATCTCGCAAAACCCGGGCCAGGAACGCCGGCCATTTTCCCAGCCGGCAAGTCAAAGGGCAACCCAATTAGGCAAGGACGGCCTTCAAATTGATACTGACCGACCACCGCAACTGCCGCCATGTAGGCGCTCGGATTCACGGACGCCGCCTGCCAATGCCTGACGTTGCTGTCTATCCACAATACATCGCAATCCAGGCGCAGTTCCCTGGCAACATTGTTCGTGGAAGTCAAAGCAAAGGATCGTGCCCAGGCCGTGAGATCAAAACCATTCGTTTGCGACAGTCCGCTCTCGAGAAGGGCCTGCTCTATCTCCCCCTGAAAATGCCTAAGCTCAGCGGCTACCCCGAGGCGGTGATTTATGGCCTCGTCTGATCGTAGGTCGTATCTTTCGCACGAGATCAACAGGGAGCAAATTATTGCCGCTAGTGCTGGTCGGAACATAGGAGCGATCCTCAAGGATTAGGAGGCACAGGTCAGGCGCATCGCCCGTTTGTCGCCGTAAATCGTCCCGCAATAAGGACAAGCCTTCACCGGGAAATATGAAGCAAACGCAATGCCGGGAAAAGTGCCCAATAGTCCGTGGCCCGGTGCCCAATTTTTGGCACACGATTAGCTACTCATGATGGGCTATACCATGAAAAAGCTCGCGATTATCCTGATCAGCGTCGTAGCGGTGGCGCTGATTTCCGCTGGCATCCTCATTGCCGCCGAGGCTCGGCGTCACCAAATCGCAGGTGCTCAAATGCCTAACTGGAAAGGATCTCAGATGTCGCCTTCAGACGGCTACCTTATCGCTGGTGCTTGCGGCGCCATCTCTCTCGTCTGGATCCTAACAGCACGGCAGCGATGGCGTATGCTACACAAGAATCGGCAAAGTAGTTTGTTGACCACCGCGGAAGAAGGCCGGAACACATGACCGATAATTCGACATTTGGATTCGCATTGCTACTACCCGCCGCAGTAACTGCCGTCGGCTATGTAACATGGTGCTTTCTACGCTCCCGTTCCCTCCTCAAACGATGGGCCAATGAACACGGATTTGAGGTTTTAGATGCCAAGCTTAGCCCTTCGGGACCTCCCAGTTGGATCTGGACTGGCAGCCGCAGCCAAACCGTTTACTTAGTCCGGGTCCGCGAAATCAACGGTCGTGAACGCCGTGGCTGGGTGCGCTGTGGCAGTTTTTGGCTAGGCGTTATCAGCGGTTGGACTGACGTCGAATGGGAGGACAAGCTGCCGGCAGCACAGTGATTTATATGAAATGACGCACCTTACTTCCATTGGCTTCGCAGCTTGTAGCCCGGCAGTGAAGAAGGAAATGGAACGAATTCTGGCCGAAGCTGGTGCTTCACCATGCGGCGGCCGCCTTTGAGATAGGATAGTTAGCCCGAATATGCGTTATAGCATCCATGTGTTTGTTGTCGCCAGTTCGGCAGCGGCGATCTTCTGCGGTTGCCAGCACACGCAGCCTCCCGAGTCGAGATCGATTTTGTCCAAGACGTTTTTCGGGATTGGTTTTGAACCTGAGCGGTCCATGCGCCGTCAAGGCCTCGCCGTTAAGGCGTCTCGGATCAACGATGGCGCGACTGACCTTGTGGAAAACTGCTACTGGCATTCGTGGCAAGGTGTGGTCAACCTGCCGAACGACACGAACGCGTGTATGACAGTTTCAAAGGTGATTCGTGATGAGCTGAACCGCACCCTTAGGGCGGACTGCGAGGACGAGCTTACGACCAAGGGCTATAATCTGCAGGCCGGGAAGCCGTTTTGGGGATCGCTTCATCATGACGAGGCTGGAGCAAGGGTGGATGTTCGGGTGTGGTTGATTCCGCATGAGGGCACCTCTAACCTGAGCTATGTTATTTACCTACGAGCGGCAGATTTACCCAAGTGAGAGTCACTGGATGAAGCGCCTCGCGTTCGTATTTAATCTCAGCCTGCGGGGCGGGTGCGCCACTCACCGAGATGACCCGTTGCAGGGCGCATGGCTTCGGGTCAGAAACGACAAGTAGCAGCCGTGCAAGAGAACTTTGCATACCTAATCGGTTGTCTCATAGGCTTTGCCTTCTTTTCCGTCAGGCTGTTTTGCGCTGTCCGTGATGGCAGCATTTTTATCTCAGGCGTGTGGCCGCCTATCATCCAAAAGCAATCAAGCCCTTGGAACTTCATGGCAGCCATTCTCATTCAAGCGGTTTTCGCACTAGGATTCGCGGTCGGGATTGCCATTCAATTGAAAAAGCTGCTGACGTAATGAGCAGATTGGGCCTAAGCGAGCCATGAACATTTCCTCGACAATTCAAACACGGAGTCCTTGGATATATTTGGCTGCTATCACTGCGGCCATTCATCTGATGATCTATTTGTCGCCTGTGCCAATTGTGGCGTTGCGACCAGGAGATCCCGGCATTCTTCAGTATTCCATTTTATCCGTGCCAGCCATTTGGAGCATCTTCATATTTCTTCGCTATCGCCAGCGCTCGTGTCGCGCAGTGGCTTATTCTTCGCTGGCCACGACCGTTTTGTGGTTTTTGTCGGTCGGCAACATTAGGACATAAGGGTGACACTCATGAATAAGTGGCAGATCATTTGCCCCGTAGTTGCGATGCTCGTAGCGGTGCTGGCTTTCGGGGGCATTCACATGCGAGGCGGCAGGCGGCTTTTGGCCTCAGCAGTCTCGCAGCAACTCGATGCTCACGCCCCGAGGATAAGGGCGATAATTGCCTCCATGCGCGGCAGCAATGCGACCGTAGTGGAGGACGCGGTGTTCAAGGAGTTGCAAGTCATACCTTCGACTTCATTGATTTCGCGTTCCATGGTCAGAGTTGCACCTGCTACAGATGGCCGTCTAGAGTGTTCAGTTGACACTGCTTCATTAGGCATTCCTTCTCGCACCATTCGGAGTTCGCAGTAGAGCACGCACTGGTTCTGAAAAAGAAAGATGAAACCGCTCTTATGGAATAGGATTTCCTTTGCTGCGATCGCGGTGCTGATCTTTGTCGGGATGGCACTCGCCTTGGGATCCTGGATTAACACCGGGCCAAACACATGGGCTTCCTGCGGGTTAACAAATTGGCTTGAGCTGGATCGTCACCAGTATCACTGATCGATTGAGCATTTCCATTTCGCGCGAATGATTCTGGAAGGGGGTTTGGCTCTCGCACTGACATGGCTGTTGTCGCAAATGCTGCGAAGCAGCAAAATCCCGAAGGCGGCCTGCCGCAGGTGGTGGCGAATGGCCCAGGTCTATACCTGCGAGCTGGCCACCGATGCCGCGCTACAGTTACTGGAAATGGGCTTCGCCAAGCCGAGCAACTGATTAAGGCGGCTTGGAGGAGAGGGAAAATTTTCTGCGGGAATCAGCCCACTCCAGCTTTGCGACGGCGGTGGGCGCCGTTGGGACGGGCGCGATGGTGCGAGCGACGGGCCGTGTCCAGCGCCGCCATCATGCGGGCCTCCAGTAAAGCGCGCGGAGATGCGAACGCGATCTCGTGCCTGCGCTCATATTCGGCGCACTCGTTCCACCATTTTTCCGCGGCCGTAAGCTTGTCTTCATGCCACTTAAATTTGTACGCGTGCCGGTTGTTTCGCAAGCGCTCTAACCACGACCTACGAACGACGGACCACGGGCAATTGAGTTCTGCCTCGCACACCTGCCGCAGCCCGTCTGAGTGTTCGGGGAGGTTGAATTGACTTTTTTGTTCTCGGGCCGTTGGACAGTTCTGGCACCCCTTCGGGGTGCGGCCCATCTCGGGCCGGTTGTCCGGGGGTCGCTCCGCTCGGCGCGGAACGACCCCCGGCTACCTTCTGCCAACCCTCCGGGTTGGAGGAAAGACAGGAAACAGAAAATTTCGAGGACGAGGACGAGGACGAGGACGAGGACGATTTTGTTCTGGTCGGGCTCAGGGCGAGCGGACGCGGTAGAAGCGCTGGGCGTTGGTTGTGGCGCCGGGGTCGGTGAAGTGGAATTGGCCTGCGGGACTTTCCACTACGTTGGTTAATACGGTCCAGTTGGAGAAGGGCAAGGTGATGTTCGTGGTGCTGAAAACGGTGAAATGAGCGCCAGGCGTATTGGTGAAGCTGAACTGGAATGTGCCATCGGAGAGGCCGGTTGCTCCCATTAGATAAGGTGGATTTGCGGCGATTGTGGGCGCGGTGGTGAAACTGACGGTGTTGCCGGCAAATACGCCGCTGCTGTTTGAGACTACGACACGGCATGAGTAAAGCGTGTCCGCTTGAAGATTTGCCAGAGGCAGAGAGAACTCAGGCGCCAGCGGCTGATCGGAAGCGGGTTGCCAGGTCACGCCGCTGGTCACCAGCGTGCCGTTGTAGTTGTGGCCCGTCCCATCGGTGGCGACGTTGCCGGATCCGTCTTGCAACGGCCAGTAACCGACCAAGCCGGACTCCTGTCCGGTCAGAGGCAGACTCATCTGGCTTTGGAGGGCGGCCTGGCTACGCGCAAAATTCCAGACGCGAACCTCGTTGATGCGCCCTTGAAAGTATTCACCGGGGGCCGATCTGCCAATGGTCAGGTTGCTGGAGTTAGGCACATTGTGGCCCGGCACCGGCGCATCCTGGCCCACGACGTTTCCATCCAGGTAAACAATGCGGTTTGTGCCGTCGAAGGTGGCAGCGGCATGATGCCACTGGTTGGGAGGGTTGCTGTTGGTGCCGATAAGGTCGTTCGCCCACCAATAGTTTTCCACCGCGCTGCCATTGAGCCGGAAGCCGGTGACCTGGTTTGAAGTGCCGTACGGACCCCAGCCGATGATACCGAGATTCCCGCTGGCCTCCGGGTAAATCCAGGCTTCGATTGTGTAGGAGGAGTTACCGAGAGGAACAGCGTTGGATGGGACGTTTACGACGCTCGGTGCGTTAAAATGCAATGCCACGGGCGCGGCGGCGCTGCCAGGGAGGAGGTTTGTTGTGGCGGAGGTCACCTGGTTGAGGTTCGTGCCCAGGCCCCATTGAAACCAGGCGGTGGCCGGCATGACGTTGGTGATGACGGCAGCAGTCAACATCGCGCTGGTGTTTGTGATGCCGACGGGAATGAGGGTCCGCGCCGGCAATGGGATGGTGAAGGCCTGGTCCGCTCCGTTGCTGGTTCCCACACTGTTAGCGGCAACAGCCTGGAAATGATATGTCCCAAGGATGGAGAGACCGCCAATCGTCGCGCCGCCCACCAGGGGAGTGGTCCCGCTGCCGACGCTGTTGGTCGGGCTGAACGAACCGTAGTTGGTATCCGGTCCGTAACGGAAGTAGAGAGTCGTCGCCGCGCCGTTGGGATTTATAAGCGCGCCTAACTGGGCGCTTCCGATGTTGAAATTGCTTGCGGCAAGTGTCGTGACGGATGGAGCGGATGGGAGGTTAGTGAATGTGAGATCGGCACCATTCGTGGTCCCCGCGCTGTTGGCGCCAACGGCTCGAAAATGATAGAGCGCGCCTGGCGACAGCCCGGAAATGACGATGTTGGTAGAGAAGACGGCATTGGTGGCAGGCAGCGTGACGCTCGAACTTGTGCTGCCGTAATTGGTGGTGGGGCCGTATTGGAAATTAACCGTGGTCACGGCGCCATTGGGATTGACCGTAGCGTTCAAAGTGGCCGCTGAGGTTGTGACCGAACTGGCGGGAAGCGTCGTTAGGATCGGACGCGCGGCAGCGGTGGAAAATGTCATGTTCGTGCCGAAACTCGTCCCCGCAACATTCGCCGCCACGATGCGATAGTTATAGAGCGTTGCGCTCGCCAGGCCGTTGATAACGCTGCTGACCGGCAAGGCTGAAGAGGTCGAGCCGAGAGTGTTGGTGATGGTGCTACTGCCGTAATTAGTGCTCAGACCGTACTGGAAATACCAAGTAGAAGTTTGGCCCTGCGGATCCACCGTGGCATTGAGCGTGGCGTTGCTGGCCGTGATGGAACTGGCCAACTGGGTGAC
>PSRM01000349.1 GCA_003176045.1 Verrucomicrobiota bacterium | reverse complement strand
AATTATCCGCTTAAATTGGCCGCCTAAAGTCCTCGAACCCGAGCCGGCTACCACAATTCTGTCCTGCACCCACGTACTGCCACCCGAAAAGAATCTCTTTACACAATCGGCATTTAGGGTAACATTCCTTTAAGCCGCCGACGCGGCAACCGCGAATGGACCTGAAGGACCTGACGAGTCGCCAATCAGCCGGTTTACTTCAAACCGATTCCCTCGGTAACGCTCGCTCAGCCTCCCTACAGATCGCCACTCTCACTCCCTATGCTCAGGCGCACCCGTTTTCGCCTGCGCTCGCGCGGTTCACGCAGACAAACCACCCTATATCGAAATCTGACCAGGAGACTGCTCCCATGGACCTCCATCATCCCATTATCAGAGAATTCCCGGAATATCGCGAAGCTATCCGCCGCCTCAAAGGCACCGACGACCATTTCCGGAACCTGTTTGATGAATACCACCGTCTCGATGACTCGATCTACCGCATCGAGGAGGACATTGACTTTGCCACCGACCAGGAAATTGACGAGCTGAAGATGCGCCGCACCAAGCTCAAGGATTACATATACCACCTCATCCGCCACGCCCCGCTCGTCCAATCCTCCTGCCCCACCTGCGCCGGCACTGGTTTAGCTCCGTAGCCACTTTGTCTTAAACTTTGTCTTTCACTTTGTCGCTACTGGTAACTGAGCAACGTTGCTGTGAGCGACGACATACTGCGTTACACCGACCTCGCAACCGCTATTCAATTGGCGCGTGGCGCCGGAATGACAACCGTTGAAATTGTGCGGGAGTTGAGTCGCGGAAGGACCTATACAGATGCCCTGCAACTGGCTAAAGAAGCTGCGCCGCTGCTTGATTTAACAATCTCTGAATTTATGCGGCTGAGGAGGAACGAATAGCCGTTCAGGCTTCTTCCAGGCGCGCCAGGAATCTGTCACTGTAACCTTCCTTGCGCAGTTTTGCATAATCCACGCGACCCTCATTCTTGAGCATTCTAGCCTTGACGGCTCTGAGAAGTTGGTCGGTAGCCTGATCGAGCAAGGCTGCTCGGCTTGTCTTCTTTTTCGCTCCAGTGACTTTCATCGCACCACATAATGCGATAAAACGACCCAAAAATCAATTGCCTTCTGCTCACTCATTTAACCTATTTAACTTAATTAACTTATTTAACTCCCGCCTTTATGGGGTTATGCCGCCACCACCTTCACCGCTCGCGCCTGCTCCGACCGCTTCCGCTGCGTCGCATCCAAAATCTTTTTCCTCAACCTCAAGTTCTTCGGTGTTGCCTCCACATACTCATCCGACCCGATGTATTCCAGCGCCCGTTCCAGCGACAGCTTGAGCGGCGCGCTTAACTGAATCCCTTTACCTTCCCCCTGCGAGCGCATATTCGTCAGCTTTTTTGCCTTGCACGGATTCACCGGAATATCGTTCTCCCGCGCGTTTTCCCCCACGATCATGCCCGCATAAATCGCCTCTCCCGGCTCGACCATCAACCGCCCTCGTTCCTGGAGCATGTTCAAAGCGTAGGCCATCGCCTCGCCGCTTTCCATGCTCACCAGCGACCCGTTCTTGCGCGCGACAATCTCCCCTCGGTCCGGGCCGTAATCATGAAACAGATGGCTCATCACACCCAGCCCGCGAGTCTGATTGACCAGGTCCGTTTCCAAGCCGATCAGGCCGCGTGTGGGAATCAGCGCCTCGATGCTGACCTCCTCCCCATGATGGTTCATATTCGTGATCTCAGCTTTGCGGCCGGCCAGGTTCTCCATGACCGCGCCCATGAACTCTTTTGGAATTTCCAGGAATAAACTCTCAATCGGCTCCAGCACCTCGCCGTTCGGGCCTTTGCGATAGATTACCTCTGGCCGCGACACCAGCACTTCGTGACCCTCGCGTCGCATCTGCTCGACCAGGATGGCAATCTGCATCTCGCCGCGTCCGCTCACGTTGAAAATGTTCGGCGCATCCGTTTGTTCGATGCGCAGGGCCACATTCGTGCGGACCTCCTTCACCAACCGCTCCCAAATGTGCCGCGCCGTAATTAACTGGCCATCTATCCCCGCCAGAGGACCGTCATTGACCGCGAACTGCATCTGGATCGTCGGCGGATCAATCGGCACAAAGGGCAAGGGAGTGCGCGTCTCCGAATCCGTGATCGTCTCGCCAATGAACACGTCCTCGAACCCCGTCAAACCTACCACGTCTCCGGCGTGCGCCTCCGTTATCTCGATCCGCTTGAGCCCCTCGAAATGGAAAATGGCCGTAATCTTAGCCTTGCTCATGGCCCCATTGCCATGGATGCAAACGGCCGTGTCCCCCACCTTTACCTTGCCGCTGTAAATCTTTCCGAACGCAATCCGGCCCAGGTAATCCGAGTAATCCAAATTCGCCACCAGCAGCTTAAACCCTTCGCCCGCATGGGCGCGAGGAGGAGGGATGTGTTTGATGATCGCGTCAAAAAGCGGCTCCATCGTCCCGCCGGCATGGGCAAGATCCGCCTTGGCGTATCCTTCCTTCGCGCTGGCATAAATCACCGGAAAATCCATCTGCTCATCCGTTGCGTGCAGCGACACGAACAAGTCCCAGACCGCATCGAGCACCTTGTTCGGCTCGGCGTTCTCGCGATCAATCTTATTGATTACCACGATCGGCTTGGCTCCGGCCTCCAGCGCCTTGCGCAGCACGAACCGCGTCTGCGCCTGCGGCCCTTCCGCCGCATCCACCACCAGCAGCACCCCATCAATCATGTTCATGATCCGCTCGACTTCCCCGCCGAAATCCGCATGGCCGGGAGTGTCCACGATATTCACGTGATAATCCTTGTATTTGAACGCCGCGTTCTTGGCCTTGATCGTGATGCCCTTCTCCCGCTCCAGATCCATCGAATCCATGATCCGCTCCGCCGACGCAATGGCCTGATTCGCCCGGAACGTGCCCGATTGCTTGAGCAGGCCATCCACCAGGGTGGTCTTCCCATGATCCACGTGCGCGATAATCGCGATGTTTCGTATGTGCTGCATTAGTTCTGCTGCGTGTCCCTTCGAGCAGACGCGTAAAACGTAAAACACAAAACGTGAAACGTAATGCGTAAATCCCGTCCTCGTCCGCGCAATCGGGCCGCGTAATATGCCTTGTCTCGGAGGAATATCAAGTGCCGAATGTGTCGTTGAGTAATCCCGTAGTACCTCCGCAGTCCCGGAGGGACGACAGACAATAGCCCAGCCCCGAAAGCTTTCGGGGCTGGGGTAGGCGCGCTCGAACGCCATAAGTCCCGCAGGGACGACAGAAAAAGTAGTTCTGCCGTCTGGTGGTCCGAAGTCCGTGGTCCGTGGTCCTGTGGTCCGTGGTCTGGTAGTCCGTGGTCTGTCGTCTTGTGGTCTCTTCCCTTGGCTATCGCCTATCGGCTATTGGCTATTCCGCAAACACCTGACACCTGACACGTGACACCTGACACATCCTTTTATCTGTCATTTGCCATTTCGCCCCCTCGGCTCACTCCACCCAGTCCGCGCATAAAAGCTCCGCCTGCTGCAACACTGTCTGCGTCGCTCTCTCCTGTTTGTCCGGTGGATACCCGTGCTTCCGGAGGATCCGTTTCACTGCAACACGGATTTTCGCGCGGACGGCTTCGCGCTGCGTCCAATCAATGGTCACGTTGCTGCGGATACTCTCGACCAGCTCGTGCGCGATGGTTATGAGGGTAGGCTCACCCAACACTTTCACCGCGCTGTCATTAACCTCCAGGGCATCATAAAACGACACTTCGTCGTCGCTAAGCCCGAGGTCGTGTCCCCGGCCTTCCGCCGACCGCATTTCTCTGGCAAGCTGGATTAGCTCTTCGATGACCGCGGCGGCCTCGATCGCCCGATTCTGGTACTTGCGAATCGCCGCTTCGAGCATCTCGGAGAAGGACCGGGACTGTATCAGGAATTTTCGGGAGCGGACCTTGATCTCACCATTGATCAGCTTTCGCAACAACTCGACCGCCAGGTTCTTCCTCCGGTTTCAATTCCAGCTTCGCCAGCCGGCTTTCGTAATAGATCGGAACCGTGGCCTTGTCCTCGACCGCACGTTGGATGTCGTAAATCGAGATGTAATCGCCGAACACCGCCCGTGTGTTCGCGTCCGTCCGCTCTATCGGCGTGCCGGTGAACCCGATGAACGAAGCGCGCGGCAGGGCGTCGCGCATGTGGCGCGCAAAGCCATCCACGAAATCATATTGGCTGCGATGCGCCTCATCCGCGATTACCACAATATTGCGGCGATCCGACAGCAGCGGGTATTTGGCGCCTTTCTCATCCGGAAAGAATTTGTGGATCGTTGTGAAAACCACCCCGCCGCTGGCAACTGCCAGCAACGATTTCAAATGCTCGCGGCTTTGTGCTTGCACGGGCTTTTGCCGCAGCAGCTCATGGCAACGTGAAAAAGTCCCGAAAAGCTGATCGTCCAAATCGTTTCGGTCAGTCAGCACCACGAGTGTCGGATTCTCCATTGCGGGATGGACCACCAGTTCGCCGGCATAGAAAACCATTGTGAGAGATTTGCCCGAGCCCTGCGTGTGCCACACCACGCCAACTCGCCGGTCCCCCGTCGCGCCTCCGGGTTGGTGCCTCGCGAAATATCCCCCCGATCGTTCCCCCAGCGCGTCGCCCGCCGCCGCCGCGCAGCGCGCAGTGTCTCCTCCACCGCAATCCGAACCGCGTGAAACTGGTGATAACCTGCCATTTTCTTCTGCACGATTCCGCCGGTGTCTTCTTCGAACACAATGAAATGCCGCACCAGTTCCAAAAACCGTTTCTTTGCGAACACACCGCGAAGCAGCACTTCAAGCTGCGGGATTGTCGGCGGCGCAACCGTCTCACCTTCGATCGTCCGCCAGGGCATGAACCGCTCCTTATCCGAGCTGACCGTGCCGCTCCGCGCCTCCAACCCGTCCGATATCACCACCACCGCGTTGTAATTGAAGATGGACGGAATCTGTTCTTTGTAGGTCTGGATTTGGTTGAACGCATCCCAAATGGTGGTGCTCTCGTCCGCCGCATTCTTAAGCTCCAGCAGCCCAAGCGGCAGCCCATTCACAAACACCACCAAATCCGGCCGCCGATTGTGTTGCCCTTCAATAACCGTGAATTGGTTCACCACCAGCCAGTCATTTTCATCCTGCTTCTCCCAATCCACCAACCGTACGACCTCATGCCACCTGCCCGAACCCGAGTTCGCTACAGAATCGGCCGGCGTTTCTCCCTCTCCCCTTCGGAAGGGGAGAGGGTCGGGGTGAGGGGTTTCCCTGAATCCTCCCCGCTCGCCCCCACACACTCCACCGAAATCCCCTCCACCAAAACCCGCTGAAACGCGCGATTGTTCGCCAGCATCGACGGATGCGCAGACGTAGTGATCACCCGCAAAGCTTCGTCCAAACCCTCTTCCGGAACCGTCGGGTTCAATTTCCTGAGCGCCTCCCGAAGCCGGTCCTTGAGCACCACCTCGCTATACGAAGCGCGCTCGGCCTGCGGGCTGTCCGGAAGGATCTCACCGCCCCGCAAGCTCGCGTACCCCAGACTCTCGAACCAACCAAGCGCACACGCCTCCACCACCCCCTCGTCCAGACTCGCGCCGGGCCGCATGTTGAAAGTACTCTTACTCACCAGACTTCAATTTCTCGACGCCAAAGGCGTCACTCATACCAGCCCAGGGTGAAACCCTGGGTTCTGTGATCAAAAATCCATCTCAAGCGCTGAAAGCGCGTTTCATTTCAAAACCACATTCGCTTGAAAACCACACTACCCGGACCGCCACGACGACATCCAGGGTGCAACGCGCCCTTTTCGCCGGGTTGCTTTCCATGTTCCCATGGCTCATATTCTGATCACTGGATTGGGGATTCCCGGTCGGTTTGGCGGCTCGGTGGATTCACCGAGCCCCAAATTCTTTCAAGCCGTGCAGAAATGTTCTTCATCTTTGATGTACAGCTCCCCGGAAATCAGCATCAAATCTTTCCGCCTCGCTCAGACCTTCCGCCAACCTCGGCCACGCAGCCTCCATTTGTTCCGCTCGCTCCCTGTAGTCCTCCACGCGCTTTCTAATCCTTTGCGCAACCGGTTGCTGAGCAAAGCGGCCCTCGACATTGGCCCTGCACTCGAGACCTTCCCCAACCGCCTGGTCATTCGGGAACAAAGCAGCAAGCACCCAAGTGTCTGTGCTTTTCGATGGCGTGCAGAGGACTGTTCGCGCGGGCGTCTGCGTTTCTCCAGCCCACCTCAAAAGCGCTCGCCGCAACGGATTAGTGCTCGCAGAAGGAGGCGGACAGGGCCGCTCACACGGAAGGTCCTGAACCGTTTCCTGAATCGAGCCGCTGCCGTACGTCTTGCCCGCAACATCCGCATCGAGCTGCAGCACCAGAACATCGTATGCCTGGAAAAGAACATCTCGCCCGAGCGACCCCGAACGAGCCACAGCCTGCCGGCACCAGCGATAAACCCCCACCCACCCGGTTCCAACCGGACCGAAGGCAACAGACTCCTCCGGCTGAAGTTGTTTCAGAATGAAACTGCGCCCGGCGAGCATGCTCGAAATAGCAGCGCTCAGGACCACTTTTTCCGTCGGTCCCTCAGCCACCACGGCCACGCGCACCGGCTCAGACATTCGGAATACCTCCGATGAGCCCGTTCACCCACATCCGCGACAGCGTCCAGCCCTCTTGAGCTTTCTTGCGGTGTTCTTCGGTGATCACGAACCGTTTGACTGTCGTCCGCCCCCGATTATCCCGGTCAACTGTGAACAGGCGCACCCGATCGTCCTGCAATGGCAACCCATCCAGCACCAGCGGATTCTGCGTGGTCATCAGCACCTGCCGTTGCTCCTTGCTTTCGAGCAGCCACTGGCACATGGCCTGCATAAGGTTTTTCGCAAGCAGCGGATTTAAGCCGTGGTCCGCGTTGTCCAAGGCGAAAAGCTTAGGCGACGCTTTGTGGAGGCAGAGCACAGCAACGAACAACAAGTAGAGTGCGCCCTCGTTGACCTCAGTTGGACCAAGAACGTAGAATTGATGGTTATCCGAACGAAAAAAACGGTCCATGAATGCGAGGTTATGACGCACACCGGCGGGCACTTTAATTTCAACTGACCCGAAACCGCTGAACCATTCCATGCCAGCCTGAAAGAGGCTCCTTAGTTTCTCGCCTGCCTGCTCCTGTTTGATCAACTCGGCTACAGCGTCAGCTACGCGTCCTCCTGCGAGACCGACCGGCTCCCTTAGCTGGGTTTCTTGGGTCACCCCGCGAAGAACTGGCGTCTCAGGCGCATAAATGCTGTAGCCCGCGAGAGACCTTAGAAAGTTGGCTGCCTGGTCTCCCACAGGGATCTCAGCCAGGCGGAGTGCCGCCAAACCTGCTTGAGGATCGCCCTTCGAGCCCTCCATGGATGCCTCGCGATCCACGATCACCTTTCCACCCTCTTTCCAGACCTCTCGCCGAAACTGCCATGCGGCTGGTCGCCCTGGAGATGGACTGGCCAGCCTTACACAATAAGTGGTCGCCTCATCGTCGGCAGAAACAGTCGTCTCAGTGTCGGTCGGGACATCACGGAATAAAGGCTGGAACAACCAGCCCGGACGGCAGCCCCTGCGGACCAGCGATTCCGGATCCACTCGCCCAAAAGCCGCCGCTGCCAGCACCCCGAAAGCCTCCAATAAGTTACTCTTGCCGCCTCCATTTGCCCCAATGAAAACATTGACGTTTCCCAACTCGAGTTCGACCGACTCGATGGACTTGAAGCACTCAACTCTGAATCGCTTGACCATTAAACTTGCCGGAGCCTACATTAGCCTTCGCCCCGTGAAAAGCTATCCCTTCCAACTACTGACTACTGACCGCCACTGACTACAAACTACCTGACCAGGCACTTTTTTCCTTCCTCTACATCGCGTTAGCGGTGGCACGAAAGTAGCCGTGCGGCTTCAGCCCACGAAGTGCCAAACGCCCTTTGCGTCGCGGAGCGACGCCCGAACCATCCTGCTCCCTAAAACTCCGCCGTTCCGAACGCCGCTTCGCGGCTCGCCATCGCTTATGTCCAATCCACCGTGGGCTGCAAGCCCACGGCTAATCATCCTGCTGCCGCTACGCGGCGGCGCAACTCCAGCCAGTTAATTGCAGGGGTCGGCAGAGGAAAACTTAGCCAATCGAGTCTCCCGGCGCTTGCGATCCGTTTTTGATCGGCACGCGTAGCTCGCCGGATAAAAGTTTCGGCAGCAGCGTGTCACGTATCGTGGCGAGCTGTTGGGACTCCTTTACGTTTGAAACAATCCTTTGGTGGAGCGGCTGCATCTGGTCGGAGAACCCATCAAGCAATGGTTTCGGAGGTACTGCAACCGGCAGCGGCCGAAAATTGGATTTACTGATTTCCATAAAGGTCGTCCCGTTCGCGTTGGACCTGATAAGTTCCATATTGTGGCTTGTCCACAGGCGCACGAAATGATTCGGCAAGTCCTTATTGCAGACCATCGCGATGAAACCCTGATTCACGGCAACAGGTACTTCGGCAATTGAAAGATAGCCTATGGGCGCGCGCGAGGAGAGAAGAACCGTTCCGACAGGAAGCAGGCCGGAGCTAATCTGCTGAATTCCGGCATCCGTGATTCTGCGTTCGGTGCTCAGCAAGACTGGGCTCGTCAACGGCGCGAGATCCTTCGGCGTAGCCCAGTGGTGTGCTCCACCTTCCCAAAACTCGGCCCTGCTGGTGCTTGGCGTACTGCCTCCCATCACGCAAACCTCTTCGCCGATCGTGGACTCCCGCCACCCCTCCGGCAATCCGTTCTCAATCGCATCCACAAACCACGATTTGAAAAGCACTTGCGCGATGCCCTCCAACGTCTCGTTCATCCGCCGGTTCAATTCGATTTTGTCGTCGAGCGCGCCGAGAATGGAGGCGATGGCGCGTTGTTGCGGGACCGGGGGAAGTGGCAATTCGAAATTCGGAATATCAGCGCATTTTAAGCTGTCGAAAACGGCCCCTACGTTTATGAATCGTGCGACCTGCTCCCACCATGCGGGACTGCGGACCAGCCAACGGAGGAATGGTGGGAAAACCTGGGATCCGGCGGAGCGGAGCAGAACAAGGTTCTGGCCGAGCGCGCACTCCAAACCCGGCGGGACCCAAGCCGTCTCGCCCGGATTGCAGCGCCGTGAAAGGATAACGTCATTGACCTGGGGCTTCGCCCTGCGGGTCCATTCGTCAAGGTGCCGCCTGGAAATCCTGCGAACATCAGAAAGATCAATCCTTCCTTCTTTAAGCTGTGGAATCGCAATATACGGAAAGCCCTCAACTGCAGCGGGAGGGGTACGATGTTCGCAATCAATCAGCGAAACACCCGCATCGCGGAGCGTGATTTTTCGCCAGGCACTCACATTGTGGCCCCAACGTGCGGGGTGGATAACCAACGCTGAGGTTTCTCATCTACTAATTTGCTACTAATTAATCGCAAATTAGTAGTTTGGTGAGTAGCAGTAAGCCGGGTGGCCGCGGTCTGGCGGGGGAAGAAGGAGACACACTGGCTGCCCTCGCTGACTAGGGATCGCGAAGCTTTTCGGCCGGCCCATTCGAAATTCAGCGCGGGGAAGGCGTCGGGCGCCCAAATCTTGCAGCGAGCGCCGATGGCTCTCCCTCTCCCCTTCCGAAGGGGAGAGGGCCGGGGTGAGGGGTCACCCCACGACTCCCGAACGCACCCGCGCCCAACCAAAGCCATATTCCTCTTCACCCAGCCTCCCTTGCCTGCTGGCTCAACCGATTACTCTTGCACAGTCCCGGTCGGCAATAATCCGGCTGCGGATGTGGCGCCCGCTCCTGCAATGCCTTCCAAATGGCATCCCGCACTACTTGCCTCTCTCGCCGAAGGCGTCCGTTCCAATAACGGAGCACCTTTATTCCTTGCTCATCGAGCCAGGCGTCACGCTTTTCATCCTTCATGCGCTGCTCCGGGTAGCCGTGCAGGCTCCCATCCAGCTCGATGTTCAACTGCGCTTCGACACAGAAGAAGTCCAGAATATATGGACCATAAGGCCGCTGGCGACGGAACTTGTAAGAGGAGAATCGCCGGTCCCGCAGCCAGGACCAAAGCAGCTTTTCGGCCCAGGTGTCATGCTTGCGCAGAGCGCGGGCGAAGGCGGTCTGTTTGGGGTTTTGCAAGGGAGGTTCTTGAGCAGCGAGCGGTTTTTGGATGATCGGATGCGCAAGACGGACCCCTCACCCCAAACCCTCTCCCCTTCCGAAGGGGAGAGGGGGAAACGACCCGCGGCAAAAGAACGCAGCCGCAAACTCACCGACAAAGAGAGAATCAGAAAACTGAACGAACTCTTCGGCCTGCCACTAGACCATCCGCCAGGAAAACCATTCCCCCATTCCTGAGCCCTGACCCATGACACCTGACTTTGAGCCTTGAACTTCCGGCTTTGGGCTTTGGACCTTGGACTTTGAACTAATTCCCCTGACACCTGACCCCTGACACCTGATAGCTCACACCATTCGCCTATGGAACAACAGCCAACAGCAACCCAGAGCAGTCCAGAGCAGTCCACTAAGCTCAGCACCCCACCCCCTTTCGTTCGCAAGCGCAAACCCCCGCGCAACCGCCGAGCCACCGGCAAAGTAGCCAGGCTCCCCACTCAGGCCCGCATCAAACTTGCCGAGGCACTCACAACCGGCGCCACTTACCAGGCCGCCCTCGACGAAGCCGGCATCACGAACCTCGACCCAAGGGCAGTCGCAAGTTGGTGGCGCTCACCCGAGGCAAAGCGCCTCGAACAAGCAGTCCAGGGCATAAAGCCCGACACCCAGGAGCTTCAGGCTCTCCAAACTGATCTCCGCGCCGCAGTGGAAGCAGCCAGGGCCATTGTTCAGGCCTGCATCCAGGAACCCAAGCCGGCAAACGCTTTGGCACTCCAGGCAGCCACCAGCGTCCTTCGAGAGCAGGCCAAATACGAGGAGCAAACAGCAGCGGCTTCTCTCCTCATCCAGAAAGAAGCCGCCGCCAGAGCCAGTCAGGAGATCTGACCTATCCCCCCGGACCTTGGACTTTGGACCCCCTTTGCTTGGCTATCGCCTATCGGCTATTGGCTATTCCCGACGCTGGCTCTACCTGCTTTGGGCTTTGGACTTTGGACTCCTCTCCATTTGCCATCTGCCATTCGCCATCTGCGATTTCTTGGTGGTCTTGCGGTCAATGGTCCGTGGTCTGTGGTCTCCTCTTCGGCTTTTGGCCTTCGGCCTTTGGACGTTGGACTTTGGACTATCCGAAATTTCATGGTTGGAGGGGGGTGGAGTACGTAAGTCATTGATTTGCAAGGCAGCAGCTTAAAAGGT
>PSRM01000366.1 GCA_003176045.1 Verrucomicrobiota bacterium | reverse complement strand
TTTGCATTTTCCTGTCTTAAATTTTCCTGTCTTGGAGTGCGTGTCCGTGTTAGAAAGGTGCAACTTCATGCATTTACGGTAAACATTTCCCGCCGCTGCTTTGCCCGCATGTAACGATGTAACGATGTTGTAACTCAATTAACCCAATTAACCTAATTAACTCAGTTAACTCCTAGCAGTGAACTCATAGTCAGTGCAAACCCTCATCACCAAAGCATCCACCCTTCTCGAAGCGCTTCCCTACATCCAACGCTTCAGCGGCGCCACCTTCGTCATCAAATACGGCGGCAGCTTCATGGATTCACCGGACGCCACCGTCCGCCACGCCGTCGTGCGCGACATCGTTTTTCTCGAAGCCGTGGAAATCAACCCCGTCGTTGTCCATGGCGGCGGCAAAGCCATCACGCGCGCCATTCAATCATCCGGCTTCGAAACCAGCTTCATCCAGGGCCAGCGCGTCACAGACGAAGCCACCGCAAAAATTGCCGATGACGTGCTCTCACGCGAAATTAACCCGGAAATCGTCGAAGCCATCACCGCCGCCGGAGGCGCCGCCCGCGGCTTCGCCGGCCCCGACATCTTCAGGTGCCGCAAAATTCAAATGACCGCCGCAGACGGCCAGCCGCTGGACCTCGGCTACGTCGGCGAAGTAATCGAGGTCAACACCGCCCCCTTGCGCGAATGTATCGAAAACGGCCTTACCCCCGTCATCAGCCCCACCGCTCGCGGCGAGGACGGCCTAATCTATAACTGCAACGCCGACGTCGCAGCCGCCAAAGCCGCCATTGCCCTGAACGCCCGGCGCCTGGTCTTCATGAGCGACGTCCCCGGCCTCCTGCGCGATCCAAACGACCCCGCCTCCGTCATCTCGCACCTCAAATCATCCGAAGTAGAAGAGTTGCGGCGCTCCGGCATCATTGACAAAGGCATGATCCCCAAAGTCGAGAGCGCCGTCGCCGCCGTCCAGGCCGGCGTCGAAAAAGTATCCTTCATCGATGGCCGCGTCCCCCACGCCCTCCTGCTCGAGATTTTTACCGACGAAGGGCTGGGGACTGAAGTAGTGCTGTGAACCTCAACCTCGGGACGGCCTGAACTCTATCTCGTTGCCGTGTGGAACACGTCTCCGAAACTTCCTTCTGTTAAATCATTTGCCACGCCGAAGCGCAAAAGGAAAACCTTTTTACACATTGAATTTGTAACCCATTGCAAATCAACAATCTAATTTGCTTGGCACGCGCAAAGCTTACGTGACTCGCAGCAGAAAAAGAGCTGCTCTGGTCCTCGCAGTTCGCAGCACCGGACCTGAGAGAGCAGCCTCGGAACGCAGTGACGCTAACGGTGCGTATGAAAAAACTTCTTGGACTCATCCTTGCCCTGCACCTGGCGCAACTGGCGCACGCTCAGGGCGTTTCCCAGTCGCCTCCTTCTCCTGATGCCTCGCCAACGTCAGCCCCGCTGGCGCTCCAGTATCAAATCGTGGAAAGCGGTCCACACCACAGAATCTTCGAGGCTTCCGACCCTGCGCAGACAAACTCACCCGCTCCGACGCACAAGCACCGAATTCACGCCATCGCAAGCGGCATGAATTATTTTGACGGCCAGAATTGGGTTCCAAGCATGCCGGCTTTCGATTTCGATGGATCTGCTTTCGTTGCCGCCAAAGTCCAGCACCAGGCCCGCATCGCGGCGGATCTCAACACCACCAATGCGGTCACCCTGAACTGTGGCGGAACAACCCTCAACTCCACGCCCCTGGCACTCCTGCTATATAGCCCCTCATCCGGAGAGTCGCTGATTCTGGCCAGCATCACCAATTGCCAGCCCATCGTGACAGCCACTAACGAAATTCTATTTGAAAACGCGCTGGTCGGCAGTTTGTCCGTTAGTATCGCCTACCGCATCGAGCAGGGCGCCTTCCACCAAAACGCCGTCGTCCCGGCCTTTGACCCGGCAGATTACGGCTTTCCAGATGATGCCCAGCTTCAGCTCCTGACTGAACTGTATAATCCGCCGATCCCGCTAACCCGAACCAATGTCCTGACCTCAGCCTTGCGATCCACAAATCAGGTAACCGATACCACCCTCTTTTTCGGCCCGCTCGTCTTCGGAATGGGCCGCGCTTTTTACGCCGCCGACTCCCAAAGTAACCTCGTCAGCGCCCCGGTGTTCAAAAACTACTTCCAAACTCCCGACCTCCGCTGGATTCTTCGCGAAACGCTTCCCTGGAGTTCAGTTGTCAACGCACTGAAGCGCACACCCAACGTAGGGCAGGCGTCTCGCCTGCCCCCTTCCACCCTCGAAGCCGGTCTTACTCCACATCATCCGCCATCCACCATCCATCATCCGGCCGCGCTATACGCCGCGCTTCCACGACCCGGAAAGCCCCTAAACAGAGCCGCGACCGTTATTGCCAGCCCGGCCCGGGCGGAGCGTCCAGCCCGCACATATCCTTCCTTAGCCTCCCTCCCCATCCCAAAACCCGGCCAACCCCGCCACTCGACCAACCCTCGACCCTCTCTCACTTCTCCTGTTGCAATCTCGCCCTTGCTGCGGCCACACCCCTCGTCTCCTACCCCTGCCTCCGGCCCGCTCCTGACGCTCGATTATATTGTGACGCTGGACGCCGGAAGCAGCCAGCCCTTTACCTTCACCAATTCGACCTGGTTCATCGCTGGATCGTGTTATTTTTATGATGACGTTACCATTACCGGCGGAGCCGTTTTCAAATTCCCACAAAGCAGCTCCTGCATCGGCGATGGCTATACCTGCGGTTACGACTACATCCAGCTTAATGGCGGTTTCGCTACGACCGCCAGTGCCCTCCACCCTGCGGTTTTCACGGCCTGCGACGATAACGTTTCCGGCGATCCCTTCACGACCAATATCTGGTCCGGCTACACCGGCAATCCAAACGGCAACGTCTATGGAACTTGCGCGCTCTGGTTCCTCTGGCCGCCTTCTCCCGTCGAGATTAGCCACATGCGCTTTAGCTATATGTCGGAGGCCGTCGTAATGGATTTCGGCGGGACGATGACAGTCGCCGATTCTCAATTCGTCAATTCGTACTTGGGCGTTTGGGTGGGCGGCGACTGCTGCGAAACCGTCACCATGAACAATTGTCTTTCCGCCAATGTCGGCACGCTCTTTTACCCTGATGATGAGTACAACTCTTGGGCTCTCTGCAACTGCACAGTGGATGGCAACACGCAGGTCCTGGGCAGTGGCACGGGCACGACTTTGAGTTGCACGAACTGCATCTTCTCGAACGGTGCTGACACCAGCAGCGCTTCCGGCAGCCACAACGGCTTTTATAACTCCTCATCCTTCGGCGACAACGCCATCACCGCGAATGCTTTTCCATTTCAAACGGTTGCCTGCGGCAATTACTACCTGTCGGGCGGCAGTGAAAACATTTTTAGGGGCGCGGGAACTACAAACATCGGCAGCTTATGGACCGACCTCCAAACCAAAAGCACATACCCCCCTATCTTCCACTCAAACGTAACTTTCACCGGCTCGGTGACCTTCTCGCCCGAGGCCCAGCGCGAAACAGGTGCCCCAGACCTTGGCTTCGGATACGACGTTTTGGACCACGTATTCGCCCAGACCTGGTTCACAAACAGCGCGGTCACGAATGGCACGTTCACATTCACTGAAGGCACCGCGATTGGAGTCTATCCCACGCCCTTCGCCGCCATTTATCTCTGCCGGGGCGCAAACCTTCTGTCCTCCGGCACGGTCCTCAATCCCGTCAGCATCGCCGAGCTTGGCGCTATCCAGGAATCATCGTGGCCCATTGTCGGCGTCGCTGGAATTAGCGCCGCGCTCATGGTTTGGCCCGCTGCATCCGATAATCCGCCCCAAGCCTACTTCCGCTTCACCGATTTTTTTGGCCTGGCCCAGGACGGTCAGCATTTCCACCAGTACGGCCCGACCCAACAACTCGGCTTCCGCGACTGCGAGTTTCATAGCGGCGGTTTCGTCTTGCGGAATCCTCCCTTTTACATGACCAACAGTTTGCTCGATGAAGTCGTGTCCGACATAGAAGATATCAATGGCAACGGGCTGTCCGTTGGCTTCTTCAACAACCTCGCCCATCGCGGCTCCTGCCTTTTGATGGGAGGCCCCACCTGGGTTTTCCAAAATAACGCCTTCGACAATGTGCCGATAACCGACTTCTCCGACCCGGCCAACCCCATCACCGGCGACCACAACGCCTACATCGGCCGCACCAATTACATGGCCGGCGGCCTGCAAACAGGCGACCAGACTCTCACCAATTTCGCATGGCAGCGCGGCCCCTTGGGACCGTGGTACCAGCCGGGGGGCACAAACAACTCATTCCTATATGCGGGCGCCGGACCAGCCGCAGCCTACGGCCTCTACCATTACACAGTTTTAACAAACTCTCTCAAAGACTCGACGAACACGGTTAGTCTGGGCCTGCATTTTGTCGCTCTCGGAACCAACGGCCAGCCAGTGAGCACCAGCGGCGATGGGCTTGGTGATTACCAAAAGGACAGTAACGGCGACGGCATCTACAACGCCGGTGACTTGGGCAACTGGCAGACCAACGACACCTGCGGTGATGGCATCAGCGATTACATCAAATACCTCGAAGGCAGAAACCTCAATGTAAACGCAGTCCCGGACACGAACGGTGTGATTAATCTGCAAATCTACACGCCCCTTCGATAGCAAGGACACGGCGTTAATTCCGAACCTAGTACAATATGACCTCGCTTCGCTCGCTCCTTACGATCCTTTTCATCCTGGCAAGCACCGCTCCCTTGGCAGCAGACGAAGATTCTCAATGCAGTCATGACGCGACTGCCGAATATCGAACCTGCCTGGAAAGCAAGAATTGGTGCGGTTTCGATACTTTCGTCGCTACTTCTCCCAGGACGAAGTACCTTGTCGAGTCGATTTCAGAGACGGCCAGCGGTTACAATTACAGCGGCTACATGTCTAACGGGGCCAGCGGCATTTCGGGTCCGTCCCTTTCCTGCCCTGGAACTGTTGCTTGGAGCGCGTCGGCAGATACAGGCCTAACCAACTGGGGGGTGGCGGTCTGGCGCGGTTCCGGCGCGAACATCTTCGTGACAAATCTCTACTACAGCGGGCCACAATCAGTGAGCGCTTCCCTGAGCGGCAGGGAGCTACCTCACGAGGAGAACCTGAATACGCAGCCAACAACGGGTGAAATCACTTTCACGCCCAGTTCCGTTGGGTCCGTGGTGTTGACTAGTACAAACTGCGTAACTAACACTTTCACCTCGATACCGCTCGCACTTGTCTGCCTTTCTCTAACCCCCTCTAGCCTTAGCCCTACAGTGAAAGTGCTCACGAATTGTAATGGTTATTCCGTAGCCAGCCAGACCATGAGCTTGAGCCAAGAATACACTCGTCAATCTGTCGAGGAACAAATTATAGGCGACTTGGCGGGTTGTCCCACTAGCGATTTCCTGCCCGGCGCTCAGTATGCCTACAGCGAACTCGCCGATCCCACTATCACGCTCCAAAAGCTCAGCTACCGCATCGGTTTCCAGAGCGAGGCAGATACAAGTTATCTGGTCACTTGGGACGAACTCACCCAATACGACGACGGCAGCTCGCCGCAACGCAACAAACAAAGCGAAACAGTCGCCGGCAATGGTGACCGCGCTTATACCCAGGAGCACATCCTCTTGCCTCCGCTGAACGTGGGTGGCCATGCTGGTGTGGACGAGTCCACAATCAAAGTGGTGGCTCTCAACACCGGCGGCGGCTGCTGTGGCGGCGACTCTACGCCCGGAACCGGCGACACGCTAAACGGTAGCGTTGAAGCCCATTTCCAACTGGGTAAAGGCCTGTTCGATCGCGCCGGCGGGCAGCTTTATATCCTTCAGGAAATCCCCACTGCGCAGCTCGCAACGCCAGCCACCCTTCAATTCGCGGGCAACACGAATTACTTCGACGTCGTTACAAGTTCGCAAGGCATCCGCCAGGTCAAAGGCGCTCAAAGCTTCGTGGACGTTCTAGCCACTAACGCATATTTTTATAGTCTCAATTTTTATTCCCTCTCCAACACCGGGACCAAGGGAACCAATGGCCTCTACACATTCTCAAACTCGCCCTTCGTCTCGTGGACAATTCTAAACCCGGACGGACCAGCCTCCACCAATCGGCTCCAAGTCATCGAAAATCGCGATTCAAAGAGCATCACCAATGAATTTGATTGGTTCTCATCGAGCAACACCCTGGCGGTCACAACCGGCAATGGCCTGCGCACGGAAACCAAGCAGGTCCAATGGACGAATAACATTCAAACCGAAACTCGCCAGGTCTTTACCGGCACAAACCAATTGGTCGGCCAAGAGACGAAGCGCTATCAGAAACTGTCGTTCGGCATGGCACTCATCGAGCAGCATACCGGCGCACCGGGCCAAGAGTTCGCAATTACGAATACTTACTACGATTCCTCTACACCAGGCAATTCGGGGTTATTGAATACGGTCACTCGAAGCGATGGCTCGTGGGATTACTATTCCGGTTATGACACTTCACGGCGGCCCACTGTAAAAAACAGCGCAGGACCGGTCCAGCAAGGACCCTCGAATCCCGGTCCCCGACAGACTTCGTTCGCTTACGGGATCACAGGTGTCCTTGACGATGGCTCGAACCCAAACGAGCCGCGGCGCGTGGACCAATCGTTGTTCTCTCAGCCGATTGCCAGACGTTTCCTGATCCGCCAACGGGGCCTGCGAATTGAGATTCAGGACACGTTCGCTTCTGGTGATATTGGCTATCCGGACCCACGCAATCTACAGACAACCAATTCCTATTACACTAATGGCCCGTTCAGCGGCTACCTCATGAGCACCCGTCACCCCGACGGCACTGTCTCGGCTTGGCTTTACCAGGCTAATGCTACACAGAAGATCGTCACTTTTTTGACAGGTCAGCCCGGTGCCAGCGCCACCAATGTGATCAATGGCACCCAAACGGTAACGGTCATCGGCTTGGCCGGCCAGACGCTGAGTAACACCGTTTATTCCGTTCCCGACGGGACGATCCTCTCACAGGAGGTTTATAGCGGGTTCGACGAACTCTACCGGCCCACAGTGGTTACTTACCTTGATGGAACCTCAACGCAGTTCGGGTACAACTGCTGCGGCTTGGACCACTTCATTGACCGCGAAGGCACCCGCACAGATTACACCTATGACGATCTCAAACGCCTGCTTTCCGATACACGGAATGGAATCACCGTCAGTTATTCTTACGATGGTGCAGGTCGCCGTCTGACTACCACCCGCCAGGGAACGGACGGCACTTCGGTTTATCTCGACAGATCCGCCTTCGACCTGGCCGGTCGCCTTATCGGCCAGACAAACGCTCTTGGCTATCCGACTGCCTACTCCGAAACCTATGTTACCAACCAAACCGTTAAAACAATTACTTTCCCCGATCAAAGCACCAAAACCACCGTCCTGGCCAGCGATGGCTCAATCCTTCAGGTTTCCGGCTCTGCTACGCGGCCCCTCAACTACCAATACGTCCTCGTTCCAGACGGCATCGGTGGCTATCTTCCAACCACAATTGAAATCCACCCGGATGCCACGGGCAGCACAAATGAATGGGTGCAAACGATCCTCGACCACGTCGGTCGCCTTTTTCTAACGGTCTATTCCGCCAGCTCGCCCCCTTTTCCGGCCTACGAGTATATTTACAACACTGGTGGCCAGCTCGTTAGGCAGCTTGACCCCGAAAATGTCTCAACTGTCTTTGCCTACAATGGCAAAGGTGAGAAAACCTATACTGCTCTCGACATGGACCGGGACGGCAATATTGCTCTCGGCGGAAGCGACCGAGTCACCTTCGTCACAAATGACGTCGCGTTCGATAATGGCACTAACGTTCTCCGCACTCGGACCTACGTTTGGAACACCGTCAGCCTCGATGCTTCGACCTTGGTTTCGGTGGTCGAGACTTCAGTGGACGGCTCCCAAACATGGAGTATTACCCTCAACAATTCGGGTGGCTCTGGAATTACGAACCATTCACAAACTGCGTATTTCGCCGCCAGCGGACTGCGTGTCGTCACCGAAACCGCTCCGGATGGCTCGACCACCGTCACCACTAACCAATACGGACGGCGTATCTCCGTCACCGTCAGGGACTCCACCGGCTTGGTAATTTCTCAGACGGTTTTCGGTTATGACGCGCATGGCAGGCCGAACTCGGCCACTGACATCCGCACGGGAACTTCCACCTTCAATTTCGACGCCGCGGACAACATGACAAACTCAGTCACGCCGGTGCCCGGCTCCGGACAAAGCGCCCAGTCAACCACCAACTTTTTCGACAACATGGGACGGATTTGGAAGACAACCCTGCCCGACCTCACCAGCGTCACAAATAAGTACAATTCCTTGGGACTTGCCACCAATGCTTTCGGCAGCCGGACCTACCCGGTCGGCAGCACCTTTGAAACACAGGGCAGGTTGAAGACGATGACTACGTGGAAAAACGCCGCTGCCGGGGCAAGCCCAGCCGTCACCACTTGGAATTACGACCCCTATCAGGGTTGGCTTTCAAGCAAAACCTATAATGGCGGCGCCGCCGGTCCAACCTACAGCAACACCGCGGCCGGGCGACTGGCCAAGAGGACGTGGGCCCGCGGCACCAACACCATCTACTCTCCGAACGCCGCAGGCGAGAATGTTTTCATAGCCTATTCGGACGGTTCTCCGTCAATTCAATATGGCTTCGACCGCCGTGGCCGTCTGAACGCAGTCACCAATGGCGCAAACATCACCGCGCTCGCCTTCGGCGACGCAAACCAATTGCTCAGTGAATCCATCTCCGGCGGCCTGCTCGCCGGTATCTCGATTACCAACGGCTACGACCCCCTTCTGCGCCGAACTAATCTGGCTGTCCTCCAATCCAACAATCCAATAATCCAGCAATCCTTCTCCCTCGACGGCGCGTCCCGCCTCGCCACCGTCTCCGACGGCACAAACACCGCCAGCTACGGTTATTTGCCTAATTCTTCGCTGGTGCAAAGTATTGTCTATAAGCACAATAACACCGTGGTGTTGACGCGGACAAACCAGTTCGACAACCTGAACCGGCTGACAAATCTCTGGTGGACAGCCGGCTCGACAATTATCGCCAGCTACGCTTATCAGTATAACACCGCGAACCAGCGGACCAGAGTCAAACTCGTTGATGGCTCCTATTGGCTTTATGGCTACGATTACCTCGGCCAGGTGATTTCAGCCAGGCATTATTGGGCGGACGGGACCTTGGTCGCGGGCGAGCAATTTGAGTTCACATTTGATGATATCGGCAACCGCACAACGACAAGGGCTGGAGGCGACCCGTATGGCCGATTCCTCCGCAATGCCAATTACACCAACAAC
>PSRM01000156.1 GCA_003176045.1 Verrucomicrobiota bacterium | reverse complement strand
GGGGCGGGGTGAGGGGTCCTTCGCAGCAGAGCCGTTGATGCGGAGGGAATCCGACTCGGTCGCGTGTTGAAAACATTCGAAGGACCGGTGCATATTGATGTCAGGCACTATGGGTGTCACCTCACATGTTTTGAACGAGGCGCTTCGAGCGTATGTGCTTACATTTCCGAATCGCAAAAGATTGATGGAACACATAAAGGCAGCGGGCTTGAGCGCTCAGACCGATGAGATCGTGAGCAAGCTCGATGCAGTTTTAAAAACGGCAGAGGACCATCTCTATAATTACCCCGGAGGAGTTCCCTGGGGTGAAGCTTTTGAGCGTGATTATCATGCTTTGCTGCTCGGCCAACACCCGTGGCTGGACACAGAGTCCCTTGGGCGCATCCACGGTTTTTCGGGCTGGCTATGCTGGCACGAAGGCTTGAACGCAAACTCCTGATACTTATTTCGAATACTTGACGATTCTGCTTTCGCCTGCGGTTGGCCATTGCTAGAGTGACGCGTTGTCGTTTTTGAGTTGGAACCACGAAATACGCGAACTACACGAAAGCAAATTCCTTTCGTGTAGTTCGTGTGTTTCGTGGTTTCTTATATGGTTGTTCACCGCAGTTGTCCCCGGGCATGCTCAACCCCTTACATTCAGCACCCTTGCAGGCAACCCTGGCCAGGGCAGCGTTGACGGCGGCGGCAACAATGCCCGCTTCAACAATCCCGGCGGCGTCGCTGCCGATGGTTCCGGGAACCTTTATGTGGCCGATACAGCTAATCAAACCATTCGCAAGATCAGCCCTGGAGGCGTGGTTACCACGCTCGCGGGGTCGCCTGGGGCCGTCGGCTCGCTGGATGGTTTTGGCAGCCTGGCGCGATTCAATCAGCCCATGGGCCTGGCGGTGGACACGTCCGGAAACGTATATGTGGCCGACAGCGCCAATTACACGATCCGAAAGATTACACCGGCTGGCTTGGTGAGCACGCTGGCGGGCCTGGCGGGCGCCAGCGGCACGAACGACAATGTTGGCAACGCCGCCCGGTTCTATGAGCCCGAGGGAATCGCGGTGGACGGCGGCGGGAACCTCTACGTGGCCGACACGTGGAACCACACAATCAGAATGGTTACTCCGGGTGCCTCCGTCACTACTCTGGCGGGTTTGGCCACGGTGGCCGGCACAAACGACGGCACCGGCAGTGGTGCGCGCTTCTATCAGCCGCAGACCGTCGCCGTGGACAGCCTGACCAACCTGTATGTGGCCGATACGGCAAATCACACTATTCGAAAGATTTCGCCGGGCGGGATTGTGACTACGCTTGCTGGTTCTGCTGGGGCTGCGGGGAGTTCGGATGGCAATGGGACCAGCGCCCATTTTAATTCGCCTCAAGGCGTGGCCGTGGACACCGCCGGCAATGTCTATGTTGCCGATTATTTCAATGAAGCCATTCGCAAGATTACGCCGGCAGGAGGCGTGACAACATTGGCCGGGTCTCACATTTCATTCGGCAGTGTCGATTCAGTTGGCGCCAGCGCCCGGTTTTACGGTCCACAATCTCTTGCTCTGATCGGCACGACGATCTATGTGGCCGATAGCGGTAACGGCACGATCCGCCTTGTCACAGGCGTGGGCGCAGTCGGAACGCTCGCTGGCTCCCCGTCCATCGGCAGCGCCGATGATGCGGGCAGCGCCGCTCGATTTTTTTCACCGGCCGGAGTGGCGGCCGATGTCAGCGGGAATATTTATGTTGCCGATAGCGCAAACGGCACAGTTCGAAAGAGCAACTCGAGCGGGGACTTCACCACCCTGGCTGGAGTGCCTGGCGCGTTCGGGACCAATAACGGCTCCGGCCCCAGCGCGCAATTCTTCGGTCTGCAAGGCGCCGCCGCAGATAGTTCCGGCAATGTCTATATAGCGGACACCGCCAACCATACGATCCGCAAAATCACTCCTGCCGGCGCGGTGACGACGCTGGCCGGCGCCGCCGGAACCAATGGCACAAGCGATGGCACTGGCCAAAACGCCCGATTCAATGCGCCTCAAGCGCTTGCCCTGGACGTCTCGGGGAACCTCTTTGTGGCGGATACGGGAAACCATACTATTCGCAAAGTGACTCAGGCAGGCGTGGTTACGACCGTGGCGGGTCTCCCGGGCCTGTACGGCGATCTGGATAGCGGCAGCGCCGGCAGCGGCACGAATCGCGCGCGCTTTCGTTCTCCGTCTGGAATTTCTGTGGACAGTTCCGGGAATCTCTATGTAGCCGACAGCCGAAATCATTCGATCCGCAAGGTAACGTCCAGCGGCGTGGTCAGCACTTTGGCAGGCCTCCCCGGTGTTTGGGGCAGCGCGGATGGAACGAACAATGGTGCTCGGTTTTTTAATCCCATTGGGATCCATTGGGATGGCGTTACGAATCTATACGTCGCCGATTCCGGCAATCACACAATCCGCAGGCTGTCGTCCTCAGGCACGAATTGGGTGGTGACAACTGTCGCCGGTTTAGCCGGCAGCAGCGGCAGCACAGGCGGAGTTGGCAGCGCAGCGCAGTTCAGTTTTCCGGCGGGCCTTGCGGCGCTAAATGCCACCACATTCTATGTGGCCGACCTGGCGAACAACAGCATTCGGTTGGGCGTACTTATCACCAATGGCGCTCCGGCCATTACTTCCCAACCGCAAAGCCAAACCGCGAATTCGGGCGCAAACGTCACGTTTGGCGTTGGTGCGGTTGGCTCTAATCCGCTGGCCTATCAATGGCGTTTCAATGGAACCGGCATCTCGGGCGCTACGGGGAGCACTTATACCCGGGCCAATGTTCAATCTGGTGATGTCGGGAGCTATTCGGTGGTCGTGGCGAACGCCAGCGGAAATGCCACGAGCGCCGACGCTTCACTCTCGTTGATCGGTCCGCCGATCATCCTGACACAGCCGCAGGACCAGAGTGTTCTGGCGGGCCAGAGCGCGACATTCTTCGTGGCTGCGTCCGGTACGCCGCCGCTCAGTTATCAGTGGCGATTCAATGGTAATTCTATTCCCGCAGCTACGAACCCGTCCTTCACGATGGCTGCTGCTACCGGCGCGGATTTCGGCTCGTATTCGGTGGTGGTGACGAATTTCGGCGGCTTCGCCATCAGCTCCAATGCGGTGCTGGGCGTGCTCACGATCACTTCCTGGGGCGACAACAGTTGGGGCCAAACCAATCCTCCAGGCTCAGCTCTCAATGTCATTGCAGTGGCTGCGGGCGCCTGGCACAACCTGGCCTTGAGTGCCGATGGCGCGATCTCCGCGTGGGGAAACGATGTCAACGGCCAGTGCGATGTCCCGACCGTCGTGAACAATCTGTCCTCGCCGGCGATTGCCATCGCCGCCGGCGGATACCACAGCCTGGCCATTCAAGCCAATGGCAAAGTCATTGCGTGGGGGTCCGATGTCTATGGCCAGGCCGACGTTCCCGCAAACCTGGCCAATGTAATCGCCATCGCCGCCGGCTCCTGGCACAGCCTCGCTCTACAGGCGGATGGCACGCTGGTCGGCTGGGGCGATAACAGTTTTGGACAAACCAACATTCCTTCTGGCCTGAGCAACGTCGTCGCCGTCGCCGCCGGCGGCAATCACAGCCTGGCCCTGCGATCAGACGGCTCGGTGGTCGGCTGGGGCGAGAACACCGATCAGAACGGTAGCTTTATCGGCCAATCCATTGCGCCTTGGGGCCTGACCAACGCCATCGCCGTGGCGGCCGGTGATTATCACAGCCTCATCCTGCTTGGGGATGGGACGGTGCTGGCGTGGGGAGACAATTCACAAGCTCAGTGCACCGTGCCTCCTGGCCTGAGCAACGTCGTGGCCCTGGCCGGTGGCGGCGCGCACACGCTGGCGTTGCAGAAGGACGGCACCATCAGCGCCTGGGGCGCTAACTGGAACGGCCAATGTGCTTTGCCTGCCACTGCGACCAATGCTTTTGCGGTGTGCGCCGGTGAAGAGCACTCCATTGCCTTGCTGGCCGGTGCGATACCGAACCCAGTCCTTCTTAATCCGATCTTGCAGTCAGGCCATTTCACCGCGGTCGCACAGACACTGAATCGCAAAACGTATGCGTTCGATTACAAACTTTCAGCTACTGCCACAAACTGGAGCGCCCTCTCCACAAACGCCGGCAACGGCGCCCTGCGACTACTCAGTGACCCTGCCGCCAACGGGCAACAGAAATTTTACAGAATGAGGCAGTGGTAATGGAGCGCGGACGGCCTCGTCCGCGCGCCGCTCCTGGGAGCGCGGGCATCCCTGCCCAATGCCACTCGGATTTGAGTCCGTGAATCCCGTAGGGATGACAGAAAATAGCCCAGCGTTTCAACGCTGGGGAACGGCATCGCAAGCGCTTCGAGTCCCGTAGGGACGACAGAACCACTTTCTCTGTCGTCTCTACGAAGCTGTGAGGAAATCCAAAACCCATGTAGCAGCCGAGGTAACGAGGCTCTCAAATCCTTGTGCACGAGCAGGTTACAAAAAAATTAGAGCCTCGTTACCTCGGCTTCTACAATTATTTCACACCTTCTACGGGACTCATACGGTTCGATCGCTCCAACCCAGCGTTGAAATTGAAAACGCTGGCCTATTGTCTGCCGTCCCTCCGGGACTCAACGGATTCCAGACACGCGTGCAAGATGCCCGCGCTCCCAGGGGTGTTCAGACCAGGTTTTGCTCGCGCAGGATTTGATCTGCCCAGGCCGCGTCCTCAGGCGCGAGCTGCGGTTCGAGCGATTGCCCGTAATCCAAAAGATGGTAGCGCCCGCGTTCGTGACATTGGTCAACCAGCGGTTGAATGTCCAGGACCACATCGGGGTCAGTGGGGCGCAACGGGATCCGGATGACAGGCAGACGCTCGCGCAATCGAATGGGATATACGTCTTGTTCGGCCGGGCGAATGGCCCGGATGACACAAGCCCCGTAGGCGGCTCCCTCTCGTTGGAGGACACTCTGAACGGGGGCCGGAAAAACCCACTTACCCTGACGCACCAAATCAATTTCCACAAAGTTTGCCCCGCCGCCGATAAAGTTGCGGCGCCTCTGCAAATAGCGGTCCCGGTCCTCAGTCGCGAGTTTATTCGTCGGGCTGAGCAGTTCGATCACAGTAATTAGGCGGCCACGGGCCTCGCGTATCTCAAGCCAACGCTCGACCTCTTCATCCAAATAAACCCGGATCGGCTCGGTAGCCGGCGGCGCTCGCGGGTCCGTGGCAACCGCTGTGCCATCAGGCTCCTGGAGTTTCCAAGGCTCGCGCACCTGAACGTCCGGACGGTAGGTTTTTGTCGCCTTGCCGGGGCCCATCATGACGACCTCTTCCTCCTCGGCCCACACGACCAGATCGGCCGGCAGCCGTTCTTGCAAGGTATCGCGCACGTAAGAGAGCAGAGCATGATGCGCATCCCGCCATCGTTGCTCGAAGAATGGGTTCATTCCCGGAAACGGATTCTTCGTCGTCATCGTCTCTGATAATAAACCAGTCAGGGCGGCTGGTCGAGCCTGACCATTCTGGCAGAAGCACTGCCTCAGTGACGGCTGCTGCGGAGCGCCGAATTCTATTTCGGCGTGAACCTGTCACGGATTCCCAACGCGCCGAAACGGAGTTCGGCGCTCCGCCCCGCTCTGACTGCGGCCTTACCGACGGAAAGTTGGTGCCCCTTTGAGGCAGTGTCGTTGCGCCCTGGCCCGCCCTTAGCGAGGTACTCAATGCGATCCATCCAATCCCATTCTGCCGCCTCCCGCCAAAACTCGGCCAACAACCGGGATTGTTTTCCGTAATCTATTTGCGAGACGATGCGGCGGAACAGAATCACCCCCGCGTGCCCCAAACCTTCTCTTGTCAATGCGCCGGCGTGCATGGCCAACGTGCGCCTGTCGAAGCTCACGATCACCATGCCGTTCTCGCGCAACACCGAGAGCAGTACCGGATCTGTCGAAACGCGGTACTTTCCTTCCATCCAATCGGCGACGTGGATAATTGGAAAATCAGCTTCTAAGCGCAAACAAGCTGCAACAAATCGTCGAGACAAGTTCGCATCGGCCAAAAGCCGGCTCACTCTGATACCTCTGCCTTCCGTTGCCCGGCGATTTCCTCAGGGAATTGTCTGGCATAGGCAAGAGCACACTTGACCATATAGTCCGGCCAACCGAAATGGTCGGCGGTCCTGAAAATTGTTTTTGCCTCCCGGTAAACGTCCAGAACCTCCCATACCGCAACCCGCTGGCCCAACAGATAGGCTTCTCGTCCAGCAATTGAGTCGCGAAAGCCGATTCCGGGAAATTCTTCTTCCCGCGCCTTCTCCTTTAAATAAAGACTGCTCAACGTGGAGACTTCCAATTGCCGCCGCTTTGCCTGTTTGGACAGCAAATCGGCGGCATCTTTCTCTATCCGGCAGGATTGCACTATTGTTGCCATGCCTTTAGCATCGTTTACGACGTAAACGAAGTCAAGGCTCTCAATGTGCTGGACTGGTGTCCTCCCAACCTTCCGGCACGTAGGCGGGGTGGTCGGCGCTGTTTCCGTAGGAATCGGCAGTGTTGGGATCTATTCCCATCGCCGCCTCTATTTGCCAACAGTCCCGAGCCATAACACGATAGGGATGCCGCGGTCCTCATGATGCGCTGCCACGAAAAGCTGCCTGCCCTCAGCTTTCCACATAAAATAGCTGAAGACGCCATTAAGCGGGATGAGCTTAGTGTCTGCATTTCCCTTGCGCGTGGGGGAGCCATAATGCTTACTGAGTTCCTTCTGCAGATCTTCGATGTCGGCACAAAACTCCGCGTAAAGCCGTTCCGTTAACTCGTCGTCATGGGCTGACGCGTCGTCCGGGAAGTCGTGCATTCGCAGCATCTCCAGACCATCCTCGTCCTTCTTGAGGAGCTTTTGGACCAACTTAACTGCCGACTGCGGTAAGTTCTTTCTCTTTTGTGGCTTCATAGCTTTAGTATTTGGGTGACGGCTGACCTTGTTATTAGGGCGGGATCCAGATCAGCGACCTTAGTGGTGATCTTGAAAATAGTTCCTTTGCCATGCTTTCACTAGAGATCAGCCCTGCCAAATTCGTCGAGCCTGGGTTTGAATGGCCACATGTTGTTACAGCTTTGTGGAGCTCATTGAGTTTTGCGGTGAACTGTTTGGCGTCTCACCGGGATCTGGTGATTGAGAAGTTGTGCAGAAATCGTTTCGTGGGCCGCGGTGAGAACGGTATTGGCGGGCAACTCCAGCGTTCTGCCATCCTTAAGAAGCATCTCAAAGCCTCTCAATCCACTGTCATAGTCCAGTTCGACCGCCGAAGCGATGTTGGTGAAGGCGATATCAGCGTTGAATCTGGTGTGGGGCGGTTCGCGACGATGGCGCAGTTCGGCAGGAGTAACCTCGACGCGTTCCAGAAAGAGTTGAGGCATAACAAAGGCGGCAAACACAGGAATGAACAAAAGAAATATTGCCGCTCCAATCCGATCCTTCTCCACGCGCCATAGAAACCACGCCGTGCCGATGGGAACCAGATTAAAGCCAAAGCCGAGAATGATCCCGGTCCAGCCGTATCGGAAAATGTGGCGCTGACCAATGATCTCATGAGTTGTGTGGACGAATAATGACTGAATCCAGATGTAAAGAAGGCAGGCGGCAAGGAACATCAATTTTACGAGAGAGGGGCCGAGATCCGCGAGCACTGAAGAAGTACCGGACCATCGCCTCCCCCTTGGCCGTTCCGAATCTGGACTGGCTTCGTACGACCAGAAACGCTTTTTCCTGGGCCGCCGGTGGGTCAATTTGCCGAATCGCTTCCAACCGAGCTTCAGGCTCAACGGTTTCAAGCGCGAGCAAGCACTCCGCAAGCTGCGGAATTCCAGAATTGACGAACCTGATGCGCTTCTCTCTGCGTTTTTGGTCGAACAGAAGCTCGTGATCGAGCATGACAACTTTACCATCGCGCTCATCGGCGCAAATCGGATTATCGTTCTCGTCGAGCCCCAGCACCAGGTAGTGCTCCACGCCGGCTTTCTCCTCCCGTTTCCATTGACCAGGTGAATATACTTCCCAAATTCGACGCAGCCCTTTGCGCATTTCCTCGAAGCCCAGCGGGGCGCATTGTTCCGGCAATCCGGCTTCAATTAGAAAACGCCGGGAAGTAGGCGGAAGCTTGGTGGAGCTGACTGATGCTTCGGGGACGGTACGGAGTCTCAAATGGTCAGCATCGGCGGCTGCGGCCAGCACCTTTGACTCCCACCGTGAGCGGAATTGTTCTGGAGTACACATGCCCTGCGGTGCTGTTCAGCAGAACTCTGTAGCCAATCACCGGGAAGTCAAGCGGGATTAACCGTCCCGCTGGAGCTTGGGTGTATCGGGACACTGTTGCATCGGAAGCGCCTGGCCCGGAGCGCGGACATTCTTGTCCGCAGCGATGTTCGACAGCCCAATAGGCGCCATCCGGGCTCTGCTCGGCAGAATGGGGCTTGCTGCGGACAAGAATGTCCGTGCTCCGTGGCGGCAACGCCCAGATGCGCTCCTGCAGCTGCTTTGCCGGCCATTCGGGGATTATGTGTTGGGCTTCCAGGGAGGGAAGAATTGTCGTCCGAGTCGGCCACCTCGGCATGACCGTCAGCAAAGGCGTAGGTTCGGGACCATTCCCCGTTTTTTCGAAGGGCTTCGGCGCACCTTGATAGCGCCTCCCGTATCTCGAAAAAAAGCCCTTCCGTACTTTTACTGATAGGACAGTTTTTGTCCCACCCTCCTTTGTATGCTCATCCTAAAAAACTATGAAACCAATCGAAATCAAATCAGCAAACGTCCATGAAGCGGCTGCAGGGCAAAGCCCGGCCATCGTTCCAAATGAAGCCTTGATTGCGCCGGCAGCGCCGCAGGCTACTCTCGCCCCATCGGAGCAGAAGCAATTGGAAGATTGCGAATTCATTATCGCAAGCGGATGGGACCATTTCGTGAAAGTCGGCCGGGCGTTGGCCACAATTAGGGACCAAAAGCTCTATCGGCAGTCCTTTAAGAACTTTGAAGAATATTGCTCGACGAAGTGGCATTATACGCGGCATTACGCCTATCGGCTCATTGACGCCGCGCAGACGACCCAGGTTTTGTTGACAATTGTCAACATTTTGCCGCCAGCCAATGAGGCTCAGGTCCGCCCGCTCATCGGATTGGACCCTCAGGACGCCAAAACTGCCTGGAACAACGCCGTCAAAGCTGCGGAAGGCAAGCCAATCGCCGCAAGTCTTGTCCTCGCTGCAGCCCGGCCATTCAGGTCACCACGCTCCCGGAGGAGAGGGGAGCCGGACAGCGGAGCGCCGAATTCCATTTCGGCGCGATCACGCCCCGGAACGAGCTGGATAACGGTAGCGTCCTATCGCATTCGCGACCTGAACGCCCTCCTGAAGGAAGCCGATACTCTCGTGGGCGAATCGGATCGCGCACTTCATTCGAGCGCCTCATCCGGCGAAATCTCCGCCATCCACCAGAAAGCCCGCCGCAAAATCACGGAGGCCATCGAGGCGCTCGCATGGCTGCTGTAGCGATTTTCTATTCTATCAGAAGCCGCCCGAAATCGAATTCCGACAAAAAACAGTCAAAGGATTTCTGGCCTCGGATTGTCCAACTGATTAACAATACGCGCATGGTCGCGACCGAAGATGATGCAGGCCGGGTTGCCCGCAGCCGGAATGGCGACCACGCAGCGTTTGAATCTCTGATACGAGAGCATCAGCGCATGATCCATTCGCTTTGCTACCGAATGACCGGTTCGATGGCCGATGCCGAGGACCTGGCGCAGGAGACATTCATTCAGGCTTACCGAAGTCTCTCCAGTTTTCGTGAGGAATCGCAATTTTCATCGTGGCTTTACCGGATCGCCGTCAACCGTTGCCTGAACTGGCGAAAATCACAGGCGCGTTATGCACGGCTTGAGCAGGAATGGAGTCAGCAGGAGCGACCATCGAACCCCAAAGACGAAACACGAGGCCAGGCTGTGCAGGAGGCATTGATGAAACTTGGGCCGAAGCAGCGAGCCGCGATCATTCTCACTGTTTATGATGGAATGACACATGCGCAGGCGGCGAAAGTGCTTGGATGCTCTGAGACTACGGTATCATGGAGGCTTTTTGCGGCGCGCCGAAAACTGAAACGGCTCCTTATACTCGGAAAAAATTAACCACGGATGAACACGGATGAACACAGCGCGGCAGGGCGCAGCGGAAAATAGACAGAATCATTGAGGTACAGAATCATTTTCAACCAGAAATGATTCTGTCCTGCCATGATTCTGTCTCCAACATTTGCGTGGCTTGCGAAGATTCTAATGGATAGTTGTGATGTGGCGCGAAAACGACAATGAACTAAACAAACTGCTGCTGCAGGCATCGGTCCCGGATCGCCAGGCACGGTACTGGGACGAGTTTCCGAAATGCGTTGTCCATGAGCTTCAAGCAACCGGGACCGGGGACATGCTGCCGGCAGACTCGAAGAAACTCAGTCGCGCTGACGGCGCGCCGGTGATTCGGCCGCTCCTTTTCGATTTCTTTGCGAAAAGAAGAAAGCTCGTCCTTGTTGGCGCAGCTTGTTTTTGCATGCTCGCAGCGATTTTACTGGGAGTCTGGGCTGGCAACTCTTCATCCGAGGGGGATTTACAAATGGTTTCCATTCGAAAATGCTTTAGTGAAATCGAGTCTCTCTTTCCTAACCAGGTTCAAAGCATAGCCTTCGACAACCAGGGACCCCATCTGGTGCTGGCTGATCGGCCGGACGTGCCGGCCGCGACTCCGCTGTATGTAAGAATTTGTGGCCCAGCCGGGTGCCAACGGTTTGTCACGTTCAGCGGGCAGAAGGTCCAGATAAACGCCGATACACTCGAAGTTCTCCTCGATCACCAGGGCCAGATCATGCTCGTCGGGCCGCGATGGGTGTGGACGAGCGGGCAACCGGTGCGTGTGGGCGGTTATCGGATCGAGGCAAAATCTTTGGCAGGGGCGTCATGAATATCTTGACTCATTGTCTCGGAGGGATATGCGATAATAGCCCAACGCTTCAGCGTTGGGTTAGGCCCCACCAGCATGGAGGAAGTCCCGAAGGGACGGCTGAGATTCGGCCCGAGGCTCAGTCGTCCCTTCGCGACTCGGTCGGTTCCATTGGCGCACAATCCAACGCTAAATCGCTTGTCATTTCATGCATTTTTCCATGCAAACCATTAGCGCCCGTTTGGGCGCGTCATCTGAAACCCCGTAGGGGTAGCCTGTTTATAGCACCGCCGCCGCCCCTTAAATCACTAAACCCCGTAGGGGTGACCTATCAAAGCTGCGACGAGAAGCATGACCCGAAATGCATTTTTAAGCCGTGGAGTTGGAGGCTGGTCGGGTCACCCCTACGGGGTTTGGCGAGCGTTATCAGAGCCGGGTGCCATAAACAGGACACCCCTCCGGGGTTCGACGATTACGCCGCATCGGCTCAACTAAAGGATAAGGAAGGCTTAAGCTTCGATCAGACATCTACTGGCAGAGCGTTGCACTTTTTGGGGCGATCACGTGATCTGTTCTGGTGTGCGATTTTCCTGCTCGTCCCGGTCGCTTGCGGTGCTCAACTCCAACTCATCCCTGACAATCAGTCGCAATCGGTATTCCCTGGCGAGAGGGCAATAAAGCTTACCTGGGCGAATCATGGCAAGGTGCCTGTTGAAACCGAACTTCGAGCGCGACTTTATCAGGCCACTGAGGCAACCGCTGTCCTGCTCAGCGACACGCCCTGGAAAAGGCTCAATGTTCTGCCCGGCCAAACCGTGCTTGAGTCCGCGACGCTCGGTTTTCCGCCGGTAAAAGCCGAAACGCAATTTGTTATCAAATGGATTGAAGGCACCAACAAGCTTTTCGGCACAACGAGCGTCCTGGTTTATCCGACCAATCTGCTCAGTGAGTTGAAACTCCTGGCGGGCGAGGAGCCACTGGGAGTTTATGATCAACAAAGCCAGCTTAAACCAATCCTCAAAAACCTTGGTGTTGACTGGACCGATCTGGAGGAAACAAGTCTCGAAGATTTTCGTGGCAAGCTCGTGATCCTCGGCCCGTTCCGCTCCAAGTCTCAGGTTCCGGAAGGCTTTGGCACGCGGACTAAAGCTTTCGCCGAACGGGGCGCGGCCGTCGTTTGGCTTTTGCCGCCTCTTGCCAGGGGGGACGGACCGCAGCCTTCTTTTGCTCTTTTGCATGAAGGAAAAGGAACAGTTGTCCTCGTACAGCCTGAAATGGTTGCGGACTTAGCCAGCCGCACGCGCAGCCAGATTAACCTCCTCCATTTAGCACGGCTCGCCCTTCATCCGAATCCTGTAGTTATTCCCTTTTCCGCACCTGAACCATGAGATCCAAACTTATGAAACTGTACCCCAAGCGTATGAACTCTGATTTAAATCCCGTAGGGATGACAGAAAATAGCCCAGCGTTTCAACGCTGGGTATTCGCCGTTGAACGCGATAAGTCCCGTAGGGACGGCAGAAACCGTCTTTTTTCTGCCGTCCCTGCCGGGACTTATTCCGGATTGCGGCACAAACCCAGCGTTGAAACGCTGGGCTATTATCTGCCGTCCCTGCGGGACTATGTGCCTTCGACTCCTGGTGGTATTGCCTTTCAAATTCTTGCCGTCGCATTCGTGGTCTTGTTTTGCGCCACGCCCTTGGCACGCTCCGCCCCTCCTGATGTCCTCACCGCCGCGGTGTTTGATTTCGAAAGCCGCGACGAAGGGACCCGCGACCTCGGGCCAAAAGTCGCGACCCTCATCAACGCAAACCTTTCGGCTGATCCACGCATCATTACCGTCGAGCGTGCCGAACTGGACAAAGTCTTGAGCGAACTCGAGCTGGGATTGTCTGGCACCGTGTCACCCGATACAGCCGCCAAAGTCGGTCACCTCACAGGCGCCAAAGTGCTGGTTACCGGCCGTGTCTTCAAAGCCGACAAGGAACTGGTCCTCGTGGCCAAAATCATTGGCACTGAAACCAGCCGCGTCTATGGCGAACTTGCCAAAGGGCCGGTTGCCGCACCCATCACGGATCTCTCCGCCGATCTGGCAAAAAAGGTCGCGGCGGTTATCACTGAAAAAGGCGACACTTTGACCGCAAAGGTCGAGCGCAGAGAAGATCGAATCGCTGCAATTAAGAAATCCATAAAGCAAACCAAGCTCCCAGCCGTCTCCGTGAAGATAGGCGAGCGCCATTTCGGCCAGCCCGTCATTGACCCCGCCGCCGAAACCGAGCTAGGCCTCATCCTGAAAGAATGTGGCTTCACACTCGTGGACGACAAATCGCCGCAGAAGCCGGACATCGAGATTACCGGCGACGCCTTCAGCGCCTTCGGTCTGCGCAAAGGCAACCTCATCTCGTGCCGAGCGCGCCTGGAACTTAAGGCCCAAAGGCGCATGGGCGAAATCATTGCCGTGGACCGGCAAACCAGCGTCGCGGCCGATATCACGGAGCAGAGCGCAGCCAAGTACGCCCTGCAAAACGCGGCCTTGGAAACCGCTGAGCGGCTCATCCCAAAACTGACCCCGAAATAATAGTTTGGTAGCGCGGGAGCGCACACAAATGATTCTTTCCAATCCCAAAAGGATTGTGGCTTGCAGCTCAGCGTTGCGCGAAACGCATTACCCGCGGTCATTTGAACTATTAACTTCCCTGGTTTTTGCGCTGATTCTCCTGAGTGCGGCCATCGTCCGAGCCCAACCCGTGCGATTGGCCATCGTACCCGAGGACCCCAGTCTGTCCTCAGAGGCCGATTACCTGACAGTAGAGTTATCGCACAGGGCGAACGTCGAAGTTCTGGAACGGGCTCAGATCAATCGGATTCTCAAGGAGCAATCGTCATCCCTGAACAACCCGGACTTTCTCAGATTAGGGGAGATTCTGGGAGCCGATGGCGTGATCAGCCTCAATTCCGTATCGAAAGAACAAGGCAGCCATCTGGTGGTTCGCCTGGGTGCGGTGCGACCGGGCATTTTGCTGGACCTCGTAGATTATCCCCAGCCTCTGGATGATCGGATCGGCTGGAGTAAAATCGTTGCGCAACGATTCAGCCCGTATTTCTCTAAACTGCGCGTGCCCGCTAAAGAGGCGCTGCCGATCTCCTTCTTGAACATCAGGTCCGCTGTCAGATTCACCGCGGGTGAATCGCTTGAGCGGCAAATGAATACACTTCTGGTGCTCCGGCTAATGAGCCGAAAGGAATTTTTCGTGCTGGAGCGACAAAAGCTTCAGCTCCTGGCCCGAGAAAAGGATCTCAAAGGAGTGGGAGATGCGCCTTTCTGGACTGGCAGCTATTTGCTGGAGGGCACTCTTGACAAGGGCGGGTACAATGCTCAGACGCTCACGCTAAGTGCTCGCCTCACTCCTCCTGGCGGCCCATCTCCAATTAACGTGGAACTCAGCGGCAAGCGTTCCAATCCTTTGCTGCTTGTGGATGAACTTGCCACCAGGATTCTTTCCGAGATCACTAAACGGCCACAAACCAATGAGTGGAACGCGCTAGAGGAGGCCAATCGTTACTTCGACGAAGCCAGTTGGGCCCTCAAATGGCTCATGATTCCAGAGGCCCAAGCGGCTGCGGATTCCGCATGGGAACTGGGGCGACGGGATCTCGATTGCGCTCTGGTCCGCGTAAAGGCTCACACATTAATGGCCACCTTGGATGGCCCTTATTACCGATGGGACTACAACGAAGTCTATCCTGAAGCCGCAGAGTCCCCACCACGAAGACCAACCGACACATGGCTTCGGGAGACGCTCAGCCGATTCCACTCTGCGCTCACCATGCTGGAGGCTTATGAAGCTTTCACTCCAACCAATGCACTGATAAAAACTGGTCCTGACACGTCTTGGTACGCCGCGGGCCTGGAGTCCTTACGGGTGGCGTCTCAGGTTTTACAGCTCTTCCATTTGCGACACGACCTCCAAATCGAAGCTGCCGACCAATTACCTGAGCTGCGCCTGGGTGCTCGCGTGCTGGCTTCCAGACTCTCCATCGCTTCGCCCGGGCAACACCAGGAGACACTTCTTAAGTACAAGATTGATTTCGGCTGTCTTTGGCAGGAAAGCCCGGAAGATTGTGTCACCTTCTACCGCAAGCTCCTGACCAATAGCTCTTTCTTGCCGATGAATGGCAGACTTTGTTACCGGCCACCGGCACGCCCTCGGCTTACTGCGTGGACCGCAGCCGACAAGAAACGCATGCCTGTTGTCTGGAGCCGGTTTTTGAATGATCTAACGGCCTCTACGAATCTGTTCTGGCCGCTCGAGGCCAAATGTTTCAAAGTGGCCGATGGCCAGATGAGTGCCGGAGATCTCGTAGTCGAGATTTTCACAAATCACGACCAACTTGTTACCAACGATCAGGCGCGCCTGGACCTCCAAACGAGATTCGATCCTTTTTTCCAGGGGGTAGGTGGGCCGATCCACGAGGCCTATGCTAAAGCCAGCTTTGCGTTGGATCAAGATGCTCAATTCGTGAAGCAGAAGCGCTATCTGACCAATCCACCTCGTTTCAACCCCATACAGTTCGCCAGACTCTTTGATTGCCCTGAATATTCAAAGGACCGGGCATTGGAGCTCGAGCCTCTGGTGGAAACTTACAACTCTAATTTTCTCTCCAATCTCCCAGCCAATGGCGGTACGAATAAATGGGAACAAAGACAGGCTCTTGGCTTGGTTCATGATCTCCAAGCTAAGGTCACTCTATATGCGCACCCGGAAAAAGGCGGCCCCGGATACGTGATCCTTACTGATTATCAGGCCCTGCCACTGTCCTATTCATCCCCAAGTCCATCGTCAAGGAAATCCGAGGCCCCGAGGATCGCGCATAAAAAGAAGACGCCCCTGCCGGAAATGGCATCCGTTACCAACTCGCTGGCCATTACGCAATTCTTTAAAATCCCAAGGCAGCGTATTCGTCTCAAGGAAATCCCTGGAGACGGGACAGTGGATGAGACTCTCACAATCCGCGGACATAACGTGATTCAGGATAAGCTTTGCCTCGAGCTGCACTGCCCGCAACGCAACGCCGTTTGGGCGGCCGTCCTGGATCCAAAAACAAGTAGCTGGGAGATTTTTGAATGTCCGAAGGGTGAGAACTATTCCGCTTATGGCTGGGGCGCAGGCCAGGCTGAGCGCAGGTTGAATTTTGGCATCTTCCACGGAGCTCTGTTCTTCACCGAACGGTCTGGACAGGTTTTCACGTGTAATCTTACTTCACGACGATGGGATCGTCGGCTCGTGTCGCTCGAAAAGAGCAGTTATTTTTTCCCTCTCGCCGATCACCTGTACGCGGCGAATGAAGAATGCATTGTCGAGTTACTGGATGGCGGAGACGCCACCCACCTCTTAGCAGCTCGCCGACGCAGGCCCGCTTTGTCCTCTCTGGATTCATCTGATTGGCTTGGTGACGTTGTGCTGATTCCTGGCCCCACCAATTCGGTCCGTGCCTTTCTGGCAGGTCGGGTCTTCCAGTGGTCAGGCAACGATTGGACGCCCTCAGCCCAGTTCCCTCCGGGCTGCATGCCGGAAATCGGACGCGACGGAACACTGATTCGCGGTGCTGGCAGGGAGTACCGTTTCGATCTCTGGCTTTTGCCGCATGAGAGCACTAACGCAATTCTATGCCTGCACGAGGACAGCGACCATGCAGGCCGTACACCCCCTGGTTATCCGATCCCGGATCGCCTCCGCCGAAAGCCCCTCACGATTCCGAACTGGGAAAATCTACCAGATGCTTCACTCGTCCAGGCCCCGGCCACAACGAGTGATTCGAAGATTTATTTCCTTTTAGGGCAATACGATCTGACCAACGGGCCGCCGAACATGCCGCACATCCCCTTTGTCCCTAAGCCCGGTGGGCCTCGCCGATCTGATCTTGTCCGCCTTGATCCCGACACCTCCAAACCGATTGTGGTTCCCATTATTCTTGGCGCTGAACCGCGGCCTACCGGCAGTTACGCACTTGATCTCAACCTGGTCCTTATTTCAGGCGGTTGGCCTTCGCGGGGCTACGGGCATGGCCTGCCGTGGAGCGCCCCGGAGGCTTGGATGGCATTTGCAGGTGATTTCCTCCTTATAGGTCATGAATCCAGGGCTGGTGTATGGGCCATTCCGAAGGCGGAAATTGATGCAGCGTTCGAAAGAGAAAAGATAAAGCGGAACTCAAAACTCTGAGTCTCAACCATGAACCCAAAAATTAAACGCCTCCTCTTCATCGCCCTTCCGGTTGCGGTAGTCGGAATTGCGGCCTTGCTTTTGGTCAATTGGTTCAACAATCGGGAGCCTGTGCTGCGTGCGCCGACGGACAAAGAACGGGCTCAAATTTCAGCGCGGCTTCACCCTGGTATTCCGCAGACGCTTGCGGTTGTGCCTCAGAAGCCCATTTCGGCCTCGCAGGCCGTGCGACTGGCCATCGGAAGCCTCGGATTGGAGAGTGAGAACGAGAACCGTCAAGTGGCGGACATTTTGGCGGCCGAACTCGCTGGCGTGAAAGGTCTGGCCCTGGTCGAACGCCGGGAACTCGATAAAGTCCTGCGAGAGCTAGAGCTGAGCTTCTCGGGCCTGGTGCGCCCAAAGCAAATCGTGCGCGCAGGCAAACTGTTGCGCGCGGATTGGTTCGTGTTCGGGACCAGTGCAAGCGTGGATGGGACAAACCGAATGATCGTCGCGCGCGTGGTTGATGCCCGGACTGGCGTTATGCGGGATATTGATGTGTTCAAGGCTCCGAGGAGCGCCATAAAGCTCGCATCCGATATGCGGGATTTCGTGCGCCAATGCCGGGAAGGAGCATCCAAGCCCAAGCCGAAGGTTTTCCTTGCTCTCGGCGCTTTCGAAGACGTTAGCATCAACAGTCGGCAAGTGGGTTTTCCAGATCAACTCAGGGCCTACCTTACGGGCGCTTATCGCTCTGGCCGAGTAACGATGCTGGAACGTGAAAGCGTTGAAGCCTTGCTGTCGGAGGTGAGGCTGGACCTTGCGGGCTTGACCGATGAAGGCGCCGCGAGAGCACCTTCCCCGATGCAGTCGGCGTTCTGGATTGTGACCGGTCATTATCAATCCTACGAACGCGCAGGATTCGAAGTGGAATTGGATCTGAAGATCCAAAGGATTTTCGGGAACAGATCCGAGGCGCGTTTCCGCGATCGTCCGGGTGAAACCTTGTTCAAAAAGATCAAAAACGCCATTGATGAAGTGGTCACGAAGGAATCGGGGCCTCTGATCGTCAGCAGAAGCAGCGAAGCTCGTTTCCAGTTGAGCGCTGGTAAGGACCTCTTGGATTTGCCCTTGTCCGACCCGGCATTTATTCCCATTGAGAATCTGAATCCGGAAGCGGCATCCCGGAGTGCTCGAAACACACAGGAGGCCTTTCGGGCGTTCCAAACCGTTCTTCTGCTGGAGCCCACCAATCGCGAAGTCAAACTCTACCTTGCCGCGTGCCTTCGGACCTGGACCATGAATCGTGTCGCCGAAGCCCGCGACTATTACCGCGAGGTTCTCGACGAGCCGGTGCAGGATCAATGGACCGCCAAGGCGCGATCTGCTTTACTCGACTCCTTCTTCCGGTATTCCCCTGAAGAGAAAGCCCGGTGGTTTCAGGTCGCATCAAAAACAAGCACGAACTCCGCAGCGGCACAATTTTATCAACAGATGGCGAAAGGCGCTGCCGAGGACGCGGTGATCGCTGCGGGGGACAGTTCAAAAGGGCCGCAGGTTGCGGAACCCCGCCTGATTGAAGGCATTCGTAATTGGAAGAGATCCGGCATTTGGGATTTCCAAAACAGCGCCCTGGGTCGATATGCAGATAGTTTTGGCACGAACCGGGCAGCGGCAGCCAAACGGCTGGTTGAGTTGCTGCCGAGGCTGCAACAGGAGAATCCCGAACTGGCGCCACATATTCTCGCCGGCGTGGCAACATTTCAGGTGGATACCAATGCTCCAATCATCCGCGAATTCGAGCGCTCGTTGAATGAATGTGCCGAACACCCGGATTCAACGCCTGAGGCTCGATTTTATTTCACTCTGATCGGCAGTCCGGTCCGGTACTGGGCTCAAGAACACAAGCTTTATGGGCTTTTGGCCAAATCGCTGGAAGCCGTGGACCGTGCAGCCAGCAAAAAAAAGGCCTTTCCCCTCGACTCCGACCAAAAAATGGCGCTGGCGTATGCCTACATGGCCGCAGAATCCTGGACCAATGCGCTTCGCGCATTTGAGACCTTTTCGAACAGGCCTGTAGAGGTTGGAAATGGGGGACCTTATGGAGAGGCATTCACCGTGATCTTCACCGCCGACCAGACCGCCCTCTGCAGGCAAAAAATGGGCCTTCCGACTATCCCGGATCCTCGCCGCTTCAGGTTGAACGATGCCTGCTTGTGCTTGCACGTGCCATCAGCTTTTGTGGCAGATGCCGATGGACTTTGGGTGGGCATGCCCAACCGATTGATGCACCTCGATTTCGGGCTTCAGACCAATCTGCTGGTTCAGTTCCCTGAGGAATCGTGGGCGCCCGTTACGTCTTTGTGCGTGAGTTCGTCAAATATCTGGATCAGCACCGAGGGCGCTGGTTTGATCGAGTTGGACAGAAGCACGAAAAGGTCACGCCGCATTAGCGAGGCGGATGGCCTCCTGATGGATTCGATCACGGCGGTGGCCCTTGGCAACCAGGTCCTTTGGATTGGTTATGGTTCCGGGCCGAAGGGAGGCCTCGGGATGATAGACCTGGCAAATCGCAAGGTCACCAACTTTACGCGCTCTCTTTTCGGCCAGGATTCAGGAACCGCCCTCGGCAGCCATGCCGGTACCGACGAGTCCGGCAACCCCACCAGTGGACTGGTTGGCACTGTGTTTCCTGTCCGCGACGAGGACGTCTGGTTCGGCGGGATGTATCGCGGTTTGCACCGATATCGCATCCAGGGCAAGGCCTGGGACGACTTCCCGGATGCTGGGCCGTGCAGCAGCTTCATCCTCGATGGCGATCGCCTGTTTGTTGGTCAATCCCTAGATCCAATCGGGTATCTGCCGAATCGGCCTGCCGTGCTTGGGGTGACCATTTACAATCTTTCGGACCAGAAATGGCAGGTAGTGAGTGCGACGGAAGGACTTCCTCACGTCATGGTAACCGCTTTGGCGTTGGATGGCAGTGATCTGTGGGTTGGTGGGACAGGATTTCTTGCGGCCGTGGATTTGCGGAGCAGCCAGGTCCGAAAACTGGCGTATATCCCAGCGCGGAACGTGAATCGGTTGCAGGTTGGTGGCGGCTATCTGTGGGCACAGTTCAACAAACATCTGTTCAAGCTGAACTTGGCAGAAGTGAGATGACGACAGACCCGGCCAGACGTGATCGCCTATGCATGCCACTGGTGCGATAAGCATTCGGATCGGTAGGAAAGGCTTGCGATGGTAGCCTACCAGGATTCTGGGATGGAGGTAAAATGGGCAGGCGGAGGCTGACAGAAAAATTTTAGGACAGAAAAATTGAGCGCAGAAAGGGCAGGAAAATCTGGCGGCAGGAAGATTACTCTTTCAATTTTCCTGCCGTAGAATTTTCCTGCCTTAATTTTCCTGTCCAAAAATTTTTCTGTCAGCTTTTCCGCGTACTAAACAGCTCAACGCTTGCTTAATGCGCGTATTTGCCCATCAATTCGGCTTTGTCGAGGATGTGGTCCTTCATGGCGCTATCGAGCTGGGACCTGCTGCATCCTCTGGTTAAAGGCAGAACCGTGTCGAGCGCGTAGGCTTTGAAGAAATAACGATGCTCGCCGGATGGTGGTTCGGGGCCGTCGTAGTCCACGTCGCCGAAATCATTCTTTCCCTGTGTGGCAAACACCGGAACGCTGCCCTCCCGGATATCGTGGAAACGCGGGTTCATGTTGAACAACAGCCAATGATTGAACGTGCCGCGCGGGGCATCCGGGTCATCCACGATTAAAGCCAGGCTGCTGGCTTTGTCGGGAATGTTTTCGAAGTGCAGCGGGGGAACTTTGTTTTCTCCGTAGCGCGTGTATTTATCTGGAATTTTTTCGCCGTTTTTGAATGCATCGCATGTGATTTTCATAGTCAGACTCCTTTTTTGTACCTTAGCTCGAAAGGAGCACGGTGCAACTGGAATCAGAGGGAAGTAAATGGTGTTGGTCATTCACAGTGAAGTCGCGACACGGACAAGAATTAACCGCGGATTACGCTGATTGCGCGGATATTCCGTTTCATCCGTGTCATCCGTGAAATCCGCGGTTTAACTCTTCTGTCGTCCCCCACCAGGTTACGGAATCTTGGCGCGGAAGAACATGGAGTTGCTGCCGCCGGTGGGGACGGCGATGGGGTTGACGAGATTGGTGATCAGGTTCTGCCAGATGGGTTGCCAGAAGATGGGCTGACTGAGCGAGTGGGTGGCCTCGACGATGTTGGTCGAGGATTGGATGCCGTAGAGCGTGAGTGAGGCGGTGTTGGTGGCCTGGCCAAGAAGTTCGAGCAAGGGTTTGTCGGCGACGACGACGAGGCGGCCGTAGCCGGTACCGACATTGGCTACGAACGAGCTGTCGGCGCGCTCGGCCTGGGTGACGGCGATCGGGATATAGACGAATTGCGAGATGAGGTTGGTTTCGACGTCGAGGCAGAGGTTGGCGATGGCCTGGCCGGACGAGAGCAAGGCGTGGCCCTGGCAGGCGCTCAGATTGACCAGCAACTGCGTGGAGTTGAGGCTTTGGACCGAGCCGGCGCACAGAGCGGATGAAAGCAGGCCGACGCTCCAGTTGGTGAAGCCGGTGGCGGGCACGTTGACGATGAGTTGCACGTTGGTCAGGCCCGTGCTGGTGAAGAGGTTCAGAGGCAGACACACAGGCTGGCCGGTGCGCGTGGCTGCGGGACCGATGCCAGGGCCGACGAAGTCGGGAATTGAGACGAGGAAGGTTTGGGTGCTGACCAGCGGCGGCACACCGTTGTTGGTGATGACTATTTGAACGACGTTCGTGGTGCCCGCCGTGAATGCGCCCGGAACCAAACTAATGAGGAGGTTGGTGCCGTCCAGGATTCGGACTCCGACGCCTGAAGCGCCGCCGAGAACGCTTGCGCCCAGCAGAGCGCCGGCCTGACCGGGATCGGTAATCGGAATAATGAGCCGTGAGGAGCCACCGACGTTGACAACCTGGTCCGGCAACGAGGACACCACTGGCGGATGGTTGCTGGAGATGAGCACGGTGGCGTCGGCGTTGGTGTGGGTGGGTTCGACGTTGCCGGCGTAATCGCTGGCAGTGCTGTAGAAGCGGTAAGCGTGCCCGGGCTGGCCGTTATAGACGGAGCTGGTGACCAGCACGTTGTTTGAGTAGAGGGCGGTATTGAACCAGAGCGAGTAAGCGCTGCCGTTGTCGGAGACGAAAATCTTGAAGCTCTGGACGCCGGAACCGTTGACGTCGTCCGCGCCGGACCAGGAAACCGTGACGTTCGTGCTGAGCATGACCGCTGGCAACGGAGAAATGCTGCTCGAAGGCGGCAGAGCATCCAGCGTGTTGGTGGCAATGGGCGTGTTGATGGGCGCATTGTTTTCGAAGGTGATTACGGCCTGGTTGGTGATGACCGTGCCCGAACCCAGGCCGGCCACAGGCGCGATGGTGTAGGTCACATAGCCCTGGCCGACGTTGTTGGTCGTGTCGGGCGGCAGGAGGCCGAGGTTGGGATCGAGTGGTTCGGCACCGGTGTTCAGGTCAATGGCCGTAATGGTCCAGGTAGCCGAGCGCGTGGTCACATCGATGCCGGCGCTAATGTCGGCCACGAGGTTCGTGGCCTGGTCGGACAAGGACAGCCTGGTCGAGAAGAAGCTGCGATTGACCGGAGCTGTGACTGAGTAATGGTTGAAGGCGACCTGGCCAAGCCGGAAGGTGCGGATGTCGAGATTCGTATCGAACGTATCCACGACGGTGACCTGGCGCGTTGTGGAACTGGCCGTGGGCAGGTTTTCGAAATAGACCGTGTACGGCAGTGCGCCGTTGGTCGTGACAAAGTGCTGCGGGCCGAAACCGGCGGGCCCAGTCTTGTCGTTCGGATCGCAATTGGTGCCGCCGTGGCCGCCG
>PSRM01000010.1 GCA_003176045.1 Verrucomicrobiota bacterium | reverse complement strand
CCGCATTTCTACAGAAAGGGAACCCCTATGGGTGACACTCTCGGTGAGATCGAGTTCTTCGTGAATCTGCTCGGCCCTCTGTTCCTCCAGGCCATTCAGGCGCTCCAGGGCAAGCTCGGCGTCAGCAAGCCGCAGGCCATGCAGCTGCTCGCCGACCATATCGATCCGACCAAGCCGACCGATCCGAAGGTCGTGGAAGCGCTCAGCTCGACGCCACTCGCCGCCGCGTAAAGCGGCAGGCCGGTACTGACTGTAATACCTTGGATCCTGTCCACTGGCAAATCCTCCGGTGGACAGGATTTCCGTTAAGTGGCTCTGATCGAATGGGAATTCCTCGATTGGAGCTTTGGCCCCCAATGGCACGTCGTCCTACTATGGCCGAAAAGCCATTTGCTCAAGAAATCGGCGCGCTTCAGGCGCAAGTTTCTGATATGCGGGACAAAATTGAGCATATCGAGCGTGTTACTGACAAAACGGAAGACGACGTAAAATCCGTCAATTTTAAGCTTGATGCTATCGCTCGCGATATCGCTGAAATGAAGCCTGAGGTAGACATTTTTCGCCAGACACGATATGAAGCTGCCGGCGCGATCAAAACCGCGAGGGTAATCAATAATCTTATTCGCGCTGTCATCGCCTTCTCTGCGGCGATCATAGGATGGGTGATCTCGCTGCTCCCAAGCTGGAAGGGGCACCCGTGAAAATCGTTACGTTCATTTGGCATGTGATCGCGGCGTCTTCGGTCGCGACGCTTGCGATCTCATCAGGTTATCAACTTTGGGGGCGTGAACCGGTGATTGATTACGGGCCTCCGGATCCACGTAATCGGATCGAGCCCGGCGAAGTGTATCCGGGGCAAATAGTTCAACTATGGTTCGCGCAAGTCAAATGGATCAGAGTTGATTGCCGGTCGTGGTTGGAAGAAGTCGCTTTCGATTCACTAGGTCGACGATTCGATTCGCGGCACGAGATCAGCACGCCGCCAGACAAACCGATCACGTTGCCGCCAAAAAGCCGGGACTACATGATCCCAAAAGGAATGGCTCCAGGTCCGGCGATCCTAGCACCGGTCGCCAAATCCGAATGCAGCCTATTTGATCTGATTCGACCGATCGAGGCGGTGGCGCCAGCAGTGAAATTCACCGTGATAGCGCCACCGTTGCCACCCTGAGAAATTCAGGCGCGGCGCCGTTTGCGCGGGCCGCCGCGATTGTTGTTCTTCCGGCGAACGCCAAGCGCATACGCCTTCTGATAGACCGAGCCCGGCGACCGCTTGAGCGAGCGGGCGAATCGCGCCACGTCAGGCGTGGTCGGGAATTCGGTCTTCATTCGCCGCACATCTTCCTTCGACCACTCGACCCGTGCCGGACCTTTGGCCTTGACGGCTTTCTTCGGCCGGCTGGTCGCCTTGGCCTTCACCGGCTTGCGAGCGCTCGACCGCGCCGCCTTCTTGGGCATAGCCTTGGCCTTCGCCGGCTTCTTGCGCGCCTTCTTGGGCGCGGCCGGACTGGGGCTGGAAACTTCGGCGGCTGGCGGCGCGGCGAGCATCGGTGTTTCGTCGTTCATCTTCTCACTTCTCCAATTCGCGGATGAACCGCAGGACACTTTCCGAGAACCCGTCGATATGGGTCCATTTTCCATAACCCACGCCGTTCTGGTGCGAAGCGACGTTGATCATATAAGCATTGCGCGCGACCGGGTCCGGCACGAAATCGTGCGACTGCTCATCGGTGATCACGATCAGCCGATCCCGATCGAGCTTACCGAGCCCGTTGTTGTGCATGAGCCCGTTGAGCGCGCTGACCGCGGCACCAAGCAGCGTGCCGCCGTGATACTGCGATCGGACGATGGCCTCGATCCCGGCCATGCCGCGCCGCGCCGGCACTTCCATGAGACTGTTGGAGAACGAAAACATCCGGACATCGCCCGGAATGATCGCCGCGAGCGCAGCACCGGCGTCGAGCCGGGTGAGATCCGACTTGGCCGACAGCTTCGCCTCCATCGATCCCGACACGTCGACCAGCACAAAGGTCGTGCCCGGCAGCGGGGCCATCTCGCCAATCATCGCGACAAGAGCCTTGTCGATCGCCGGCTCCAGCTCCTTGCAAGCGCGCGCCGCTGCAACATAGCGGAACGGAAGCACCTTGCCGGCGCCTTTGCGGCGGACGATCGCGTGCTGAATCAGCTGACGGTTCACGCCGGCTTCCAGCATACCGCGAAGATTGCGCAGCAATGCCATATAACCAAGCGTTTCCTTCGTCAACATGTCGGTAAACGCGGTCTTCTTGTCCTGGCCGGTCATCAGCCGGGCTTCCCAGGTGCCGCCTTCCTCACTGGCGTGCGTGGTGTTGAGCTTGTCATCGGCGAGCTGCTTCCACAGCAGCATGTTCTGCTCACTCGGCTTCGGGTGCGTGAGGAACATCACGTCGCGCAGGCGCACGTCGCCGCTGCCTTTGGAGTATTTGGCGAGCTGATAAGCATCGAAGCTGGCGAAGGCGCGCGCGAGCCCCTTCTTGACCTGCGCCGACAGCGGCTGGCGCTTCGCTTGCGCGAGCACCGGCGGCTTCTCGCCCTTTTTCAGCGGAGCAGCTGGAACCGGCTTCTGCCAGTACATCGCCACAAATTCACTGATCTCATCCGGGCGTTGAATCACCTTGGCGAGCGTGTCGCTGACAATCGAGGTGCCGGCATGCAGCCGCGTCATCTCACGCACGATCCTCAGCGGCACATGGCGCAAATGGAATTGCTTGCGCGCCTCGATCGCGACATCAGCCGCGATGGCGGCATCGGTCGCGCGAACGGCATCGGCAATCTGCTCGGCAATCGTCTTGCCGTCGACATAGAAATTGTTCTCCCACAGGAGGCACGGCAGCACGAGCCGGCGCAGCTGCTGCACCGGAGTGATGCGCTTGGCCGGCGCCCCTTCGTGGGTGAAAATCTTCGGCTTAGATGAACGCGTGTTGAGACGAGCCATTTCAGTATCCTCCGGGAAAAACCACGTCGAATACACAGGGGAACGCTCGATCAGAGAGGCTTAGTACACCTACATGACAGGCGAAGTATCTCCGATCTTCATCACCTGCATATTTCATCTCGATGGGGGAACATTCGAGCAGGCTGTCCGTTAGGCGCTCTACCATTGAGCTACAGCCCGATTGCCGGGCTGGCTAGGATTCGAACCTAGCTTCCTCCTCGCTCCATGCGAAGTAAGCTCGCTCTACACCACCCACCAAAACTCGAACCGGGGAACATCTGGTCACGGGTTATCCCCCTTTCGGGGGTTCGGCCGGTTTCGAAGCCGGCTACCCTCAGATTGCTGTTCTGATGCTCTACCAATGAGCTACGAAGTAACCGCGACCAACACCACCGGTAAATTTCATCGCATCTCCTGCAGTCCACAAGGGCATCTGTACTACTGATTTGATGCCTTTGTCAACACCTCTTTTCTCAGCCCGGCGGATTGCCCATTTGGGCCTGCAGCGCACGCATCAAATCAGCACCGGGTTGCTGACCTGCCGCCATGCCGAAGGCCGGCTGAGTGCCGCCCCCAGGCTGTTGACTCGCGGCCACCGCGCCCGCGGCTTCGGGGCGAATCAACGTGGCGGGCATGTCCGGCATGCCGCCGAACCCCTGCCCAGCTGGTGCCCCCGTTGCGGGCGGCGGGTTGGGGTTGAAGGCCGGCTGATTCGGCGGAGGCGGGTTCGGCGCTTGCTGCTGCGCGGCCGGTGCAGGCGCTCCCTGCGCTGCTGCCGCAGCAGCGATATCGGCATTGGAGCGTCGGCCGCGGCGCTTCCGGGCCTGCTGCTGAGCCGGCTGTTGTGGTTGCGGCGCTTGTCCTTGACCAAAGCCCAGCTGCTGCTGAGCCGGCTGCGGGGCGGCGCCTTGCTGACCGAAACCCGGATTCTGCGGCGGGGGCGGCTGGGGCGTTGGCGGCGCACCGAAGCTCTGCTGGCCCTGCGGCACCCCACCAAAACCCGCCTGACCCTGCGGCACCCCACCAAAACCCGCCTGACCCTGCAGCGATGGCACATGGCCGGCATGGTGGCTGGTCGGCGCTGCGCCAAAACTCTGCGGCCCTGGCGCAGGCGGGTGGTAAGTCACGGCGGCGGGCGGAGCGGGATTGTGCATCAGTTGCTCATAGCCCTGCGCCGTAGTCATGGGCGCCGGCAGAGCCACCTGCCGCGGCTGATCGAGCCGGCCAACCATGGAATCGGTGGCGTTGGTCGACCAGAGCTGCCGTTGCCACTCGGCCGTCTGCGGATCGACGATGCCGGCCCACACGAAATCGAGAATCCCGGTGCCGACGAAAAACATCCGGGTGATCACGTCGGTCGGATCGAGCTTGCGCCCGCCGATTTGCTGGCCCTGAACCCGCGTCACATACGCCTTCCAGTTCTTCCAGCTCGATCCCTTCATGCGCAGCAGAAACGGCATCGGGAAGCCGAGCCCAGGCACGACCCAGGCCAGCTTGAGGAGCTGGCTGCACGCCGGCACCTCGCTGCCCATATTCGAGATCCGCGAGCCCCACACCGCCCACCGGCATTCGCCCGGCCCCTGGCCCGGCCGGCACGTCGCCGCCTGCGGCTCACTGCAATTGACGCTGGGGCCAACGCCGTTGTCGGACCAGCACGCGGGGGGCAGCCATTCCGCCGGGTTGTTGTCGAATTCCTCCGGATAGTAGGCGCGCGAGACATTGTCGCCCGCGTCGACCAGTACGGCATCGAGGTAATTGCCAACTGGCGACTGGGGATCATTCGGCCGGATCTGGCCGAAAGTGGTGACGGCTTTGGACTGGCCGGCGGTGTCGAACAGCGTGAATTGTCCTACTCCAGCCGGCCCGCGGATCGAGATATAGGCGACCGGCGGGGCGCCGAGCTTCTCCGTCGCCTTTGCGCCGAGCTGCCGGCGCTCGCCACCTATGAGATGGCCATATGCGTTTGGGTCATTCATTCTCAGTAGTCCTTTTTGCGAAGATCGAGAGCGCGCCAATTTGCGCGCTCTCATTTTTGCTGTCAACGACAATTCCCGATGTACTACTAACCTTTTTTGTCAGGGATACCAAGGTTCCCATTCGACCGCGCCCGGGCATCCGGCTTTGACGTGCCAAGCCGCGCGCGCTGAAGTCGTACTGGGCCACACTTTGACGCTGGTGCGGTTTTTCCCGCGAACAAAATCCGTCTGCGACAAGTACCAGCCGCCGTCATCTGGCGATTCAACCAGCTCAGTTGCGAGTACTGGCTTTCCTTCATGGCGACTGACATAGAGCGTGATAGTCATTTTTGATCTCCTCGGATTTTCAACGACGCACGCATTATAGCACATCGCTTTTTTGCGTTTATTTGATCATCCGAGAAAATCAACGACTTAGCGGCGGTCGACCGCTCGTTTTCTTAGGGAAACGCTGTAACAAAAAGTGATTTTAGCTAGGTTTTATTTGATTGGGTGCTCCTGATCTCGATGTACCCGTTACCCCAACACTCCTGGCACAATCTTTCAGTCGTGCCGCGCCGGGTGCCGCATTTGCCGGCGACCTCTCGCGTTCCGGAAAACCGGCCGCGACCATCGCATGCCTCGCATCGGAGGCGCTTCCAGTCGGTCATGGCTGCTCCTTCCGCATGCCGCGGGCGATGGCGGCGGCTTCCAGTGCCGCATAGGCAGCGTTATGCATTCTGTCAGGATCACGCCCCGGCGTGCCTTCGTTGAGTACGCGACGGATAGCTTTCTCAGCCGCATCGATCATCGCACCGGTGATCAAGTCATCCCATCCCGACGCGGGGCGGGCGAGGGCGTCGGCGGCGGCACGAAGAAGTGACGCAGTTCCAGGCCGCTGCTCGCCCTCAAGGCACTTCGCCGCAAACGACAATCGGTTGATCAGCCCCTCCCTCTCCGCATCGGGGAGAGGGGCCGTAGGATCGTCGGCATCGGAGGGGCTCATGACTTCGATCCCGCGCAAGCGAAAATCAGAGCCCGAAGCTCGGCCCGGATGTCGGGATCGATCTTGTACCACGCCTCGATCAACCCGGCGTTTTTGGCGTCAGTGAGGAAGTTGGACACGACCAGATCAGCCCCTGACACCTTCAAGCTGTCAGCGATAATGTCGCCAAGCGGCACGTCAAGCGCGATGGCAATCTGATTCGCCCGCGTGATCGTCAGCCGATTGGTCCCCTTCTCGTATTTCTGAATCTGCTGGAACGACACACCGATCTTCTCGCCCAGCTCCGTCTGGCTCATCTCCCTGGATAGCCGGATTGTGCGCACGACTGCGCCGATCGCCTTGTCGCTCTTGGTCACAGCGCGATTTGAAATCACCTGATTCGCGGTTTCCATGATCTTGCCCCTTTCGAGCGTTAGGATTTCCTGATACGCACGCTTTCGAACACCTCAGATTTCAGCCCCGGCGGGAGCGTCGGAGCCCACTGATCATCCGGCACATTATCCGGCTTTTTCTGCGCGCGCAGGTCAGCGAGGACAGCGTCCTTGCTGATCGCTGCCGTCAGATACGCCTGCGCCTTTTCCCAGTTGTCGTGTACAAACTTGAACCACGCCGCTCGATCAACGACAGTGATCGACTCGGCATGATGCAGGTAAGCCAAGCCGGCGTCGGTGCGCGTGTTCGTAGCCTTGCGCTCATTCAGGCGCTTGTGCAGCTCCGACTGCACGAAAGCCATCAGTTTGACGAACGGCATGAGTGTCTGCCCAAAGGCTTCCGATGCGGCCTTGGTTTCCTTGTCAACCAACCGGTAAATGGCGATCAGATCCTCATCCGTCGCATTGCTGATGTCCTCGCCGAGAACGAACAAGGCTTTGATTTCAAGCTCTTTAAGATCCATGGTCATTTATCCGAAACAGGAGCGCGCTTGTTCCAAGCTTTAACGGCGTCTGCTCGCGTGTTGAATACCGTGAGCGATTGATATCCCATACACGAATCTTCGCTTTTTGAATCGCAGCCAACAGAGAAAAAAGGAATTCCCCCATATGTTATTTCTTCAATGCTCGCAGATGAGCCGCAAAATGGGCAAGAGAAAATATTCACAGCACATCCCTCCTGATCCAATCCAAGAGCACGTCCTGCATCGACACGTTGCCCTCAAGGGTCTTGTAGATCCCGCGCTCGATCGCCGTCGCCACCATCTGCACTACCGTCACCGGGAATTTCTGGCCCGGTCGATGCACCCGCTTATTCCCTTGCAGATACAGCTCCGGTTTCTCAGTCGGGCCGTACCAGATCACCATGTCGCCGGCATAGAGATTGATCGAGTGCGCCATGGTGCCGGGATCGGCAATGATGCCGTCGAGATCATCCGTATTCTGGAATTTCCGAAAAGCTTCCTCACGCGCCTTTTTAGGCGTTGCGCCGATCACCTTTGCGAACCGCCAGTGTTTATTGAGCCTGTCATACAACAGGTTCACGACACACGTCAAGGGAGCAAAAATCAAAATTTTCCGGTTCGTTTCCTCGATCAGCTCCTCGACCACCTTCAGCCGCGGACCCACATCCACCTCATGCGCAATATGGTCAGCGTCATAAATTGCACCTAATGAAATTTGGATGGCCTTGGCGCGCACCGCCGCAGCGTTCATAGGGGTTATTACGGATCCCCCCTTGACCGTCACCTGCAGATCACGCTTGAGATCGCGCAGCAACTGTGTCTGCTCGGCGGACAGCGCCACCTCGCGCCGCTGCACGGTCAACGGCGGGCCGTCCCAAATCTTCTCGATCGGGAACGCGATCGATGGTGTGAGCAGACGCTTGGCTTCCTCGATCGCGCCCTTGCGCGGCTTGAATTTGCGCTCCGACACCTCGATATAGGTTCGGGCAAAAAAGGAGCGAAACGACTCCCCGCCCGCGTTGTTGATCACCTTGGCGAGCCCGTAGGCGTCCTTCGGCCCTCCGGCGATCGGCGTGCCGGTCATCAGGCACACATAGGGCCGATCATTCAGAATTTGCTCAAACACTTTTGACTGCAACGTGCTGTAATCCTTAAGATAAGTCGCTTCGTCGCAAATCACGATCTTGATGTCTTTCCGATCGCGCAGCGCCGCGGCGAACCCGTCGATCACAATCCGATTTTTGTGCTTGGTTTTGCCGCGCAGCACCTGCACATCCGTGATCAGGCCCTTGGGATTGATCACGTAAAAATCGGCATATTTCTCCAGGAGCTTGAGCCGCTTGTCGGCCTTGCCGTGCAGGATCTCAAATGTACGTCGGCCGGCGAAATTGGCAAAGATCGTATCGCCCCAGGTCGCCTGCAAAGCGGACAGCGGCGCCACAATTAAAGCTTTGCACTCGCCGGCCGGATACTGCTTCATCAGCCACTCGGCAGCCCAGCAAGCTGAAAGCGTCTTCATCCCGCCCATGTCAGTAAAATTGAATGATCGCGGGTGCAGCACCATGAAATTAGCCATCACCATCTGGTGGGCGAGTGGCTTTTCGATGTGCGAGCCGTGCGGCCAATCATAATGCTGCATCACCGGCGGCACCGGGTAATCCAGCCAGCGCAGCATTTGGCAGTTGAACAGGGTGCGCTTGGCAGCGACCAGCTGATAGCCGAGCGCGATCGAGCCGGGCACGGCCGCAAGGATGCGGTCGACACCCGGCCCCTGATAGATCAGATAATTCGTTGCGGGATCGTGGAAAAATTCGGTCAATAGGATATAATCCTCTCGTTCCACGCGCCCTTCAGCGGTGCGCACCACGCCTCGCACCGCTGATCGTCGGGAGGAACGCGCAAATCAGGCTGATCGCGATAGCTCATTCTTCGTTCTTTAGTGAAGAATAGTACCGACTCGACGAAAGCGACGACATCTGCTCCAAAACTTCTTGAGAAGCCCCTTCATAGATAATTGCAAGCAGTTTCCCAAATTCCAAGCCGCATCGCTGATCGAGAATGATAGATGCCGTTCGATTTTTCACCCCGGTCGTTTTATCCACGATCGTTATTGTGCATGTGTGCACATTGATTCTGATCTCGCTGTTCCCCGCGCCAAAATAAGCAATATGTGTCAGCTTGCTTGACATTCCATCCTCCCAATTTGCCAAAGCGCCGAAGCCATCAGTAATACTAGCCCAGCCATCTGAGGAAGCAAGGTCATCCCGAGCAGCCGGGTCAGTCCGATATCGTGCGCGAGCACCGGACGGCCGGTCAGCCAGCTCAGCATCTCAGCCGCGGTCTGGGCCTGCGGATCGGCGACGGTGACGGCCGGGCTCGCCGCGAGCCGCGCCGCCAGCTCGTCCATCTCAGCGTCGATCCGGTCGCGCGTCTGCGCCGTCGCCACCAGCTCGCGCGCCCTGATTACCGGCGAGCACGCCTCGGCCGAGTGCGCCCGGGTGATGTCCAGGCACCCCGCCGTCACCCGCCAGACTGCCGCCGCGGTCGCCTGCGCCGCCTGCAGCTCGGCTTCCAGGACACGCACCGGCCGCAGCTCGCCGATCGCCCGCCGCTGCGCCTGCAGCCCGGCCAGCCGGTCGACCAGCACGCCCCGTGCCGACGCCGCCTGATCACGCCCGGCCGTCGAGTCGGCGATATTGACGGCAGCGAAGCCGACCGCGGCGAGCACCGCCACCCCGCTCGTCACCACCCACAGGAGCCCGCCGATCGCCGCCTCGAATCGCCGCCGGTGCCGCCACAGCACCTGCGCCACTGTCGGGGAGGTGAGCGCAACCAGATCACCCACTGCACTGAGCCCGGCGAGCAGCGCGGCAGCCTCGCTGGTGCGGCCAAGACTGCTGCCGTACCAAGCGTTTATGCGCACCCCGTAATACGCCACGGCAAGCCCGATCGCCGCCATCAGCGCGGCGCCCAGGCGCAGGGGTGAGCACCACCTGAGCGCCACCTGAGCGCCACCTGAGCGGGGTTGAGCAGGGGCATTTTGTAATACTAAAACATTGATCACGGTGCGCTGCCCGCCGCGGGTACTCGACCGGGTGATGAGCCCGGCCGCAGCCCAGTCCTTGAGCTTGCGCGCGACGCGGAACCGGGACCAGCCCCAGCGCCGCGCCAGCTCGGAATGCGAAGTCTCGATCATGCCGCGTTCACTCAGCTCAGCGAGCGCGCTTGCATCGTCGAGCGGTTCGGGTGTAGTCTTCACAGTGGGTAGCATGAGATTTCACCAGCCTCTTGTGTTGCCCTTCATGCCTCGGGAGTCGTCATGGTGAAGGGTCGGCGCGTCACTCGCCGACCCTTCGTCTTTTAATCTCATCGACCAGATCGCCCACCGGGCCGATCTCAGCCTCCAGGATTTTCTCAGCTTCAGCTGCGCTAGAGCAGAAAAACGCGATGCCGCCTGCGCCCCGCACAGTATGCAGAATCGCCTTCTGACGGCCTGTCAGCCGCCCGCCCGGCGCCTTGGTCTCAATCGCCACGAACCGGCCGCGCACGCAGCACAGAAAATCGACCGTGGCCGTGCCGATCGCCTTTTTGACCGGCATATGGAAGTAGGCTCCATACCTCTGCAGGAGGAGCTTGATGTCTTTTTTGACGTAGTGCTCCGAACCTTTCATTTCATGCCCCGATCGGAATCTCATATTGCGGCGGTGGGCGACCTTCGCAAGGAGGCATGTTCGTCACTCGCAAATCAAGCCCGCCCCACGGCCGGAAATAAAGAAAGAACATTCCCCAACGCGGCCCTCTCGCGCGGCAACTCACTGCGCCACATTTGACGCAATACCAACGAAAAGCGTTAGGCGGTGGAAGCCTCCAATCATGAAGCATTTCTTTTAGAAATCGCCATTGGCCAGAATTTTCCTCCGCGAGATGTCGAGCCCGGCTACGTCTAAAACGTGGTTTTGCCCATCGGTGCCTCTCAGCCATGGAATCCTCACCAATATTTCACGGCGAAGTGCGCCACGACCCACAGCCAAGCGCCGAGCCACAGCACGACGCCGATCACCACGACATAGCCCCAGGGAATTTCAGTTTTCGGCGTGCGCATCTCAGCCGCTCCGCTTGAATAGAACACGGATCCATCCGCTGGGAAGATGGGCGATCCCCACAGCTTCCCAACTTTGGTTCCCCAGCTTGTTCATCGCCTCTTCGATCGCCTCCCGCTTGTGATCATAATCCCGCACGTTGAAGTCTTCGATTTTATATTCCCAAATCTTCATCACTTGCCCTCCGGTGACGGACGCCAGAACCGGCATTTCTTCACCGGGCAGTAGGAGCACAACGGCCCCTCCCGTTCCGGCCAGTGTCCAGCCTTGGCGTGGTTGAAAATCACGTTCCACTGATATCGAACCTCTTCCCAAGTGGCATCAACATCACTGAGATTGTGAGACTCCCCAATCGCGAGATCGCGCAGCCAGATATAGTGCCCGGTGATGTGCTGCAAAGTCGGATGCTGGGCATGCAACAGGAGCGCCTGCAGTCGCAGCTCGGTCGGATCCTCCTTACGCTTCCCCGTCTTCCAATCGAACAGTATAGCCGACGTGCGTGCAGCATTGATGATCGGCACGTCGATCACACCCCGGCCCCACACCTCTTTGTCAAAAAACCCGCAAGGCTTCCCCGACCAGAGTATCCCCAGCTTCAGCTCCCCAATCGGGCGGTAAGCGGCGAGCGGCGCAGCCAGAAACTCGTATTTCTGATAAATGTCGGGCAGCTGCACACCGTTAGTCACTCGCGCGTCAAGCGCGTCATGCACCCGCCGGCCTTCCTTCAGCGCATCAGTCTCCTCTTTCGGCACGTCCTTCGCTACGTATTTGTGATATGCCCGGCTGGGGCAGGTGCCGTAGTCAGAAAAGAAGGTGTGCGACCAAGGGGGAAGGTTTTTTTCAGCCACAGTTTTCTATCCTTTTCTTAAGCTCCAGAACCCGGCGGATTTTATTCGTACGCGCAAATCGTACGTGAGCAGCCGAGATGTGCAGTCCATCGGCTTATCGCAGCTGATGCAATTTCGCTCTGGAAATAGGCTCATATCGACACGATCCTAACTTTGATGATTCTCAACGGCTGTTGGCCGGGGCGGCGTACTACCGCAGCGGAACGAAGGCATTCCTCCGCGAACATCTCGACAATCATCTCGTCGGTAGTAGTGGAAAAAACCGGCGTGCCACTAATCACGAGCCAATTGACCATGGCGGCGCGCTCAGTGTCGCTCACCGTTTTAACCTCGATTTTTTCGCCGATCGCCGCAGCGTAGCCGATCACTTCACTTTTTCTCATAAATCTCTCCCATCTCACCCTCGGCATTCAGGGGAATCTGAGGAAGCCAGCTAGGCACCCTCCGCACTTCATCAATGCAGAATTGCAGGATCTTCTCCTGGTCGTTCCCCTTGGGGATCAAGACCCAAATCTCATCGTGCGCATTCCCCATGATCCACACGCCGGCCTCGCGGATCCGAAGCATCGCCTGCCCCATCAGCACCCGCTCCAAAGCTATGACGCAGTTATGCACTATGATCGGCCCGCGGTTTCCTAAGACGACGAATCGTCGACGGGGGCCACAGTTAGCGAGATCGTAAACGGGCTTCCTTCGAACCATCTTTCGGGAGGCCATCCCTTGCTCACGCGCTGGCGCACTTTCGATACAGTCAATCCGGCTTTGCGCGCTGCTTGAGCTAAAGGCAACCGCCCCCAAGGAGTCTCGATAAAAATGGTATTTCTCTTGTTGTTGGCCTGCACTCTGCGAGAAGCCCAATAGCAATTTTGTTTGAAATACCCTTGATCGTTGTTCCGGCGATCTATAGTCAATCCAGTTTGATAAGATTCGCCCATATCGTCCCAAAATTTTTGAAAATCTAGCCATCGGTCGCAAACCGTTATTCCGCGACCACCGTAATTTTTCCAAGCCTTGTGTGTCTTGGTCAAGCATCGAGCAAGCATAGAATCCCATACAGCATACGCGGGATGATGCGACATTCCGTGCCGAAAACGTTTTTTTCCAATCAATTCGTTTTTCTTGCACCCACAAGATTGATAATAAGATATTTGTTTTCCACGAAGTATTAATTCTTTGCCGCAGCCGGCGCAGTGCACAGCCCAAAGCCGATGCTTGCCATCGGAACCAACATCCCGTAACGCCGTCAGGTAACCTGACCGGAAGCCGGTATAGTCCTTTCGCGAATGCTGCCCGTACCCAGCCATGAAGCGTCATCACCTTATGATCAGGCGTCATGAATACGCCTTCAAAATCAATCGTTTCCCGAACGCCTTGCTCAACAAGGCCGAGATGCGAAACCCATTCTTCGCCATCCCATACTTGACGAGATCCAACATCGACGATAGGCACCCAGCCATCTGGTGTCAATACTAATGTCTGGCCTTCCAAGCAGTTCTGAAACAATTTCGAACCCCAGTAGCGCGTCCACCCTTTCCTGGTGCGCATACGCCACCCGCGCTCCTCATCCTCCTGTGTGCCGGGGCACCACTCCAGGCTGTCATACAGGATTGGGCACCCATTCGGCAACCAAATACGATGATCAGCAACGTGGATCGGCCCCCAGTCCATCTCAGTGCCGTTCGCCAGCGCCGGCAAAATAACTTTCTGGCAATATGTCCAGGCGTCTTCGACCCTCGGATGGGTCCGCCGGTACGCCATCTTGCCTTCGTCGGCGCGCTCCAGGCTCACCAGCACCGGCGGGTCTGACGTGCGCAGACGCGACTGCAGCGTCACCGCGCCCGCACCGAATTGCGCCGACAGATACACGATTTTGCTGGCGGAATATTCCAGCGGCGTATGCTTTTTGGTCACTTTGTAGCCGTACCAGCTCTCCCCAGTTTCAAGATACGGACTTTCGTTTCGCCGGAACGTCTCGACCTTGTCCCATTGCCCGCTGATCGTGCAAGCGATCCGAGGATGCATTTGCGAGCCGTCAACCGATCCAAACAGGAATCCCGGCGGCGCGCGCATCCCCTGCCTGATCCGATGCCCACGCGGCATGTTTTGCCAGTTGGCCCGATCGCCACCTGACCAGCGCAACACATGCGTGCCGGCATAGCGCAGATAAATCGGCATCGGCCCCCGCGCAGACGACCAGCCCATGATCTCCGACCGCGTCTGCAACAAAGTCGACTTCTCGCCCAGCCGCGCCGCGACCAGCTCCTGCGCCAGCTCGCCCTGCTCGCCAGCCAACAAGCTTTCCATGAACTCATCGGTCTTGGCGAAGGCATAGATTTCCTTCTCCGGATCGGTCGGAGACGTCTTGTATTCCGGCTCAACCCCGGCACGGCGAAGCAGCTCGGCGAATTTCTCATTGCTTTGCAGGTGCTCACTGTCCGCCAGCTCAGAAAACCCTTGCTCAACCAGCGCCCGCCGCCGCTCGCCTTTCTTCGCTTCCTCTTCACGCCAGATGTCGGCATAGAGCGCGGTGTCGCCGACGATGACTGGCTGGGTAAAATGCCGGATGGTCATGTCGACGAGCGCGTATTCTTCTTGCGGGAACGGCGAAATTTTTCGCGTATCATCCCCAAAAACAAGTTTTTGGAAAATCAAATCGACGGAATTGACTTCGTCGATTGCGCCCTCAGCGACCTTCCGCTGTTCCCAGGGTGTCAGCTGGAACCATCGCTTGTTTTTGAAAATGTTATAAGGCGTGGTCTTACTCGGCAAGCCGAAGAACCCGCGCACGCTTTCCAGGCTGACGCTGACGTGGTTCCCGATCAGCAGTCGAGCCATGGCCAAAGTGCAGCAAATGAGCTTCGGCCGCACGTCATAGTGGAAAGCTAAAATTCCGCAGTCGAATTGCGCGTGATGACACACCACGCAAGTGTCCGACCAATCAATCTGCTTGGTCAATTTCTCGAATTGGATCTTGTCATACCAAAGCGTTTCACCGCGGTTGATCTTCACCGCGCAGCCATGAATCTCGAAACGCTCATCACGCAAATAGGCTTCGGTCGACATCGGCTGCTCGGTCCCCTGCAAATCAAAGAACCGGCTCTTTTTCAAGCTGTATTCGTCAGTGAAATAAGACTCAAAAGTCCAGGGTCACGATCAACACGTGCCCACCTCCTTTCCTGCAGGCTGGCACTTCGGCAAAAGTATCTTGCCTGCCGGCCCGATCGGCTTGCGCTCGCCCCCCGGCAGGCGCCAGAACACCATTCGTTTGCTGATTCGCCCCTCTTGCTTCGCCGGCACATTCGTGGTGTCGGTCTCAGCCCCGCATCGCTCGCACCACTCGACCTGATACGAGCCATCCGGCCGGCAGCGCAGGGGCTTGGCTTGGCCGGCGGGGATTTCCCCCGTCGACCAGACCCAGCGCCATTGATGGCAATTCGCCCTCATTGAGACTCACCCCCAATCCCGGAGGCAAGTCGATTCGCTGCCGCGACGGCACTCCCGGCAATTGCACTGCCCTGACATTGAGCCGTACCGCCGCTGGGGCTTGCTCGATCCCATCTTGCTCGCCCGCGGCTCGATCGTGCAGAGCGTCCCACCGCGTGCATTCTCATCGTAGTAGCCGGTAACGCGCTCGGTTTTCCTCTCGCCGCTTTTCTTCACCACGGTGATAGTCGAGCCGATCGCCGGCCGGGTGCCCGGCACAAAGATGCCCCATACGCCGGTATCAAGCATCTTATAGGTTGCTGCTGTCATTTCTCCAGTCCTTCCGCTTCTTCCGTGACGTAGCTGAGATCAGCGCCGTGGAGATCGGCGCCACAAAAATTACGTTCTCCTGCAGCATAGTGATCTCGAATGCTTGTCATTTCCCCAGTCCTTTCGCAGTTGCCGTCCCAGCAGCATACTGCATGGGATCGAGTTGAAACGCAGCGCAGATTGCCAGCAGCGTGCCGGCCGTCACCGGCTTGCCCGACATGGCACGGTGCATCGCGCCCTTGTCCACGCCCGAACGCTCCGCAGCCGCCCGCACACTGAGCTTGTGATAATCAGCGACGGCGCGCAGGTCTCGGGCGAATTTTCGGTGATTCATGAAACTTCCCAGCCGGTCGATCGCGCGAAATCCCCGTTGTGGCTGCGCCGAGCGGCACGATTGGCCTTACGCTTGCGCCAGCGGCGCTCGATTGCCGCGCCCTTGGTCTTGCAGCGCCAACGCCACGCGCGCGAGAAATCGCGAGTGACGGCGGCAGGCAGGCCAGATTGTCCATGCACCATTTTCCCCCAGTCCTTTCCTTTTCCTCCAGGTTGCCACTGTCTCACATGTCATACTGTCCTGTCAAGAGGACACGCGACAGGAAAAAAGAGCCGGCGACCGGCCGGCTCGAAAAGTCATGCAGACGCGGAGAACGCTGAGCGGAAGCCGTCAGGTCAATCTGCCCTCACGACAGGTGACGGGGCGGTGTCCGTCAACCCCGATAGAATTACAGGGATCCGCGGCCTTGACAAGCCCTATGTCGGGCAACGAACATACCTCGATACAAGAAAAAGGGCCGGGCGTTCGGCACCCGGCCCAAGTCTCAAATCCGAGAAAACCACGGAAAGCCCACGACTTACCGCACTACCGAGCCCCTGGAAGAAGCCCGCGCCTGTAGCCGGCCGAACGCTACAGGACAAAAACGAATAAGTCAAAGACCCTGTAGCAAGTAGGACAGAAAATGCCGACCGCATTGCTCGACGCTGCGCTCGCTTACGCGCGCCTCGGTTATCGCGTGTTCCCCTGCTCGCCGGCCAAGCGCCCCCTGATCCCCAAATCAGAAGGCGGCAACGGCTGCCACGACGCCACGACTGACCCCGCCCGGATACGGGCGTGGTGGTCGCGCTGGCCATGGGCCTCGATCGGCATCGCCACCGGGCCAGAATCGCGTCTGGTGGTGGTTGATGAAGATGGCCCGCAAGGCGCTTACACCCGCGCCCAGCTGGCCGGCTCGACAGCGATCGACACGGTGACGGTGCGCACTGCCCGCGGCCCGCACCTTTGGTTTGCATGGCCGGCGCAGCTGGCGCGAATCAAGAATGTGAAGGGACGCGGCGGGCTCGACGTGCGGGGAAACGGCGGATATGTGATCGCGCCCCCGTCCCGGCATGCCAGCGGCCATGTGTATTACTTCGATGGCCAACGGTCGCTCGCGCCCTGCCCACAATGGGTGATCGACTGGGCCAATGAGCCTTGGCACGAGCAAGGCGGCGTGTGGGTGCGCGGCAAGTCCCTGGCACAACCGGCCACGACAAATGTCGTACCTCTGCACAGCTTCGCAACTGGGGCGGTGGCGGGCGGCAGCGCGATCGGGACGGCTGGCGTCGCAGGGCTGGCGTACCTCGATCGGCCGACGCCAGCGCGCGTTGCCGAGCCGTGGTCGCTCGAGCTGGAAGGTAGAATAATAACGGCGCTGGCCCACCTGCCCGCGGTGACGCGCGACGAATGGCTCGACGCCGGCATGGCCTTGCACGCGACGGGCTGGGGCGATCGGGCGCTCGCCATATGGGATGTCTGGTCAAGGCTCAGGTGCCCGGACAAAGGCCCCGGCCGGGGCTATCTCGGCATAGATGACCTAAGACGACAATGGATCACATTCAAGCCGACAGGCGGGCGGACAATCGGCACGATCTTCGCCCGCGCCAAGGAACGGGGCTGGCAAGACCGAGCCCCACACGCAGGACAGGCGGCCGGCGCCGCGCCTAGTGGTTTTGGCACGCAGACAACTACTACACTGCCCCCCGATGGCGGGAGCGGGGTGCAGCCTAATTGGGAAAGGACGCAAGGGGGTGCGATTAAATCAAAATCCTACGTGAACACGCGAATTGCATTTCGAATTATGGGGCTGCAATTCCGGCATGACATTTTCCGCAATCGGCGCATGGTGCTCGAATCCGGCGACCTGTCGACGGCGCGCGAGCTGTCGGATCCTCTGTGTCGGGCCCTGCGCGACCGGATCATCGACAGCTTCGGTTTCGATCCTGGCATCGACAACAGCAAAGAAGCCGCGAGCCGAGCTTGCGAGGACAGCCGATATGATCCCGTGCTCGACTATCTCACGAGCCTGCGATGGGACGGCGCGGCACGACTGGGCACATGGCTCGCGACCTACTGCGGTGCTGAGCGCTCGATCCTGCACGGGGCGTTCGGGACGCTGTGGATGGTCGCGGCGGTGCGGCGGGCTCGACTGCCAGGAACGAAATTCGATCACGTGCTGGTGCTGGAAGGGGCGCAGCGCGCCGGCAAGTCGAGCGTGGTGAAGATCCTGGCCAGCGGCCCGACCAGCGACCGGCCGGAAGCCTTTGTGTCCGATGCCCCTATCTTGCACGCGAGCGCCAAAGAACAGCAAGAGGCGATCGAAGGCGTATGGCTCTATGAGCTTGCGGAGTTGACGGGGATCAGGCGGGCGGAGGTGGAAGCGCTCAAAGCTTTCTTGTCGCGGAACGCCGACACCACGCGCATGGCCTACGATCGTTTCCGAACAGATACGCCGCGACGGTGCGTGTTCATCGGCACGACCAACGACCGAAACTATCTTGCGGACCAAACAGGCAACAGCAGGTTCTGGCCAATCGAAACCGGGCTTATCGATCTCGCGGCCTTGCGGCGGGATCGAGATCAGCTGTGGGCTGAAGCGATGGCGCTCGACACGGCAGGGTTGCCTTTAGTCCTACCATCAGAATTGTATGAAGAAGCTGCGAAATCGCAATTGACGCGCACAGTTAATGATCCTTGGGAAGAAATTTTAGAAAACTGGCGACGGTGGCCAACCGGAAATGAGAATTTTCAAATTGGAAATGAACATCGGGTTACCACAAAATTCATTTGGTCGGCGATTTTGAGGCTTGAAGTTGAGAAAGTTAGTATTACTGAAACGCGTAGAATCGCCTCGATCATGAATAAATTGGGCTGGATAGCAATACAAATCTTCATTGACGGGCACAATTATCGAGGATATCGGCGAATTAGTAATTCATAAATAACCTACTACAATACCTTAGTACTACTATTTCCTAGCGGACCTTAGTAGTACTAAGCGCTTAAAAAGATAACGAAATCAATGACATAGCGGAATAATCGTTAGCGGGCAGCACCCCGTTTAGTGGGTTGGCGTCTGGCGGGCTGGCGGCGGCGTCAGCCCGGCTGTTACGTGTGGCCTATACGGGTATATATGTATTTATTAATATATATTAAATTTAATGCTAAACTGCTATATATACTAAGTACATATAAACACACAAGAATTTCTATAGCGGTCGATAGCGGAAAGATCCCCGCTTGCGCTGGCAATCGTGCGCAAGCGAGGCGTGTGCAGTCAGTGCCTGCCGGGGTTTTATTTTTTGGTGGTGATTCATCGCGACAAATCTTCGTTAGTCATTTGTCGCGACGGGATAAGTTTGTTGACGACGGTCTTTTGCATCATCGCGGCAGGAAAGTACGTGCTGACCGCAGCACAGAATGTTTGCGTTGATGCCGCCGTAGCGAATTTTTCGGTTGCGGCACGAACACCCAAACATAGGTGGCGTCATGAATGACGCCACCGGCGAGGGTGCCGAATAGGATCAGGCGGCGAGATCGATCAACTCGCCGGCCTTCGTCTCGATTTCCACGCGTGCGTCCTGGAAGGGCAGTGTGCGAGCGTAGGCCGTGGCGGCCGTGGTCGCGTCCCACAGGGTCTCGACCGGGCGGCCCTCTTCGGCCATGTGCACTTCCATCATTTTTTGGCCGATCTTCTTGCCGAATCGGTTCTGCATGAATTCCGCGACATCGGACTGAATGCGTGCGTCCTGCGCGTCGCGGATGGCGTTGACGACGTTGATGGCGCTCGACTTGCTGTAGTGAGCGATCGCCGGCGCCATCTCGTCGAACCAGCGCACGGGGGCGGAGGGCGTGTGTCGGATCGTGATTTCTTTGTACTCGCTGGCGCCCCACACGATCCTGTTGCAGCAAACGTAGTCGAACAGAAACGTGCCGAGTCCGAAGGTCTTGGAACCCACTTCGGAATTCCAAATGAAGAAACCGCGGGCGAGCGAGCCGGTGCGGCCGTTGCGCCGGTTCGGGATCTCGATTCGATTCTGCTCATCGGCCAGGAAAATGAACATGTCCCGGTCGCCCGCATACAGCGTGGTGTTGGCGCGCGTGACTTGGACAGCCTTGCCGAATTCGCCGGGCACACGCCAGTCGCCCGTGACACCGTCGCCGATACGATCGACCAGACTGGACACGATATCGCTATTCCAGATCCGGCCGTAGCGCGGCCCGGTGGCGGCCTTGAGCGTCGGTGCGCCGTCCTTGCAAATCAGCACGCCTACATCTTCCACGTCCCGAAGCACCTTCAGGCCGTAGTTGATGCAATCGGCCGCGAGCGGCGCGGGCAGCCGGCGCAGATAGCTTGCCGGCGCCTTGTCGGCCAACTGCGCCAGCTGCCCGAATGACCAATTGGTCGGCGCATAGGCGCCACCATTGGGGCCGACCAGCACGAGGCCGTGCATCTCGTCATCAGCGGCGGGCTGCACAGACAGCTGGCGCGAGGCCACGACCTTTTCACGCGACAGGCTGCGCATGCGCGCGAAATGATCCTGCATTTCGATCAGGGACAGGAACCGCTCGTCATCGGGACGGGTGGCCCACTGCCGATTGGCTTGCATCAATTCCATTGTAGTTACTCCTCTTAGGGCAAAATTGCCAAAAGGGCGCGTATGCGCCCAAATCAGTTCGCGTAAAGTGCGTATTTGTTGCCGCTCTTCTCCGCACGGATCAATTTTGCGCGGATTGCCCGGTGAACCGTGCGATATCCGAATCGAATACCGCGTCCGTGCGGAGCGATGGCGCGGGCAATTGGCAAAATTGCCGTTCCTGGATTGTGAGCTACCAGAGTTTTTGCGGCTAGCATTTTTGGTCCTATTCGCATGATTTTTTCTCCTCTCATGGATGCAACAGGCTGTCGATCAACAGCCACCATTGCATCAGCGTAAAAACGAAAGCGCCGACGCATGCGAGCGTAAGCGCTTCCTTAATCAAGTCTCGGATCATGTTCTCCAGTTCTCCAAGGCAAAATTGCCAAACCGGCGGTTTCCCGCCGAGTCACTTGGTATTTGAGCAGAAAGAAGGCCGCGCTTTTGTCCCAATTCAGTTGATGTGGATCAGGCCGTTATCGCCGCGGTACATGCCACGCTCGCCCCAGCAATGCGCCGCGTCTGTTAGGATCCGGCTGTAATTTCCGATATCGCGGTCCCAAAAGCCGGTACCGTGATGATTGCGAGTGTACCAAAAATCACGGCCGGCACACTCGTCATCATACCCATCGAAGTGACACGCCATCTCCAACCATTCGGCCTGCTGTTCCTGGAATTCTTTGCAGTCCGAAATTGCGGCGGCAAGGCTGTCTGGATGCAGGTCTGCGAAGGTCGCATCCTCCAGGTCTTCATCATCGCCGGTACCGGTACAGGTAAAGAATGCGGCCATGATGTAGCCTTGCGTGAAGCTATCCAGCGCATGGAACCGCTTGAGGGCTTCATCGTTACCGTAGTCCATTTCGAATGCGGGCATTGTCTGATCTCCGTTAGGCCAAATTGCCAAATCGGCGGTTTCCCGCCGAATCCGCTAGCACCAGATAACGCCACAATCGACGTCCCAGAGCATAAGCACCGTCCAGTGTGGTTGTGGATTCGAAGTATGGTGCGGCTCGCATGTGTACCATGCGGCAACCATCAATTCGGCGTCCGTTGGGCGATATTTGCTGCCGTCTTGCAGGTGCAAGTGAACCTGCGCCCATGATGCATAGCGGCCGTCAATTGTTTCACGATGGGTCATGATCGTTTTCTCCGTTTGGTGGCTAAATTGCCAAAATGGGGCTGTAGCCCCAAATCAGTCTTCATTGGGCCAAAAGCCGATATCTGACCCATCGCCCGGATGTGAGCCGAAGTAGCATCCATCCGGCGCGAATTTCGACAGGGTATCCATCAACTCCAACACTACTTCAATACTGTCAGGGTCATCGGGGTCAGTTTCCCGTGCATCCCCGACAAGTGTCATGTATCGATCGCGCCGCTTACGGCCATCGTCCGAGCACCATTCTTCCGCATTGCGCTGAATATGGTGCTCCAGTTCGCTGGCGAGCGAGTCAAGCAAGTCTTCTGTCCGGCCGGTGCCATGAATGACCGTTCCGATCTCCGCATAACGCATGGTCGTTTTCTCCATTGAGGCTAAATTGCCAAATGGGCGCCTAAGCGCCCGATGCCTTGTGCTGATCGCGATGGCACGACATGGCGATGCCGGTTCCGACCGAGCCAACAATGTCCTCGGAATAGGACGCGGTGTCCTCGGTTCCGTTGAGCAGATTGACGCGGTATTCGCCGGTGTCTCGTTTGTTGATTGTGATATCAAGCGGCCGCAGGATCGCCTTGGCGCATGTGAGCGGCTTGAACGATTGGAGCCATGCGGGGCCATGCGAATTGCGGAGCACCTGTAAGGCGCCTTCTGTCCGGGCATAAAGCCAGTCATCGGACAGCTTGGCTTTCCAGGTGCGGCCGTGCTGCTCTGCATATTCCATGACGGCGGAAAACTGCGGCAGCGTAAGCGTTGGATAGGTCATTGGTCGACTCCGTTGTCGGCTAAATTGCCAAACGGAACGGCTCGCGCCGTCCCGATCACTTAACAACCGTCCACTTGGCTTGCGCCAGGGTCCGGCCGGTTCATTTGGCCACCCGATATTTGAAGATCCACTTTTTGCCGTGGCGTTCCGTCATGATGGCGCATGCGCCACCGTGGCCGAAGGCCTCGATTGTATCCACCAGCACGCTGTTAGCATCAACGACGCGCCAAACGCTCTTTTGCGGCGGTGTCCTGCACGGCAGGACAAGACCACGCTTCATGTCATCGGAGTAGGAAGCGTATTTCATGTGTCACCTCTGATGATTCCACTCATGCGCCGGGTGTGAGCCGGCGCATGGATTGAATCATACCGTCATTCTTCGATTTTCCATCTTGTCGAGAAACGTCTTGCACGCATCTTCCACCTTAGGAAAGAACCCTCGCTTGCGGATCCATTCGTGCAGGTCAGCAAGTGCGTCGAGCGTTTCGCTGCGGTCATTGTCGACAATCGCAGTCAAGATGCGCTCAAGACAAGTTGTCGGATCCATGTTGATCTCCATTGGAGGCAAAATTGCCAAATGCGCGGTTTGCACCGCGCGATCTCATAAAAAATAAAAATTGAAATTTGTTCACACTCCCCGATCTCTACCCTTGCAGGCGCAAGTTTCCGCTCGCACATTTGCCTCACCCGGCGCGGCTTGCCTGAAGATCGGAAGGATGATCGGCCGCCGCGCTGGTTACCCTCGGATTGCTAACCGGACTTTGCCGGGTTGCTGCGGGCTTGCGCGCCGCTCCTACTCTCGCCACCGTCCCAAATGGGCCGTTGCATGTCCTGTCGCCAATCAAGGGCTGATGCGCTGCCGGTTCATGGTCCCGGCTTGGACGTGCTGTGCGGAGGACTACCGCGCACGGGGCTGGCGCCAGTTAGGCCAGCGGCTCAGTAAGACCAGATCGGGGCTCCTCGGTTCGTTTCGATGTAGTAGGACTAAAGAGTTTATTTTTGAAAAAGTAGACTGATTTTACGCATAGCTGATATGCAATTTTGCATAGCTTTCCCAGCTGCCGTTTGAACGTTGTTCAATAGCACAGCTGGCGCGCACGAAATTGCAGGGGTTTTCTTACTGCCGCAGCGGTTTGTTGCGGCGCATCATGACCGGTTTTCCGGGCTTCGACATACCGCCGGTTCGGATCTCGGCTTACCGAACAAACAACTCAATTGTTTTTCGTAGCAATATCAATGGTTTATAGCGTTTGTTCTCGGTTTGTTGCTGAAAACCAGGTGGAAGGCGCGGGCTTCCTAACCGGCTTGCTCGCGTCGGGCTTTGGCGTTCAGTCGCGCCGCTCGCAGGCGGGTTGCCACGGGCGGCTGCATCGCCAGCTGGGCGTCATAGGTGCGGCCTTCCACCTCCAACGCATGGGCGATGCCTCGTAGGGCCGTGGCGCGCCGCTCAAGCTCGGCGATCAGGAGCGCTCGCGCCGTGGAGGGCAGGTGTGTTTGCCGGCCGGCCGGCCTGCGTCGGCACCACTCGCGAATCACCGACCAAGGCCGGCCAAAGAACGATTCGGCGCAGCGGCGCTTGCCCGGATAGTCCTCGCCATGCCAGGGCCAAAGCGCGTCAAGGGCGCGATCGGTGGGGGTGAGCCGCTCAAGGGGGCGGGGATTTACTGGGCGTTCGATGGCGTATTGCGCCAAAACTCGCGCGTTTTCTCCAATTTCGCTAAGATTATCAGCCACTTAGTAATACCTCCACTCGCCGCGCCGCACCCCTGCGCACCACCCACCATGCGCCGCTTCAAGTCAAGCATGTCGTCACACTGTAACACCGCGACAGCCGGGCCTGATTCTTCAGCGATTTCAAAGGGCCGCCTCCCCAGCTGCGTCGGCGTGCCGCGGGCCTGCGACGCCTCGGAGCGGCCGGGACGCCCGCCAGCGGTAATTACGCACCCCTATCGGCCCGCGGCCCTTGGCAGTTGAGGCGAGACCACCCAGCCCACCCCCAGTAGAAAAATCGAAGTTTGTTTGATCCCCCTTGACGCCCCCAACCTCTTCATGTCTTACTAACTGCGGCAAGTCTGGGTGGACGCCAAAAGGGGTGAAAAGTGACAGCAAATGAGTAGTTAGTATTGCTATTAACGTTCCGCGGACAACCCTTCCAACACTCTGCGGCACCCCTTCCCAATTCTCACTACTAAGGAGCATCCCGAAAATGAAAAAGCCCGACGTGTTTTCGATCGAGGCATATTCGAACCGGGACAAGCGCGTGGTTTTCCACCACCGCGAAGCTCTATCGATCGAGGGCGAGGTACTTATTCGCTTCGTCGAGCACTACGGGATGATCACCGCCACCTCAAACGGCGAGGACAGCACTGGTCGACAGCGGCTGATGTTGCTGCCGCCGGACCAAGTCGTGGATCGGGCGCGCGAGATGACGCGGCTGGCTTTCGATGCGATCCGCGCAGAAGGCTGGAGCTACGAGATTCCCTCTTTCGAGGATCTCACCAAAGAGAAAGAGGAATCGGAATGAGCATGGGCAAGCCAATGATCACCGCGGAGCTTGCGATTCACCGTGCAAAATCCTCACGCGCCAAGCGGAAAGGCCCGGTGACCGGCCGACCGGCTTCCACATATCGCGCCGTTCGTCAGCGTCGAGCTGAGCTGGTTGAGCGCCGGATCAAAAGCGGGATCCTGAAATGAATTTCTGGTCAGCGCTTTCGGTATTCATGATCTTGTGCTGGCTTACTTGGTTCGTACAGCAAACAGGGATCGTGCACTGATGAACACCCTTTTCGTCTGGCTCCTGGTCGGGGATCTTCTCGGCTCGCCGCCAAGATTTACGGCGACACGCTTGAGCGTGAGCTGCCGGACGGCCCGGACAAGACCTATGTGATCCGTGCGCACCGGTCAAATGCGATGTGGGTCAATGTCGCGGTGACCCGGCTGCCGGACGGCACGCCGCGCGAATGACCAATTGATCACATGACCCGGCTTGCCGAGCCGTTTGAGTATCGTGCGTTCTTCGCCCCCTATGCCAATGCGGCTGCACGCAGGGGGATCCCCAAGGCGCCTTGGAGGGATGCTCGGCAAGCTCGGTGATGTGATGAACCAATTAAGGAAAAGAGACAGTCATCTGTGGGCTCGGGATCCCAATGACTGGTATGTCGAGCCTGAATGGGTCAGCGAGCGGCTGTTTCAGCAAGAGCCGTTCACCGGCCCGATATGGGATCCGGCGTGCGGGCTCGGGCGGATCGTGCTCGCGGCGCAGCAGGCGGGGTGCGCTGCGATCGGCAGCGACATCATTGATCGTCGGAGCACCGCCGCTCGTTTTGCCTTTGTCGCAGCTGACTTTTTCAAGATAGGGCCAATGGAGCCCTGTCCGATGATCGTCAGCAACCCGCCTTATAAGCATGCGCAGGCGTTCGCAGGTGCCGCGTTGCAGAAGGCGAGCAAGGTCGCGCTTTTGCTGCCGCTCGACTGGCTGTCGGGAGACAAGCGGTCGCGCTGGCTTGAGACGACGCCGCTGGAGACGGTGTGGGTGCTGACGCCGCGCCCCTCCATGCCGCCGGGCGCGGTGATTGTGGCTGGCGTGGAGCCGGGTGGCGGGGAGGAGGATTTCGCGTGGTTCGTGTGGCAGGCGGGGTATGCGGGCTCGCCACGGATCAAATGGCTGCACAGGAAATGAAATTCGGGCTCGTGATCTCCAGGCCCGGATCGAGCGCCGGGGGCTCCACAGCCCCCCCAACCACCCGGCCCCCGGCGCCCGTCACCTTGAAGTGAGTTTTTGGAAATATGGCCAAGCAGTTTCCGCCGACCAGCATCCGGATTCCGGCCGAGCTGAAAGAGAAGATCCGACAGGCGGCGGAAAGCAATGATCCGCCGATTTCCGAGCACGCGCTGATCCTGGCGATCCTGGCACAGTGGGTGCGGGCGAAGGAAGCGCAGACAGGAGCGTCATGAGCAAGATCGCGCTGGTCACCACCACCATCAACGTTCCGCATGTGCTCAAGCTTTATCGGAAGTATGGGCCGAACGTCGAGATGTTTGTCGCGGTCGAGCGCGACAGCCCAATTTCATTGGTTGATTTTCTTCAGACGATCGACCGTTGCCACGTTGTTTTTGGTTACGAGTATTCGTGCTCGGAGCTGATCGGCTGGCGAACGATTCAGCGGCGGAATTTGGCTTTGCTGGAGGCGGTGAAATGGGGGGCTGACATTATCGTGTCGGTCGATGACGACAATACCCCCTTGAGCCCCGGCTATTTCCACACTTTCGAGCGCCTGCTGACCACGCCGTTTTTTGGTTTGAAGGCGGGTGGGCAATGGTTCAATCCCGGCGGGCTTACTGTTCCTCCTTGCCTGCATCGTGGGCTTCCGTTTCATTGCGATTACGCTGAAATCGACGGTGTGCCGGCGATAGGCCAGAAGGTCGGCGTCGCTGCCGGTCTTTGGGTCGGGGATCCGGACATCGGCGCAGTGTCGCGTGCTGCTGGTCAACCTCTGGTAAAAGATTTGAATGCGGCCGGTCGAGCTGGCGTGATCGTAGATCCGGTGAGCACAACGACGGTATTCAATTCTCAGAATACCGCGTTCGTGCGCGAGCTGGCGCCGCTCATGATGATGTGGACCGGCGTCGGGCGCTATGACGACATCTTCGCCAGCCTGCTGTGCCAATGCTACATGGCTTGGCGGGGGATGTGCGTGCACTTCGGCCCGCCGGTTGTTTGTCAGGCGCGCAATCCGCACACGCTCCAGCATGATCTGGAGCAAGAAATGTACGGAATGAAGACATTTCAGCTACTTGCGTTCTGTCTGCTCAGGCACGTTCCGGAAAAAGACGACACCGCTTTGACCTTCGCGCGCAAAACTTTCGAAAGTCTGGCCGATTTTGATTACGTGATCGGCCCGCAAATGAAGACCGCGCTGGCCTTCTGTGACGATATGGAGCAGACACTGTGAACAAGGTCGGTATTGCGTTTCACACCAAAGACCGGGTTGAGATGTCGAAGCGGACGATCGAGCCCCTGCTCCAGCCTAACAAGTTTGATCTCTGGTGGATCGACGGATCGGATACGCTGGCTGGGGAGCAGCTTCCAGTCCAGTACAAAGCGCACCACACCATGACGGTTCACGTCAACATTCGTGGCGGCGCCGATGCGGCGATCGTCTATTCTCTCACGACTTTGCTGGAGGCCGGCTACGACTATATCGGCATCGTGGAGAATGACGTGCTGCTTGAGCCGGACTGGTTCGAGCCGACCATGAGCTTGTTTGAGCCCCGTGTCGGCGCCGTCAGCGCGCGCTCCTATGAGGATCGTGTCCTGTTTCAATGCGACGGCTATGCGGTGATGCATAATCTCGGCGCCGGCATGGTGATTTTCTCACGTGAGGCTGCGCACCATATTCTCAACACCTATCGCACCGGCCACACCATCGATAACCGGGCCGTGTTTGGATCGCTGGCGGGCGTGGACATCGCGGCGCGCTGGTGCTTTCGCGATGCGATCCAGACGCTCACCGCCGACTGGTCGTTCGATGCCCAGCTTGCCCGGGTCGGGCTGCAGTCGCGCGCGCTCACGCCGGCCAAGACCCGGTCGCTCGATCCTAATCATGCGGGGTTTGGGCTGCGTGAGGTACGCGAGCCGCTTGACGTGTTCCGCGATCCCGATGGGTTGCGCGCATATGAGAAGGCGCTGGCGCACCGGCGACGGCATCGTCATGAGCTGGTCGAGCCGGCCGGGGGCGCGGTGCTCCGCCTGCATGGGGCGCAGGCGGGCCAGCACATCGTCTTCGCGCACCATATGCGGCAGATGGTGAAGCCGGGCGGGGCGTTCCTGGAGGCGACCGGAGCCGATAGTGATTGGCGGTTGCGCTGGTCACAGGGGTTCGGGCCGTTCGGCTGGCAGGCGGCGCGCTCCGGGGCCAAGGTGAAATTCCCGCTGTTCGGGCAGGCGGCCTTGGTCGTGATGACCAAGCGAAAGGGGTGCCATATCCGGGTGTTCACTGATTCGAGTGACATCAGTCCGGAGATCCCCGATACTGGGGAGATCGTTGGGTTGTCGATACCCGGCCGGATGGAGACGCGGGAGGTACAGGTGTCGTGCGATGAGGGCGCGGTGATCCTGGGGCTGCAGTGCGGTCAGATTCAGCCCTGGTTTCGATCAAGCGCGTTCTTTCGTCATTATCATCTGCCTCCGGTCGCGTAAGGAGCAAAGCATATGGGTGACGTGTTGGCGGGGCTGCTCGGCACGATGGAGGTTCATCTCTATTCCGGCCGGGAGCTGGAGCCGTCTGATGGTCCGAACAACCATCCTGATCCGCGGATGCATTTGATGCTCGGTGACATGCGAGCGCTGCATGGCAAGCCGGAAGGCTGGCAGGAAATGAAGCTGGTGCGATCGTAAAGGGCAGGACATGAAGCGTTGTCTAGTGCTGGGCGGGGCCGGGTTCATTGGGGTGCATCTTGTCAATCGGCTCGTGCATGAAGGGTTTTGGGTCAAGGCGGTCGACATCGCGTTTCCCCGGTTCGGCTGGATAACCGAGCCCGACGTGTTTCAACTGGGGGATCTCCGCGATCCGAACCTTGCTTACAGCCTGATCGTGGATCAGGGAATTGACGATATTTATCAGCTGGCTGCCGACATGGGTGGGGCTGGGTTCATTTTTTCTGGGAAGAACGATGCCGATATTATCGTGTCAAACACGATGATCAACATGAACGTGCTTCACGCGCTTCGGCCGTTGTCGCAGACATCGCCGTTCAAAAAACCGTTCCGGTTCCAGGGCCGCTTGTTTTATGCGTCGTCCGCCTGCGTGTATCCGGAGTGGATACCGGGCATGGAGGACGGGCTGCGCGAATCGCTGGCCAATCCGACGACATGCGACAGCGACTACGGCAAAGAAAAGTGGTTCGCGGAGCAAGCGTATCTGGCGGCGCGCAGGAATTGGGGGATTGATGTCAAGATCGCTCGGTTCCACAACATCTTTGGGCCGTACAGCGTCTTTGAGGGTGGGCGGGAGAAGGCGCCGGCCGCGTTGTGCCGCAAGGTGATTGAGGCGGAGGCGGATCTAGGAGAAATCGAAATTTGGGGGGATGGGAAACAGTTGCGGTCGTTTCTCTATATCGACGAGTGCATTGAGGGTGTTCGCCGGCTGATGCAGTCGGAGTTCAACGGGCCGGTTAATATCGGTTCGTCGGAGTCAGTCAGCATCGCCGAGTTGGCAGCGATGATTTGCGGGCTCGCCAATAAAACTCCGAGATTTCGCTTTATGAAGGGGCCGACCGGAGCAGAAAAGCGCAATTCCGACAACACCTTGATACAGGCGAGGCTCAAATGGGCTCCAAGCCAATCTCTTTTTTCTGGTTTGACGCCGACTTTTCGCTGGATTTCTGATCGGATCAGGAGTAAGACACTTACACAAGCTTGATCGAGGCTTTGACTGGGGGAGACTGGGGATGCGAGGCGTCGCTTATGCCATCATCGCTGTGGCTGCTATTTTTGTGCTGGTGCTTGGTTTGTCGACGTGCTCGGAATCGGCCGAGCGCTGCTTGACAGAGCGGCAGTTTCACACGATACGTCATAAGGTCAAAGTCCACAGCCATTGCTGGCAGGAGGTGCATCGCGCTCGACGGAGGACTGCAGAGCTACCTGCCGTCGAGCCGAGCGCTCCGTCGATTCCCTATGTGCTGTGGAACAATATCAATCCGCTGTGGCGGCAGGATCCTGAGGCGGTCTTTGCTGCGTGGCATCCCGAGATCGGCGCGTTGTCGGATCCCCAGTCCGGCGTGCCGGTGGCGTCGGCTCCCGCCTCCCACGTCGCCCCCGAGGCGGGAGCCGGCGCAATGTCTTATGTGATAGTGGCGGCACTTGCTGCATTACCACTATTTCTGATCGGCATGATCCTGCGCCGACCGCCGCCCTTGGTTGAGTTTGAGGAGCTTGATCGCTCCGCCGTGTTTTTTGCCCGACTGCGCGATTATCCTGATGAGGAGCCGGACGTGGTGCTCCAATATGCGGGGAGGCGGGCGTGATCCGGGCCTATTGCCGGGTGTCGACGATCGAGCAGGCGGCGGACGGGAAGTCGTCCTTGCATCGGCAGGAGGAGGTGATCCGCAGCATCGCCGGCCTGCGTCGCGAGCCCGCGTCAGGCGTCGTGGTCTATTCTGATCCTGGCGTGTCGGGCTCCGTGCCGCTGCGTGATCGGCCGGCGGGCGCCAAGCTCTTGGCGGAGATCGAGCCGGGCGACGTGATCGTGGCGGCGAAGCTCGACCGGCTGTTCCGGTCGGCGTCGGACGCTCTGGCGATGATCGAGCGGTTCGCTCGCCAGCAGGTCGGGGTGATCCTGATCGATATCGGTGTTGAGCCGGTGAACGAAAGCCTGACGGGGAAGCTGTTTTTCACCGTGCTGGCGGCGCTCGCCGAGTTTGAGCGCGGGCGGATCGCTGAGCGCATTCGCGAAGGGAAGCGCGGCAAGCGGGCGCGCGGGGGCTATATCGGTGGCAAGACGCCGACCGGCCATCGGCTCGCGGGCGAGGGCAAGGACGCCGTTTTGGTGCCGATCTGGAGCGAGCAGTCGGGGATTGAGCTGGCGCGCTCGCTGGCGCCGACGCGCTCGCTGCGCGCGGTCGCTGAGGAGCTGGAGCGGCAGGGGTTCGTCAGCCGCAACGGTACGCGCTATGGCGCGGAGCAAATCAAACGAATGCTCACAACGGAGTTTTATGTCAAGCCATGACACCGAATGAAGCCCTTGAGCTGCTTTGGGCCGCAGCAACCAAACCAAATTATCGGTTCTCGACTGAGAGCTATGAGCACTTGTGTCAAGCGCGCAGGATTTTAACCGATTCCGGCCTGACCTTTGGGTCTTTGCGCACAACCAATGTGCGTCGGTGCGAGGAAGGTTTCGGCCATCCGCTCGACAGCTGGTCAGGTGCAGAGTGGGGCAATGCGGCCGGCGGCGAAGGTGGCGAATCGATCGGCGCGTTCCTTGCGCTCCTCGCTATGCACGGGCTCGGCTCGGCGCAGAATATCGCCAAGAAAATTCTGCGGTTCCGCGACGGTGTCGCCGGGAACAAGAAAAGCAAGGAGGAATACCTTGCCGATCTCGCGTCGGAGATCGCTGGCACGCTGATCTATCTCGACCTATGGGCGGCGAGCCAAGGCATCGATCTCGGCAAGGCGGTGCGCGATGAGTTCAACAAGAAGTCTGACGAGATCGGATCTACCGTCAAGCTGTAAGTGGTGCGCTCAGGGCAATGAGCCGCGGCTGCATCAGGGCGAGTGGATCCATCAGATCAATGAGCCGATCTTGCCGGCCCGTGCGGGCGGCAGGATTGGTCATCGCATGTCGATAACCATTTGTGCGGACAGGATGAAGAAAAATGGGTGACCGTACTGGCGCTTTGGCGTTCTTCAATAACGCAGTCGCCGCACACAACAATAAGGAAGATCCCAAAAACGCGCAAGTTGCCTATCAATTCTTCGTCTCAGCAGTAACGGCGGATCCGACCTTTGCGGTCGGCTGGTACTATCTCGCGGCGATGAATTCCGATCTTGGCTTGCCGTTCGGCGCCATCGCTTGCTATCGCCGGTTCCTGGAGCTGCCGTTGGAGGACGGGCAGGAGCCGCAGCTGCCGTTCGATCGCCAGCCGGGAGGGCGGACGCGGGATCTTACCGACAAGGCTCTGGTCACCTTGGGGCAGAAACTGCACAGTATCGGGAAGAATGATGAGGCGCTCGAAGTTTTAGAGCGCGCGGTTTTCGACGATCCCAAGCACGCCGCGGCTTATGTGTCGCTGTCGCAGGTGCATGGCGAGGAACAAGATACGAAAAAAGCACTTTGGTGTGCACAGAAGGCGTATGAGCTGGAGGATAATCCAGTCAACGAGATGGCCTACGCCTTCGCTTTGCTGTTTGACCGCCAATTCATGAAGGGGCTCGCTCATTTTGAGGCGCGTTTTCCCTATCGGTTCACTGAATTCCTGCATATGCCCTACCCGAAATGGCGCGGAGAATCGGGTAAGGTGCTGTGGCTGGTGGCAGATCAGGGGCTGGGGGACACGCTGAGCTACGCCCGCTTCGTCGAGCGCGCGGCCGAGCGATGCACGATGGTGCATATTATCTGTCAGGCTGAACTGCTTCGGCTTTTCAGCATCTGTTTCGGTCATCTGAAGAATATCCGCGTCGCACCGCTCAATACGCCGCGCCCGCACGCTGATTATTGGACCACCTTCGTCAGTCTGCCGTGGGCCATGGGCTTGTCGAATAACGAATATATCGGTCAGTCCGGTATCAAGATCCCGCCCTTCAATGCGCCGAGCCACTGGAAAGCGACTGACCGCTTGCTGCATGTCGGCATCGCGTGGTCGGGCTCGCCGTTCAACGACATCAATCCGCACCGGTCGATTCCGATCGCGCATTTTATCGAGCTGGCACAGGTGCCCGGCGTGCAGCTTTACTCGTTGCAGGCGGACGACGCTTCGCAACAGATTTATGAGCACGGTGCCGGCCCGATCGTGCGGGATCTCAAGCCGTGGATCCGGGAGATTTCCGACACCTTGGCGATCCTGCGTGATCTCGACCTTGTCATCACTTGTGAGTCGGCGATGGGGCACATTGCCGGCGCAGCTGGGATCGAGACGTGGGTGCCGTATTCCTGGCGCGGCCGGGATTATCGGATTGGCCCGTCGAGCATGAACGGCTCTCTTTGGTATCCGAAACATATGATTTTTCAGCAAGGGCGTGAAGCTCGCTGGGAGCCGGTGTTTGATCGTATCAGGGCGGCTTTGGAGGACAAGATCAAATGCTAACCACTGATGAGATGATTGTTCTGTCGATCGCTTCAAACGATGTGCCGATGATGCCGATTGGTCATTGGAAAGAGGTGTGCGAATCCCTGGTCAAGAAGGGCCTTTTGCTCGGTAAGAAATCACCGCAAGATCCGGAGGGTTCGCATAATCTCTACATCACGCTTGCCGGCCGGAAGGCGTTGCGGGAGAAAACTGACGAGCCTTATCGCCGGATGCTGCAGACGGCGGGGAAGGTGCAGCAGGCTCAACGCAAGTGCATTGAAAATTCCGGCAAGGTTGTTGAGCTGCTGGTCGAGATGGCCAAATTGACTGGGGAAGTCATGGGTGATTCGCACGAGGTCGCGCTTGATCGATGGCTCGGCTCGATCAAGTCGGCGGCTTTGAAAAGGTTGAGAGACGATGATCAGGGAATATCTGTTTCGCGGACCACGGGGGGACAACTGCAAGCTCCGGATGGATCTTGACCTTGAATTCGTTTGTGATCGGAAGCTGATGGAATACTTGGAGGCTCAGGTTTGGCCTGAGCCTGAGCTGATCAACGTGATGAATCACGTTCTTCGCCCTGGTGATATCTTTATTGATGGTGGGGCGAATATCGGATTTTTTTCGATTTTGGCATCCTTCATTGTTGGTCCAGCAGGTCGAGTTGAGGCGTACGAGCCGAGTTCTTCGTCTTTTGAAAAGCTGAAAAAGAACGTAGCGCTTAATAACAAAAACATAGATATTTTGAAGCGCGCTCTGCTAGACGACTGCCATTCAAGTTTTATTTTCCTTCATAAGGATGATCCCGGTCAAAATTCTTTGTGGGAAGAATCTGACGAGAAAGAGCCAATATTGACTATTGGATTGGATGACACCTCGGCAAAACATGCTAAGCTGATAAAATTGGATATCGAAGGGGCGGAATTCAGAACACTTTCCGGATCGGTTGAAACTCTCAAGTGTCCGTTCATTGTGTGCGAGCTGAATCTCGAAGCTATGGAGCGCGCCGGGGTGTCGCAGGCGCAACTGCGTGGCTTTATGCGTGATCTAGGCTACGAGACTTTCCTGCTTCCAGCTGAAGGCATGCCGATGTTGGTGCCCCCGAAAACCGCGATCTTGCCTCGCTTCGTGTCGGCGAATATCATGTTCTCGACGATTGAAGCGGTGCAGGAGGTCTGGCGCGTGGTGAACATATGAGGGCGATCGACCAAGACGCGGCCTTTTTTCAGCAACATCCTGACCGCTGGGCTCATATCCGTACGCCCGGCCGGGTGCTGGTGCGCGATCGTCAGCGTGCCGTAAGCTATCAGACTGAGTGTGAAGGTGAATTCTGGAGTCTTGGGCCACACAATCATTTGCGCCGGCGCATCATTCTTTGGCGCGTGCCTCCGGACAACCCCTTTTACAATCCGGCAGCGCCGCAGATTTTGAAAATTCCGTTCCTGCTGTTCTCCGACGAGGCGGTTGAGGATCGCGACGACATTTTGCTTCCGATCATTCATCAACTGATGATGAATGAGAAAGCAAAAATGGAGCAGAAGGCGCATCTGAAGGATCTCAAGCACCGGCTGAGTGAGGACTGAGTGATGGCTTGGCATCGGGAAGTGTTTTCGTCTCATATCAATTGGGTCGCTTACACCGATGCCGGGGAGTTTCAGGTCGGCTGGAAGTCCGGTCGGGTGTCGGCCTACTCTAATGTGCCTGAGAGCGTGGCCGAACGTGTGTCGACCGCCTGGAGCGTGGGGAGCGCGGTCAACGAGGAGATCAAGCAGGGAGGCTACACCCACAGGTATCTGGTGTGATAATTTTGCGACAGTATTATCGAGCTTATCGCGTGCTTGGGTATTCTCGATGGCGCGCTTTTGATATTGCTTTTTGGTATTGGATTCGTGAGCGAGGAGAAAACTGATGACCCAAGACAATCAGCCGGCGCCAGTTGACTACGCTGGGGCCTTTACCGCCATGGCCGCCCGGATTGGCCGAAACCTACCCCAGGATTTCGCTGGGGCCTGTGTGATCGTGCCGCCTATCAATGCCGGGGATATGGTCGAGATCCTGGTGCTCGATCCCCGGCAGGATCCCGTGCTGTTCTGGTCAAGTGTCGAGACGCGGGCTAACATAGAGCTGCAAAAGTTGAAAGAGCGACAACACCCAACTTCGGGTTGGAGATGACCCTGTAGCCGGGCCGGCAAAATTCGTGTTATGCCGGCGGCATGGGTTGGACACGGGAGTATCGGCAGGCGTTTGAGGAGGCGTTTTACGTCTTCCTCGATCATTGTTTCATCAATTCCAAGGATCTCGGTGCCAACACTTGCCTTGGCGAGAATCTGTATGACGGCCAGATCCGTTTTATCACCGGCGTCTTTGATGCGCTGGAGCGGGGGATTCACCGGGTTTATGTTCTGAAGTCTCGCCAGCTCGGCATCTCGACGATCGCCCGCGCTCTCAGCCTGTTTTATCTTGGAACGCACAAGGGCCTTGGCGGGGCTCTGGTGATGGATACGGATTTCAACAAGAAAGCGGGCCGGTCCGAGATCGAGACGATGATCCGGGATCTTCCCGTTGATCTTCAGTTTCCCCGGATCAAGCCGCCGACCAACCGCGATGGCCTCACGCTGTCCAATGACGCGCGCATGCTGTTCATGTCGGCGGGCGTGCGGGCGTCGAAGTCGAGCGGGACGCTTGGCCGATCGGTCGGTCTGTCGTTCGCCCATCTTTCCGAGCTGTGCTCGTATGAGAATGATGAGGGCTTGGAGGCTTTTGAGCAATCGCTGTCGGAGGTGAATCCAGAGCGACTGTATATTTACGAATCGACGGCGCGCGGGCCGAATTCCTGGCAGGATATGTGGGAGGAAGCGCGCAAGGACACGGCGCACTGCTTCTGTATTTTCCTTGGCTGGTGGTCGAAGCCCAGCCAATCGATTGATCGGGACGATCCGGATTTCAAGCGGTATGGCCTACAGCCTCCGACGCGGCGCGAGCTGGAGAAGATCCGCAAGGTCAAGGAGCTGTACGATCACGAGATCACGCCCGAGCAGCTGGCGTGGATTCGGCGCAAGATGGATCCCAATGCTGAGCCGGAAGGGGACGTGCCGGCAGAGTATGAGGGCTCGGCGACACGAATACAGGAGCAGCCGTGGGTCGAGGATGAATCATGGCAAATGACCGGATCGGTCTTCTTTGCTCCGGAGGATCTTACCAATCAATGGAATAAATTTGTTAGCAAGAAATTTGAAACGTATATGTTCACCTGCGGCCTTGAATTTACGGATATGAGGGTGTGGCGAGCGCCAACACCTAAGTCGGTGGAATTCAAGGTGTGGCAGCCGCCACACAAATCCGGCGCGGTCTATATCGTCTCGGCGGACGTGGCGTTTGGGTCAAGTGAGAAAAATGACCGATCGTCGGTCCAAGTTCTGCGTTGCTTTGCTGACGGTGCGGATCAGGAAGCGGAATATGCGTGGCCGCTGATCAACACCCGGCAATTCGCCTGGGTTATCATGGCGATCGCGGCGTGGTACGCGCAAGACGGCGCTAACGATGTTTATCTGATCATCGAGCTGAATGGACCGGGGGCTTCGGTTTGGGATGAGATCGTTCATCTTCGCTCGCATGTTCAATCGGGCTATCAACCGACACAAATCATGGAGAAAGGGCTATTTAATGTCTTCAACAATGTACGGAACTATATTTACGTGCGTCCCGATGCCATCGGACATGGAGGCGGATCGTTCCAGTGGAAAACCACGCCCGGCCCAGGTCCAACCGGCAAGGTTCGGCTCATGGAAGGGCTTCGCGACTTTGTGTCGAATGGTCAGCTGCATATTCGATCGATGGACACAATTACAGAGATGAAGGCGGTCACCCGCGAGGAGGATAAGATCGAAGCGCAGGGCAAGAAAAAAGATGATCGGGTGGTTGCGCTCGCGATCGGCATTCGGTGCTGGAGGGATCGCGTGCGTCGAACTCTTTCCTCGCTCCGTCGCACGCGGGAATTTGAGGAAAACAAGGAAAAAATGAGCGTTTCTAACGCTGTTGCTTTGTTCAATCAGAATATGATGTCGTCCTTTTTCTCGCAGAAGGAAGCTGATCGCAGGAATGCGCAGTTGCAATTCTTACGTGGCCGGCGGGCGATGCGAACACCGCGTAAGCCGCGCGCGCCGCGGGCACCACGGGGAATGCGATGATCTACAAGCTGGAATGTGACGCCTGCCACAAGCGCTTCGTCCATGAAGGGCGGGAGTGGCCGCGTTTCTGCCCCTTGTGCGGGCACGATACGGCGGTGGACGATGATGCGGCGCCGGTGTTGCCGGGCGTGATCAGCGCCAAAACCAAGAATAATGACCAGCATTATCGTGATCAGGAGGCGGGATCGGAGATGCGGGCGCAGATGGCGGCCGAGCTTATGGGTGTGACGCCGGCTGAGACTGGGCTGCGTATCACCAACATGCGCGATGGGATGCATGAAGGTGACATCGCGGCCCCGGCGATCGATTCGAACAATCAGGTGCATCAGTATATGCAGGCGAACCCGACTGCGCCGCAGGTCGGGTTCAATCTCGGCCATCAGGCGGTGATGACGAGCCCGGATGTGCAGTCCGGCCCATTCCCGAATGCCGGGGTGCGGGTGCAACAGGCGATCCGGCGGGAACACGGCCGGTTTGCGCCGCACGCGAAAGCGTTTCAGAATGAAAATCCGACCTTGGAAACGCAGCAGCCGAATTATCGGCCAAGGGTGTAGTCATGTTGCAGGTCCCGACGCGCAGGCGTGAGCTGATCAAGTTTGCCAACGATCTCATTGAGAAGTGCCGGGTGTCAGCGGGAATCCGCGCAAGCTATTGCCGGCTGTTCGCGACGCTTTGCGAGACGGGGCAACAGGACGGAACCCGGTCGAATATTAACCTTCTGTATCATCATCTCGATCGGACGGCATCCAACCTTTTTTCACCGACTGACTTGAAGTTCTCAATTGATTTCGAGAACGACTATCCGATGGAAGTGCTTAATCGGGCCAACCGGGTCAGCAATTTGCTGACCAAGAGCTTCGAACGCACTGACACTGATATCGAATTTGGGCAAGGCGTCTTTGAGTCGTTGAAATACGGCGCCTGTTTCCTTAAGCAGTGGATGCATTATGACGGCTGGGAGCGGTCGCCGGTCTATCATCGCAAGCTGGTCATGCCCTGGCACATGGGCGTGTATCGGGAGGATGAAACCGACCTGTCGAAGCAGGCGGTGATTTGCGAGACTTCGATGCTCAGCCTGCCGGAAGTGTGGCAGCGTATCGTCCGGTTGCCGAAAGCCAAGCAGCTTTTTGAGCAAATCAAGGCGCATGCCAGCCCAGGCGCGATGAGTGAGGAGCCGTCAAGCTTCTTTCATGCAGTTCTATCGACGGCGGTGCTCAATACTGGCGTGCAGCAGAACACCCGGCCGATCCCTGGCGGCATTGTGCAGCTCAACAACGATCCGAATTATGTCATGTTCGGGCCGCAGATTGCAATTGATGTCGTGAAAATGCACGAGCTGTGGATTCAGGACGATTCGGATTACACGACAATTCAGATGATCGAGCCGGATATCATCATCAGCCCAGCATTCATTGAAGGCGATGATGTGATTATGAAGAAGCAGAACCTCATGATCCCCGGCGCGACGCAGAGCAAACTTCATCCTTATACGCTTATTCAGGCGAATAAGGAAACTAATTATATTTGGGGGCGTTCGGAGCTGGCCGACCTGATCAAGCCGCAAGGGCAGCTGTCCATGTGGACGGCGGACGCTGAGCATCTGATGGGGCAGCAGATTGACAAAGTGTTGGCTTTCACCGGTTTTGACGGGCTGACAGATGAGCGCTATGGCGAATTCAAGGCGAACGGATATTTCAATATGAATCAAGGCGCAAGCGTACAGGATTTGACGCCGGCTTTCCCGGCTGAGCTGCTGCCAATGATCAAGAATCAGATCGAAGTCATTAACATGCTGGGGGGCTTCCCTGAGATCATGCAGGGTAAGGGCGAATCTGGCGTGCGGGCGGGTGTGCACGCCAACACTTTGATGAAAACCGGCTCGCCGCGGCTCCGAGACACGTCACTGCGGATTGAGCGGCAATGCGCGGCGGCTGGCGACAAGCACCTGTCGATCATGGAAGCCAAGGATCCTAAAAAATATTGGACGGACGGCAAAAATGTAAAAACAATGGAAGAAACGTCGTTCTTACTGACGGATATCCCTGATGATCGGCGGGTGAGCGTCGATTCACATTCGTCCTCACCGATCTTCATGGATGATCACCAGCAGCTGATCGTCGGCGGGCTTCGCCTTGGCATCGTTGATAAGCACGATGCGATCGACGATCTCCCCTTCCCCAACAAGGAAATGAAGCACAAGCGCCTTCGGGAGAAAGAGGAGAAAGAAGCCCAGCTCATGCGCGAGCTTGCCCAGCGCGATCCGGAGGCGCTGGAGAAGATCATGGCGAAGAAGGGGGCTCGGCGCTAAGCCATGCGGCCGGGCATCATTCCGGGAGGCATGGTGACGAGCCTGTTCGCACCGTTGAGTTTGGGATCGGATTGGATCAGCGTTTGAGCGCGAGCGACGGCTTGTTGCTGGTTGATAGCACGCTCAACCTGCCCGCCTTGGTCTGCTTCCATGTCAGTTAGTCGCCAGCCTTTGATCGTAAGGCATCGGATGTCGGCTGTCGATCCGTATTCGTCTCGGAGCGTAACCCAAGCTTCGGCTCTAGGAAACTCGCGCTGATTTATCTGTCCTCTGGCTAGCGTCGCTGACATCTCCTCTGCAGCGCTCTTATTCTTGAATAGAAATTGCCACACGACAGGCATTCCTGCATCGATCACGACATCAAGATTCCACATTATTTGATCACCTTCTGAGAAGCCCATTTTTCGAATAAGTCGATCCTGACGCGCAGGACTCGACCGAATCTTTGGAAGGGGGATCCATCTGGATTGTTTTTGATGATCCTGTAGATGAAGCTCGGATGGACTTCGAGCCGGCGGGCGGCGTCTTTGACGCTGAGATATCGGCGCTCGCTGCGTACGTTCCCCTGCATGTGCAAGGGTTTAGCAGATTCGAAAAGTGATGACAAGTCACGTTGGCGAATGAGAGCCGCAATAAGCTACTAGGGATCGTGGATAGTAGTGATCGATAGTCCGATTTGCAGGATCGAGCCGGTCGGCCCGGTCCCTGGAGCAAGCCAACGCGGTGCAATTCCGCATTCAGAGCAACCCAGGAGAGCGACATGCTTTCGAAGAACCGTCGTCGGGGCCGCAAGGGCCGCCGGTAATCTGCCGTGGCGGAAACGCCAACCTCAACGCCCGGCGGATCTCCTCCCCCGCCGGGCGCGGCCTCGCCGGTGCCGGGCGGGCCAAAGCCGCCGCCCATGGGCGCGACGCCGGCCACCACGCCTTCGCCGAATCTCGGCTATGAGGCGGCAGGCAAGCAACGGCTCGCGGTCGCGGTGCGTCAGCTGGAGCAGCTGTTGCCGTTGATGGGCGCGGGCTCGCCGGAAGGGGCCGACGTGCTCAAGGCCCTGAATATCCTGGCCAAGCACGTGCAGCCGGGGGACGTGACGCCGGCCGCCGAGCGCAACGCGCTGGCGAATCTGCAGATGAAGAACCTGCAGCAGGGTCAGCAGATGGCCCAGCTGCGTCAAGGCGGGCAAGCCCCGCCGGCAGGGGGAGCGCCGCCGCAACCGGGAGCGCAGCCGTCATGAGCCGCCGTTTGTTTGAATGCAAGGAAGTGCCGCGCGGCCCGATCGGCGAGCAGCGTCCCTGGGATGCGCCGTACATGCGGCCGAAGCTCGACGATCGCGACCGTTTTCCCACCGATGCGCCGCTGCCCGGCAACGTGAAATATCCGATGGGCGTGGCCAACATTCGAAAGGATGACTGATATGCCGTCCAACATCTTTCAGAACGGCGCCAGCTCGATCCCCAAGAGCGATCCACAGATCGTGCGGGTCAACATGGAGCAGATCGACATCGGTGGCCGCAAGTCGCATCTGCCGGCACAGTCGCGATCGGAGGCGATGACGATCGAGCACGTGCCGAACGCCAGCACGATGCCGGGGAAGTGATTGATGCCTCTCGCCGAGCTTCATACGCCTTATGCTGATGCGAGTGAAGCTCGGCAACCTACGGATATTGAGATTGATATCCAGCGATGGATTTATCTCAATGAGGTGCAAAAAGCGCAAGCAGAGTGTGACAGGCTTCTAAACAAAGCGATTACGCTAGGCTTGCTGATTCCAACGGACTTGAGAAACAAGTTGGCCGGCGCTTTATACGATTTTTCTGCAATAGTGTCGCCGACCACGAGAAGGTGAGTTGATGGCCAAGGTCCAGATCGAGGTCGACGAAGTCGCCTATCAACAGCAGCAGTCCGCGCTGGCGACGCTGGCCGGCATTCTCAAGAAGCCGGGGGCGCGTAAGCTGCTGCAGCAGGCGCAGAAGGAAGCGTTTCCTGACCTTCCGATTCCTGAGCTGGACGCGGCCAAGCCCCTGCATGACGAGATCAGCGGCCTGAAACAGTCACTCGCCGACGTGCAGGCCAAGATCGATGCTGAGAAGGCGGAGCAGAAGGCGGAGGAGCAGCGCCGCCAGCTCAAATCGACCTATGAGGCAGGCCGCGAAACTCTCCGGAAGAATCACCGCTACACTCCGGAGGGAATCAAGAAGATCGAGGAGATGATGGAAGCCAAAGGCATCCTCAGCCATGAGGACGGCCGGCTTCTGTACGAGGCTTTGAATCCGCCGCAGTCGCCAGTAGCGCCGGCCGGGTTTGGCTCCTGGGATTTCGCACAGCAGATTGGGGAAGGGGGGACCGATCTCAAGAAGCTGATGGATTCTAAAGGCGAAGACGATCAGCTTGTCGCCAAGATGGCGCGTGACGCTCTCAACGAGTTTCGATCGAACGCCCGTTAGAGCACAGAGGAGCCTGAAATGCCGTTGCCCGGTCTTGGCGCAGCCCCCACGGGCTCGCTTTACAATGAGTTGACCGCGGTCACGCGGCGCGCGTTTGTTCCAAAACTGTTCGTCCAGATTTATTTTGCGTCGCCGACGCTTTTTTATCTGACGGGCAACGCTCAGAGGGCGGCGGGCGGGCTCAACCAGATCACGATCCCGATGCAGGGCCAGTCGATGGTCCAGGGGCAGTTTGTCGGATATTCCGGCGGGTTTAACAGCCCTGTGATCACGCCCGGCGTGCAAAACGGTCAGTGGAATCTGGCTTATTGGGTCGTTCCGATCCCGCTGCCCTTCGGCGAGACGATCATTCAGGCGACCGATCGCGAGATCAGTCTGCTCAAGGTCCGCATGAATGACGCCTATGCCGTTACCCGGCAGAAGATGGCCCAGCTGCTGTTCACCAACAACTCAGCCAACCTGCAGCTTCCAAATTCATTCCAGGATGCCTTCGA
>PSRM01000368.1 GCA_003176045.1 Verrucomicrobiota bacterium | reverse complement strand
GACCCCTCACCCCGGCCCTCTCCCCTTCCGAAGGGGAGAGGGAGAATCGTCGGCCGTTTGTCCTGCAAATGTACGTCCCGGGGCTCGGCGTGGGGAGATGTCTGAGGAATTCTTTCGTCGAGGCCTTCCCGCGTGGCGAGCCAGCTTTCGAATCGCGGACGAGCATCTCTTATCAACGCAGGCAGACCTGCTTCTTTGGCTTGAATTTGCGACTGCAACTCGCGGTGCCTGGCTTCCTGGCCTTTTCCATAAAGCAGCAGGCTCGGCGAGGGCGTGGCGCGGGTGAAGTGCGAATAAAGTCCGGACTCGTCAATGTTATTGAAGAAAGCAGCCATGCGATAAAAGTCCTTTTGAGTGACCGGGTCGTATTTGTGATCGTGGCAGCGGGCGCAACCCAGCGTGAGCCCGAGGAAAGCGGTGCCCGCGGTGGCGACACGATCGGCCACGTATTCAGCGCGGAACTCGTCGTCAATGCTGCCCCCTTCGTTGGTCTGGCGATGGAGCCGGTTGAACGCGGTAGCCACAAGCTGATCGCGAGTCGGCTTGGGCAGCAAATCACCGGCGATTTGCCAGGTGACGAATTGATCGTAAGGCAGGTTGTCATTGAAAGCGCGGATGACCCAATCGCGCCAGGGCGACATATCCCGCTCGACGTCGTTCTGATAACCGTAAGTGTCGGCGAACCGGGCCAGATCGAGCCACAACGCGGCCTGCTGCTCGCCGTAAGCGGGCGAGGCCAACAGCTTGTCCACTAAGTGATCATAAGCGCCGGCCGAAGTGTCGGCGATGAAGACGTCAATCTCCTCCAGGCTGGGAGGCAGGCCGCGCAGGTCGAAACTCAACCGGCGAATCAAGGTTTCACGCGCCGCCTCAGGCGCTGCTTGAACACCTTCGCGGGCCAGACGCGCCAGGACGAACGCATCCACCTCGTTGCGCTGCGCCGCCCTGTCCGTGAGCCTGGGCACCGGAACGCTGGCCACCGGACTGAACGCCCAGTGCGGTTTGTACTCCGCCCCTTGCTCGACCCATTGTCGCAATAGCGCCTTTTCCTCATCGGTGAGGCTAAGCTTGCTTGCCGGCGGCGGCATGCGGTCGTCTTCATTGGTGGCCGTGATGCGCCGGCACAATTGGCTGCGGTCGGGATGGAACGGCACAATCGCCGCCTCTTGCCGGTCCGCGTCACGAATCGCATAAGCGCTTTCCTGCAAGTCCAGCCGGAGCTTTCCCTTGCGCGCTTTCTCATCCGGCCCATGGCATTTGAAGCAGTGATCGGCCAGGATCGGCCGGATTTGAAAACAAAAATCCACCTTCTCCGCCTCGGCGCCGATTGCGAGGGACAGGCGGCACAACCACGCCGGCAATAGCCAGCACCAAAGGGCTAGCCTGGAAATTTCACACCACGTTTGAACCGGCGTCGGCTTGTAGGGGACGACGTGAGGAGTCCTCTTTGCGAACTCGCCGCCAGAAAGGGCCTCCTTACGTCGTCCCCTACAAAGGGTGTGATATATTCGAGCTAGCCCCCTTCGGCTAATCGCGGTGTGGGAGGGACTATTCAAGCGTAGCAATAAATTTAACCGAACCCAGGGCCTTGACAAGCTCCAGCTTCAATGGGGCGGGGATTAAGATTAAGAGAAAGATTAAGATTAAGACACCCTCTAACCCCCTCTTGGGAGTCTGGAGCCGTAACAGCGTAACAAGCCGCATTTTACTGGGTTTTTTTCGCAAAAAAGGCGTAACAAAAGCCGTAACGGGGTGTAACCCGGGGAGTAACAAGTCTGAGGTTTCACTATTTAACCCCACCCGCGCGAAGTTTCGCTGAGTGGATCTCGAATTCCGAGAGCAGTGAGTGCTCATTTGTGAGCGGTCACTGCTCACGCCACGAGCAGCTCGCGTTTATGCGGTCAGGATCCACTTCAAGCTCCTGAAAATTTGCGAACAGGTGGATTCCCACTGCTCATTTCCCCGAGAGCTAAAAGGGCCGATGCCGCCGTAACTGCCTGCAAGTCAGCAGTTTAGCTCGGGAGCCTCCGCTGGCATAGGGAAAGCTAAGAGTGCTCATACCAAACGCAAACGCTGTTGGCTAAGAACCACTATTACGGTTTCTCATGACCCGCTTATGAAAACCAAACCGCAGACCAATCTGAATCTCTCCGTCCCCAAGTGTGTAGCGAGCCGCCGGCTTTTCCACGGTCTGGTGTGCACACAGTTGCTCGCTGTGTTGACCGTTCATGCTTTGGAGGACTGCTCTTACTTTGGCTTTGTCTGCCCGGATCAATTGGACCCGCCGCCTCCTTGCACAGATAGTTGCTGTGTCCCTGGCCCTGCTGGCCCTCCCGGCCCTCCACATGGCCCGGGGCCAGGCGGTCCTCCTGGCGGCCCCCACGGCGGCGGCCCGCCCGGTAGCGGCTGCCCCAGTTGCGCTTGGGGCCCCGACGCGGACCATGGATCGCCGATCTTCTGGATCTCTGAGCCCTATTGTAATACACGCATCGAGGATTCTCCCTTGTGGTACAGGCCAGCTCGCGGTCTCGAGGTCACCTTTCACCTGTCGTACCGGCAGCGCGGGGCTGTTGTCGAAGATCCCGCAATCTTCGGCGTTGGCACCAACTGGTCCTGTTCCTTCCGCTCTTACCTCGTTGACCTGACCAGCCCCAGCACAGGCCTGCTTCTGCTCCACCGCGCCGGGGCCGGCTACGTCCCTTACACGAACAACGCCAAGCAGTACCGAGACGGCTCGCTCCTCAGCCCGGTCACTGGCGGCTATCAAATCACCTACCCAACCGGCGCCAAAGACCTTTTCACTTTCCGGTTCATCGGCGGCGACGGGAACACTAACTACTTTCTGACCTCCCACGCGGACCCACAGGGGAACGCTGCCACGTACACTTACTCGACCAGCCCCGGCGTGGCCCAGCTCCTCAGCGTCACCGACGCCGACGGCAACGTCACCTCCTTGTACTACGAGAACGCGAGTTTCCCGTCCCAGATTACCAAGGTGGTGGACCCGTTCACGCGCACCAACCTGCTGAAATACGATAACAAGGGATTTCTCACCAACGTCGTTGATGTCGCCGGTCTGGGCAGCTCGTTCACCTACGACGCCGATAACCCGGGTTGGATCACGACCATGACGACCCAGTACGGCTCGACCAGCTTTTCTTACGGAGGCTACGATGTCAGCAATCCGGCTTTCTGCACCAGCGGTAACGTGGTAAACCGCTACGTGGCAGTCACCCTTCCCACCGGCGGCCATCACCTCTTTCTTTACCGCTATGACTGCAGCAGCTTTCTGCCCACCACTTATTCCACGGTGCCCTCGACTTCGCCTTTGCCGAACACGCTCGACAATGCGGACCAGAACGCCCGCAACAGCTTCTACTGGGACCCGCTGCAGTATGCCCATCTCTCGACCACTGATCCCACCAGCCTGACCACGGCCGATTACGCCAAGGGGCGGCTGCGCCATTGGTTGATTGATCCCACCGATTGCAACGCATCCAGCACGCTTTCACTCGAGCAGCTCCCCAGCCCTAGCCTGGATGGCTCAATCGCGGGGCAACTTTTCTGGTACGACTACGACGGCAAGGGCACGGCCAACAATATCGGCACCAACGCCCAGCCCGCGTTCGTTGCCCTGGTCCTGCCCGACGGCGCCAGCACCCGCTACACTCATTACAGCCGCAATCCTTACGGCCTCCCGACCCAGACCATCGCCACTTACTCAACAACCAGCGGCGCCATCGGCTACCGTACCAACAGTTTTTACTATGCTGCCAATCAAATTGACCTCCAGCAACAGATCGGCCCGAACGGCGAGCAGGTCATCAGTAATTATTTTAGCGCCGGCAACGCGTTCCACGAGCCGGATGCCAGTTATGACGCGCTCAACCAGCAGACCCTGTTCACCTACAACGCTTACGGGCAGATCACAGTAATCTCCCGCCCCAGTGGACTGACCACTGATTATTTCTACGGGACGGCCGGCGGCGGGTTGAACCGTGTCACGAACACCACTGACGTCGAAATCAGCCGCAGTATCTCATGGAGTTATTATGCCAATGGACTGGTCAACACCACCACCGATGAGCGCGGCCTGATCACCACCAGTTTTTGGGACAATCTCCAACGCCTGACCGGTGTCTCGTACCCTGACGGCACTACTGTTTCGAACGTCTATACCATTCTCGACCTGAGCGGAACAAAGGACCGGCTCGGCTACTGGACGTATTTCGGCTATGATGCCCTGCGTCATAAAGTTGCAGAAACCAACGCCAATCGAGTCATCACTCTCTACGCTTACTGTGAGTGCGGCGCACTCATGGCAGTCACCAACGCCTGGAACACACCCGTGCAAATGACCACGGCCTTTTCCTACGATAACCAGGGCAATCGCACAAACGTCTATCATCCAGACGCGACTGTCACGAATTGGTTCGATTCCCTGCAGCGGGTCACCACGACCTCGGACGGGGCGATTACCCGATATTTCTACTACAACAACCAGGGGCTGGTGACCAATGTGTCCAATCCTATGTTCGCGGAGGAGCAAACGACGTTCGACAATGAAGACCAGCCGGTCTATGTCACCGACGGCAATAGCGTGATGGTCACAAATACCTACGATAGCTTGCACCGCCTGCTCGCGCGCGGCTACCCGGATGGTGGCGTGGAGTACTCCTACTACTCCGCTCGCGGATTAGTCGCTTACACAAACCAGCTCGGATTCGGAACCGAGTACGCCCGGGACGCAGCCGGACGCAAAACCGCCGAGACCAACGCCAACAATCAGGTTCTCCTCTACACCAACAGCGCCGCGGGCGACCTCCTCTCGCTCACCGACGGCAAAAACCAAACCACCCGCTGGATTTATGACCAGTACGGCAGGATCACCAACAAAGTGGACCAGGCCGGCTCGACAAATCTCCAGTACAATTACGACGCCGATAACCGCCTTACCAACCGCTGGAGCGCCGCTAAAGGCAACACTTACTACAAGTTCGATGGGGTGGGCAATTTGACGAACATCCTCTATCCAAATGACAGCCCGGTCATTTTCGGCTTCGACTCGCTCAATCGCCTCACGAACATGCTTGACGGGCTGGGCGCCACGAAATACACTTACACCGTCGGCGGGCAGCTTTATACTGAAGGCGGCCTGTTTGCGAACGACATAGTGACGAACGTTTACTCTAATCGGCGCCGTGTGGCCCTTGGCCTCCAACAGGCCTCCGGGTCGTGGACCAATGCTTTCAGGTGGGATGGCGGCGGCCGCCTCACGAACGTCGTCTCGCCCGCCGGCTCCTTCACATATACGTACGACGCCTTCCGCTCGACCATTCCCAAGCGCCTCTCGCTTCCGAGCGGCTCGTACATTACCAATTACTTCGACGCCAACGCCCGCGCGCTTGGCACGCTCCTCAAAAATAGTGGAAACACCACACTCGATTCGGCCCTCTACGGCTATAGCGTCGGCGGCCAACGCACGGCTTTCACAAATGCCGCCGGCGACGCCCTGCACTATACGTATGATCCCATCAACCAGCTTAAAATCGCCACAAATCTCGCAACCGCGGATCATTGGGGCTACGCTTACGACAGCGCCTGGAACCTCAATTACGTGACCAACAGCAGCGGCGTTAACACGTTCACCGTTGATTCCAAAAACCAGCTCACCACACGTCCAGTCAGTGGCAGCACACCATGTAATACTTGCACCTACGATGCGAACGGGAATCTTATTAACGCATGTGTCACAAGTCCATTCGATCCACCCTACGGCGGCATCGCCACTTACTGCTACGATGACGAGAACCGGCTGGTGCGCTGGATCTATGCGGATGAAGCCAGCTCACCCTTGGGCTGCGATGACAACCCGCAGTCGGGCTACGACCACCGCACCGATTTCGTTTACGACGGCCTGGGCCGCCTGCGTTCGCGCACAGAATACAATTCCGGCGGCTCAGAGTGGACGGCCATCTGTGAACCCTTAGGAGGGGAAACCGACTACTTCTATGATGGCTGGCGGGTCATCCAGGAACGAGGTTCATGCACGGATCCCGTTAGTTATACCCGAGGCCGTGACCTCAGCGGAACCTTCGAAGGCGCCGGAGGCATCGGCGGCCTGCTCGCTCGTACGGACGGGAACGGCCACGCTTATTATTTCGGCGATGTGCATGGCAACATCAGTTCCCTTGTCGATACCAATCAATCGGTCGTCGCCAACTACCGCTACGACCCGTTCGGCAACACTATTTCGGCGAGCGGCGCACTCTCCCCTGCCAACGTCTATCGCTTCTCCAGCAAAGAATGTCACGTCAGTAGCGGCATGTATTACTATGGGTACCGCTTCTATGACCCGAACGCGCAGAGGTGGATTAATAGGGATTGGCTCGGAGAATCAGGCGGCATCAACCTTTACGAATTTGTTTTGAACAGGCCAGTTAACGATTTAGATCCCTGGGACCTTACAAGATATTGTCCCGACGGTGAACCCTGCCTCGATTGTCAAACAGGCTGGGAATGCAACTGCGACAAACTGTACTCTAATAGTAGAGGGAATTACCACCCCTGCAAACCTAAGACCCCACCCTTGCCGCCGCCTCTCCCCCCCGCAATGCCGGGCTGCTCATGCGGCTGCGCAGCGGGCAACCCCTGCACCTGCAACCCGCCCACCGGTGGCGGTGGCGCTAGTGGTGGTGGCGCTGGTAGTGGCGGTGGTGGTGGTGGCGGTGGTGGTGGTGGTGGTGGCGGTGGTGGTGGTGGTGG
>PSRM01000124.1 GCA_003176045.1 Verrucomicrobiota bacterium | reverse complement strand
ACGGACGGTGAAGCGGCATAAATGCCGCGCTCCTGCACGCTGGCAATATCAAGAGCACGCCAGCGGAACGAAATGGATTTATGATAGTCGAATCTCAGTGAGCAGAACAGGTCCAGAAAAGGATACAGCAGGCCGGAAAGCATTCACGCTTGTAGAGATGTTGATGGTCCTGGCGGTCATCGGAATTTTGGCCGCCCTGTTGCTCCCGGCCATTTCCCGCGCCAAGCGAAAAGCCCAAGAGACTGAGTGCGTTGGTCATCTGCATCAATTGGGAATTGGATTGCACCAAATACTTGCGGCTGACCACGCTTATCCATCTGCAGTAGCGGGGACTGAATCTCCAGGAAGCTGGTACAGCCAATTAGCGCGTGAAGGTCTCGGACTCAAGGAAACATTCAAGAACGAGGGAGTATGGCACTGCCCGGCGGCGCAATGGAGCAGCAAATGGTACAACATCCATAGCCCCGCAACGCCGGTGTGCTACAGCTATAATGCTTTTGGGGTCCAGGTTCCCGGAAACAAAACCAATGCCCTGGGTCTGCTGGGTCATTGGTCACCCACCGCCTTTTACACTCGTATCCGGGAATCCGAAGTGACTCAGCCCAGTGAAATGATGGCGATAGGGGACAGCTTCGATGGTACGATGACCCTGTCGCGGTTGGATTTAACCGCACTGGAAAGTATCGGCGCCATACTTTCGTCACATTTGGGAAGAATCAATGTGTTGTTTTGCGATGGCCATACCGAATCGCCCGGGATGCAGTTTGTTTTTCAAGACACAACTGACGCAGCCCTGGTTCGTTGGAACCGCGACCACCAGCCGCACCGTGAGTTTCTGTCGCAGAAGTCCCCCAATTTATGAAGACAATTCTATTACTCAACGACGCCAGGCCCCTGGTACGGACACAGGATGGCGCCTCCTGTTTGCATTTCAACGCCATCGGCCCGCGCGCCTCAGGCCCCGCCTACGGCGGCTTTCGCATACGCACACACCAGCAGTTGGATAGTTGAAGATGAAGCTAAAGCAAACGCTCACCGCACTCGGAATCACGGTCGGCCTGGCAAACATCACATACGCTCAGCCCGAGGGCAATGGGCTGCGCTCATTCCAGCCCGACGCGCTCATCACCACCGCCGCAGCTTTTTCTGAAGCGATCAAGAAGCCGGCGGTGATGCTGGACAGCGCCAACATCAGAATCCTCGCGCCCAAACCGCTGACCAACGCTGCTGCCGTTGTGCTTCCCTATCTCGAACGCGCCTACGACGAGCTCTACAAAATCGTCGGTGTCCATACGAAATACAAAATCCTCATCTATGCCTGGCCCGAAGGCACGCCGGGCGTCAGAGGTGGAACTTCCGGCTGCGTCATCAAGTACACGGACGAAAACCTATATCTCATAAACCAATCAGAATGGACCCAGTATCACGTGCCGCATGTCTCAGGCTACATCGAAGAAATGGCACACAACTTCGTGCATGCCACCGGTGCGGAGTTCGGTTGGGAAATGCTGGGCTGGAGCCTCAGCACGAAAGTCTGCCAAAGGATTGCTTCCAACCCTATTTATCTGCAGAGCCTGTCGGATACGCAACGTGGGCAAGACCAAACCTGGCAGTCCTACATAAATAACGGCCAGAGCTTTCCCCCCAATTTGCCTGCCGACCAGGTCGATCGCATACATGCTTACCTGCTTCGGAAAGCGGAACAGGACTACGGCACGAATTTCTGGTCTGACTTTTTCTCAGCGGTTCGAAAACAACAAGCTGCCTTCGTCGCTTCGGAGGCCCAAGGCGACAGTGGTCCGGCACTCAACCTGCGATACCGGCTCACCGTGGAATGTCTGAATCAGCTTCCCGGATTGAATTTCAAAAAACGCCTTGAGCAGAGCGCGGTCTCCACGACGGTTGCGATCCAATCATTGAAACCAACGCAGCCGGGGTGGAACCGCAAGCTTCAATGACCTGTGGTGTGAGACAAACGAATGGGGACAAGCGAATGGGGAGTGAAGATAGCTGTTATTCGTTTGTCCCCATTCGTTTATCCACCTCTTTGTGTCTTTGTCTCTTTGTTGTTCACTTTTGTTGTCTGGCCTCGCGAACTGCCCGTAAAACTGATCGACTAAGCTGGGCGTCACTTTGGGCACCATACAGCTCATGCAACGATGCAACCATGTAACTTAATTAACCCAGTTAACTTAATTAACTTAATTAACTCATTTTAGATTCGTACGTGACCACGCTCTTACCCTGTGGCATTTTCTCCGCGTGACTACAGCCGAGGCCATCAACCTGTTGGAGAAATTTCGCGCGGGCGGTGTCAGCCGCGACAAGGTCGTCGCTGCTTTTCAAGCTGCTCCTGTAGCCGACCTTGGTTTTGCCCAAGTGGATACCCACCGCGCTTTGCGCCGCGGCTTTCCCGAAGTGATCTTTGGCGCGGGAAAGACTCCCGAACAGGTGGTAAAAATCGCGGCCAAGCTGTTCGACCGGGAGGGCCGTGTGCTGGTGACTCGCGTATCCCCGGAGCAGGCGCGGGCCCTGCGCCGACGGTTCTCACGCGCAGTGCATCATCCGATGGCGCGGTGCGTTACCATTGAACGAAAACCTTTGCCGAAAAGGCCGGGAACGATCGCGGTCGTCTGCGCCGGAACGAGCGATTTGCCCTTCGCCGAGGAAGCCGCTGTCACAGCCGAAGTTATGGGTAATCGAGTCGAGCGCATCGCAGATGTCGGCGTCGCGGGGGTGCATCGGCTTCTAGGGCGATTGCAAACGATCCAAAGCGCAAACGTCATCATCGTAGTTGCGGGCATGGAAGGGGCCCTGCCCAGCGTCGTCGCCGGCCTTGTCTCAAAGCCGGTCATCGCTGTGCCCACCAGTATTGGCTACGGCGCGAGCTTTGGCGGCTTGGCCCCGCTGCTGGCGATGCTCAATAGCTGTGCGAGCGGAGTTACGGTGGTGAATATTGATAACGGTTTTGGAGCCGCTTACGCAGCCAGCCAGATCAACGCGTTAGCGGCAGAGGGTCGAGGGTCGAGGGTCGAGGGTCGGGGCACAAATGCTGTCCCGGTTTTGACACGTCCTCGGCTCCGTGTTCCGCGCCGAGCATCTTTAGGCCATTTTCCGTCTCGATGAACGTTCTTTATCTCGATCTAATCAGTGGGATAAGCGGAGACATGTTTATTGGTGCTCTGCTGGACCTTGGAGTGGATCTTCATCAACTGGAGCACGACCTGGAGAAACTCCATCTTGAGGGCTACCACCTTCACGCCACGCGCGGTCAAAAGGCAAATATTTCGGGAATCAAATTCGACGTCCATCTTTCCTCGGACGACAATCACCATCACGGCGATCACGAGCATGAGCCCCAGCGCGCACATGAGCACACCCATGCCCATAGCCACCATTCTCACACGCACGCACATTCGCACTTACACGCGGCTGGTCATGGCCATGGAGCGGGTATCACGCATCACGCTGAGCACCGTGCCTTTCTGCAAATCAAGCAGCTCCTCTCCGAAAGCTCGCTTTCCGATTGGGTGAAACAAAAATCCATTGCGGTGTTTCAGCGTATTGCTGTCGCAGAAGGCAAAATCCACGGCATGCCGCCGGAGGAGGTCCATTTTCACGAGGTCGGCGCTGTGGATTCAATCGTGGATATTGTAGGCGCGTGTGTGGGGCTGGAGTTGTTGGGCAAACCACGCGTGCTGGCCAGCCCGGTGGTGGAAGGCTTTGGCTGGATCAACTGCGAACATGGGCGATTCCCCATACCCACTCCGGCTACCTTGGCAATTCTTGGAGCGCGGGGGATCGCCGTTTCTCAATGTGAAGAACCCCATGAACTAATCACTCCCACGGGCGCAGCGCTTCTGGCGGAGTTTGCTGAAAGCTTCGCGCCGATGCAAAACCTGGTAGCAGAGAAAATTGGTTTCGGGCTCGGCTCGCGTGAGCACAAGACAAGGCCAAATGTGCTCCGGGCGGTACTGGGCACAGCGCAGCCGACGTCCATTCAGTCCCTTTCGTCCCTTTCGTCCCTTTCGTCCCTCTCAGATGAACCCCGATCCACTATCCCCGAAACTCACGATTGGCAAACGGACACCATCGCAGTTTTAGAAACGAACCTGGACGATATCTCCCCGGAAATTCTGGGCGCGTTTGTAGAGCGCGCATTGGCGCAGGGCGCTTTGGATGTCTTTCATACTCCCATCCAGATGAAGAAAAACCGGCCTGGGGTGCTTCTAACTGTTCTTGGCGCTGAAGCCGATGCCGACAAATTCTCCGAAATGATTCTTCGCGAGACGAGCGCTTTCGGCGTGCGCCGCCACTTTGCAGAACGCCGAAAACTCGTGCGCGAGCTGGTGAAAGCGCAAACTCCGTACGGTGAGGTAACAATTAAATTAGGTCGCCTGGATGGAAAGGTAATCCAGGCAGCGCCGGAATTTGAGTCATGTAAAAAGGTAGCAGAAAAAGAGTCGGTGCCTTTGAAGGACGTCTTCGAGGCTGCGATCCGGTGTGCCCAAAAGTAAACGAGCCTGCGAGCGCGATCAATACTCTTGGGTGTCCCCGGGGGTTTCAAGCAAAGCGGCAAAGGGCGGCCGCACTCCAAAACCTTCGGTATTTCGTGGCGCGTACGAGAACGCGCCAGCGTCTTGGAGTGCGGCAGTCCTCTAGTCCTCTGCCGCTTTTCGGCCTGCGTCCGGTTTGCGGCTGGCTTTTAGCCTTCCGCCCGCTAACTTATTGCCGCTTGAATGAAACGTCCTCGTTTCAACTCCATCGAATCCATAATCGCCGACTTGCAAAAAGGCAAGATGGTGGTGGTGGTAGATGATGCCGACCGGGAAAATGAGGGCGACCTCATCATGGCGGCTCAGTTCATCACGCCGGCAGCCGTCAATTTCATGGCCAAGCACGGGCGCGGCCTGATCTGCGTGCCGACTACTTCGGAACGGCTCCAACAGCTCGGGGTTGAACGCATGGTGCGCCAAAATCGCGAGACCTTCAAAACCGACTTCCAGGTAAGTGTGGATGCTGCCAAGGGCATCACGACCGGCATCAGCGCCGGGGATCGCGCAGAAACCATCCGTATCATGGCCGACCCGACCGCAGTCCCGGAGGACCTGATACAACCGGGCCATGTGTTTCCGCTGCGGGCTCGTCCGGGCGGCGTGTTGCAAAGGGCAGGGCACACGGAAGCTACCGTTGACCTCGTAAAACTCGCGGGCTGCCGGCCGATTGGCGTGATATGCGAAATCATGAGCGATGACGGCTCGATGGCGCGGCTCCCCGAGTTGCTGCGCTTCGCCCGGAGGCACCGGCTGAAGATTTGCGCCATCGAGGACTTGATTCAATTCCGTCGGACGCGGGAAAAACTGATCGAACGTTTAGAAATCGTTCGCATGCCTACGGACTACGGCGATTTTAATTTATATCTCTATCGCTCACGAATAGACGGCCAGCATCATATCGCTCTTGTCAGCGGGGAGGTCGCCGGCAAGCCGAATGTGCTGGTGCGCGTGCATAGCGAATGTCTGACCGGCGACATCTTCGGCTCGCGCCGCTGCGATTGCGGGCCGCAATTGCACCAGGCCTTGCGGCAGGTGGCCGAGAGCGGATGCGGCGTCGTGGTCTATATGCGCCAGGAAGGGCGGGGGATCGGCCTGGCTCCAAAAATCAAAGCCTACAAGCTTCAGGAACAGGGGTATGATACCGTCGAAGCAAATCAAAAGCTGGGCTTCGGTATGGACTTGCGCGAATACGGATTGGGCGCTCAAATCCTGGCGGATCTGGGGTTGAAGACAATCCGTTTGTTGACCAACAACCCGAAAAAGGTAGTCGGACTTCAGGGCTACGGACTCGAAATCGTTGAGCAAGTGCCCATACGGGTGAAACCGAACACTCACAACGCGCGCTATTTGGCAACCAAACGCGAGAAACTGGGCCATTTGCTATGAAAGCCGAAGGACGAAATGCTAAACCCGTTACAAACCCCAATCCGGCGCCGTGCGCCATCTCGAACGTCGGGCGGGTGCCGCAACACCATTTTGTCACGGCTGTGTCACGGCCAGTCACGGGTTTTGTCACGGGTAAACTGCCAAAAATAACCCGGCAAAATGCAGTTTGTCACGCTGTCACGGGTGTTTACCCCCCTGGAGGCCCGAAGGCCCACTGGCAGCGCTATTCCTAGCCACCGCCCAGTGCCATGCTCTCCCCAAAATCAACACGCTCACCCAAAACCCTGCCCGCCGGGTACGGCAGGTTTGCCATCATCGCTTCTCAATATAACGCGCGTTATGTGGACTCGATGGTCAATGCCGCCCAAAAGCAATTGAGGCGCTCGGGAGCGAAAGAGGTGCTCGTGATTCGGGTTCCTGGCGCATTTGAGATTCCTGTGGTGGCTGCCCACTTGGCGCGGCGGGCTGCAGCCGCCCGGGCTGGGTCAGTAGCAAATCCGCCCTCCGGCCCTGAAGCAGAAGCTCAGTTTGCGATTATCTGTCTGGGGGTTATTCTTCGTGGGCAGACTGTTCACGCGGCGCATATCGGGGAAGCCGTTAGCCGTGCCCTTATGGATATTCAAATAAGATACGAGATTCCTGTCATTCACGAGGTTTTGCTTTTAGAGAATGAACAGCAGGCACGAGTGCGATGCCTCAGCCGCAAACACAATCGAGGGACCGAAGCTGCTCATACGGCACTGGTAATGGCTCAAGCGATGAGAAGCCTCTGCCACATGTAACTGTTGTGACTTTTGTTTCTGAGTTCAATAGCCTGCCTCTAGCAGGCCTCGTTGACCGTGCCCGGTCTGCGTCAGCGACTGCCGCCAGTCACGCAGCGCGAAAGTCGGCACTCTCTCTGAGCGACTTTGCCGATCTGATTTCTCCGGCAGCTTCCCGTTTGCTGGAGGAGATGGGCCGGCGCGCCCATCAACTCACCCAGCAACGATTCGGCAAAGTCATTCGCCTTTTTGCGCCCTTGTATCTTTCCAACGAGTGCATCAACAATTGCAAATACTGCGGCTTCTCTCGTGATAACCCCATACTGCGCGTAACGCTTGCGGTGGACGACGTGCGGCAAGAAGCGCAGGCACTGATCAATCAGGGATTTCGCAATTTGCTGCTGGTTTCCGGCGAGCACCCGAGATTTGTCTCAAACGGATACCTTGCAAATTGCATTCGTGCCTCGCAGGAACTCGTGCCGAGCATATCCCTCGAAGTCGGGCCCTTGGAAACGGAGCACTACGTCCCACTCGTCCAGGCAGGAGCGGAGGGACTGGTGGTGTATCAGGAAACCTACGATCGCGCAGCCTACGGTTCGGTGCATACCTCCGGACCGAAACGCGATTTTGACTGGCGCCTGGAAACGCCCGAGCGCGCCTATGCCGCCGGGTTCAGACGGCTGGGAATCGGCGCGCTTTATGGCCTAAGCGATTGGCGCCTGGAAGCATTGAGTGTGGCCGCGCATGCCACTTACCTGCTGCGCCACTGCTGGAAGGCGCAGTTGACCATCTCGTTGCCCCGCTTGCGACCTTGTGCCGGCGCGTTTCAGCCGCTTACCCAAATGACCGATCGCGAAATGGTGCAGCTCGTTTGCGCCTTTCGCCTGATGTTCCCCGATGTGGGCCTGGTCCTCTCAACGCGTGAATCGCCCAAGCTCCGCGACGGCCTGATTCCCCTGGGCATCACCATGATGAGCGCCGGCAGCCACACTGAGCCCGGCGGTTACACCGGAGCGGGCAAAGAACACCTGCACCACACGGAACGCGGCCGCATCGTCGAACTGGGCGCCAGCGAATGGGCCTCCAATGGCCACCTCCACGCAACCGAACAATTCAACATCGCCGATGAGCGCTCCCCCGATCAGGTAGCGGACACTATCCGCTCCCTTGGCTACGAACCGGTCTGGAAAGATTGGGAAGCCCACATCACCACCGGCAACGGTGTAGCTTCCCATCGGAGGCCAACGGCATCCCCCGTCCAGTCCCAGACGCCAACGGCGTCACTCATACCAGCCCAGGGCAACGCCCTGGGTGAAGCGCCCGAACAATTTGCCAAGCCCTGAACGGGCGTTTCATTTATGCCCGCAACCGCCTCCGCCTTTGTTCTCGCAAACGGGAAAGAAATCCAAGGAACGTATCCCTGTTCCGTAGAGAATTTCCTTCTGAACCTCAGACTCCCTCCCCGCAGCGTCGTGATAGAGCACAACGGCCAGGCCGTTGCCCCCTCCGAATTCCCCCACCGCCAACTCAACCCCGGCGACCGTCTCGAAATCGTCAAAATCGTCGCGGGCGGGTAAGCTCATATTTAGAAGTTATGAACATAATAGGGTTCATGCTTCCAGAATAATATGAACGCTGGTGAAACCCGCGAATACACCGGAAGAGCGCTTCACCTTCATTACCCTGCGTTTCTGCGCGTGGAAAGCAAGGAACCAGAATGGTACGCTGCCGAACCCGACGGCATGTGTTCCGCGATAGTAAGAGTTGACCCGCCTTTAGAATCTGACGAAGCGTTTGGGTGGGAGATTCGAAACCCCTATTATGCGAAGGCGCCGGGAGTCACGATTCAGCGTGAGGGGGTTTTGCGTACCCCGAACGGGATTGAAGGATTTGAAAGGCTTGCAAAACTCACCATTGGCGGCGTAAGCTGGGGGTGGTGCGTTCAAGGAAGAATCTGCGCCAAAAGCATTTTGAACATTACGATCACCTCAGACGATCCGCACTGGGGAACTGGAGCCGTGTGGATGGCCTTGATCGAATCGATAGACATGGTGTCTGATGAGGGAAAAGCTCCTGTGCTCACTCCTCCTGACGCCCACCCGTCACAGGCCGTTTTGGCCAAGACCCTGGAGGTCCATAAGGACGGTGTGGTGAAGAATCTTCCACGGGAATTAGATTACCTGGTTACGTTGGCGTTCGAGCTTGCGTCTCTCCCCGACGACGACCTCGATGATAATCCGGAGGTCTGGCAGATTTTCGAGTCGCGGCTAAAAACCGAGACTCAGGGAATGACAGACCTCGAAGCCAGAAAACGTATGCTGCAAGATCGTAAGACTTTGATGCAGTGGCTTCAAGACTACCCGCAAGAACGGTTTCCAGAAACGCAGCACCTCTGGAGTCTCGTGGGAGTGCTTCTATATGCCCCAAGCGTGTTCAAACCGTGGAATAGATGACGAATCGGAAATCCGCATGCCTGTAGTTTTCGTGAGGTCCTTCTGCCCTTCACGTTTCGCGTTTCACGCTCACCCCTCACGCCGCCGACTTCTGCGCCTTCACCCTATACGCCCTCCTCGCCGGCCCGATGTACAGGCTCCGCGGGCGAATGAGCCGATTATGGGCCTGCTGTTCCAGCACGTGCGCACACCAGCCTGCCACGCGTCCGCACGCGAACACGGGCGTGTTTAGCTCACTCGGAATGCCCAGCAGATGCAGGGCGGGTGCGGCGTAAAGGTCCACGTTGGCCGCCAGGTGTTTTTCGCGCTCCATAATTTCCTCGAGCTTTTCGCAGATCCCCGCCCACTGCGGCTCGCCCGCCCGTTCACCGAGCTGTCGCACCAAGGCACGCATGACGGGCACCCGCGCATCGCCTTTCTTGTACACTCGATGCCCAAACCCCATGACTTTCTCCTTTTTGCCCAGCCTGCCCTCAACCCAGCTTTTGGCGCGTTCAGGTTCGCCGATCTCCCGCAGCATTTTCATGGCCTGCTCGTTTGCGCCACCATGGAGTGGCCCCTTCAGAGTGCCCAGGGCCGTTGTGATCGCGGCATAAATGTCGGACAGAGTAGAAGCGGTCACGCGCGCGGAAAATGTCGAGGCATTGAAATCGTGATCGGCATAAAGCACCAGGATGGTGTCCATGGCCTCCACGCGCCACACCTCCGGCACTGCGCCAAAGAGTTGCTGCAGAAAATGGCCGGCGTGAGTGAGATTGCTTTGTTGCGGCACTGCTTCCTGCCCGAGCGCTATTCTCCAGCCGGCGGTTATCAGCGAGTTGGTCCTGGCGATCAAACGCGAGGCTTTGCGCAACATAGCTTCCGCCGAGGTTTCGTTTATTTCGGGATCGAATGCAGCCAGCATTGAAACGCCGGTGCGGAGGCTATCAATCGGTGAGGTTTCCGGTGGAAGTAATTCAAGCATCTCGATCACCGCAGCGGGAACCGCACGTTCGTGTGAGAGCTGGCGTGTGAGCGCGCCCAGGTCGCTCATCCCAGGAAGTTCGCCGTGTAGAAGAAGCCAGACGACCTCCTCATAGCTGGCGCGCACGGCCAATTCCGCAATGTCGTAGCCGCGATACATCAAGCCCGCGTCTGGATCAACGCGCGAGATGGAGGTCTCACCGGCAATGATTCCCTCCAGCCCGGGGCTGTAGGATTGTTTGGTTTCAGCATTCATAACGTCAAGCACGGCTGTGGAGCGCGGACGGCTTCGTCAGCGCCTTCTCGTTCAATCTATCCCTGGTTAGCGAGCCGCGCAAACTGGCGGCGACAAACCTCTCCCTTTGATTCTTAACTTTCTCTTAATCTTAATCTACGGCCTTGACCCCATGGCAATCCTACTACCGCCGGGCGACGCTTTCTCTAGGAGAATCTGTATGAAATTCTTTGCTTATCTCATCGGCTTGGCCATGTTGCTCACCCTCGCTGCTTGTGAGGAAGAGGAACACGAACATCATCACGACCGCGGCGGCGCCTATTACTACGGCCCGGAATACCGCGGCTACGGTCACGGTGGTTATCGGGAATACCCAGAACACCACGAACACCACGATTACGATGAGCATGATTAGTCGAAACAGCGGTAGCGGTTCTTGAACTAATGAAGATACGTGCGCCCCAGGGCCGGCGTCGCTGACCTTGGGGCTTTCTTTTTCTCGGCGTCAAAATCCAGCAGGCGATGTAGGGCAGGCTTTCCAGCCTGCCGGTGCGCGGCGCTTTCCAGCGCCGCGGCCATGTGGCGGAGAGTTCCAGGGGGCTGGAAAGCCCCCTGAACCGGCAGGCTGGAAAGCCTGCCCTACAATCCTGTCCGCGGGCGGTGCACGCGGCTCGGTTTGCGGCAGTTTCTGGCTTGATGTACGCGCTTTGCTGCTTAGCATAAGCACTACTATGAAATCCTCGCCTGCGCTGAAATCGGACATCTCGCGTCGTCGCTTTTTGGAAACCACCTCACTGGCCGGAGCCGGACTCACATTGGCTCTGCCCGAACTTGCTGGCCAAAGCGGCAGGAGTTTGGCCGGCGAAATTGCCGAAAAGCCTGCAAAGCTCGGCGGCAAGCCCGCTTGCTCAGGCGGTTGGCCGGGATGGCCGGTGTATGATCAGACGGAAGAAAAGGCACTGCTTGGCACCTTGCATAGCGGCCAATGGTATCGAGGTTCCGGCAAAGCCGTGGAACATTTCGAGGCCGCCTATCAAAAACTTACCGGCGCCAAACATTGTATCGCGACCGCCAGTGGCACGGCCGCGCTTTCGACAGCGTTAGGCGCGTTAGATGTCGGCCCGGGCGATGAAGTGATTTTGACACCTTACACGTTCGTCGCCACCTACAACGTGATCGTCCTCAATTACGCGCTGCCCGTCTTTGTGGATGTGGACCTTGAAAGCTTTCAACTCGATCCAAACAAGATCGCATCTGCAATCACCAAGCAAACCAAAGCCATTCTCCCCGTGCACATAGGCGGGTATCCCGTGGACCTGGACAAAGTGCTGGAGGTTGCGGAAAAACATAAGATTGCCGTGGTAGAAGACGCCTGCCAGGCACACCTGGCAGAATGGCGCGGGCGCAAAGTGGGCACGTGGGGGCTGGCAGGCTGCTTCAGTTTTCAGGCGAGCAAGAACCTCAACTCAGGCGAAGGCGGCGCGGTGCTGACCAACGACGATCAGTTCGCCGAAGTCTGTTACAACTTCCAGAACCAGGGCCGGGCACGGCACGTGAGTGGCTACAACTTTAGTTATTCCGGCACGCGGGGATCGAACCTGCGACTCTGCGAGTTCCAGGGCGACTTGCTGGTGGCACAGATGAGCCGCGTGATCGAGCAATCCGATCGCCGAAATCAAAACGCGCTCTACCTGACCAAAGCGCTTAGTGAAATTGCGGGAATTATGCCCGCAAAGCTTTATGAAGGCGCCACACGCAGCGCGTATCATCTCTACCTGTTCCGGTATGACAAAGCGCATTTCAACGGGCTCAGCCGCGGCAAGTTCCTGGAGGCCTTGAGCGCCGAAGGTGTGCCCTGCTCGGGCGGTTACGGCACGATGAACAAGGATGAGTACGTGTCGGGCCTGGCGAAGAACGGGCACTACCTCAAGCTCTATGGCGAAAAGCGCCTCAAAGAGTGGCTCGACCGCAACCATAATCTCCCCCAGAACGAGAAGCTCTGCGAACAAGCCGTTTGGATGTTCCAGACAATGCTGCTGGCGGATCGTTCGTACATGGACAGGATTGTCGAGGCGATCCGCAAGATCCAGGCACACTCGGCCGAATTGGCTAAAGCCTGAGGGTTAAATCGTTAAAAAAGTTGAAACGTTAAAACGTTCAATGAAACGGCTTTTACGCCGAGATCTGATTGTGCACCGGGCTAAAGCCACGGTGCTAATGAGAGGGGTTACGCCGAGCGCGCGGATAGCTCAGCTAAGCTCTCTTACTGGTTTGCGATTTGGTGTTTGGTGTTTCTCTGGTGTTTGGTGTTTGGTGTTTGGTGTTTCTCTGGCGTGTTTGGTGTTTGGTGTTTGTCCTGCGCTCGGGGCTGAGGACGCCGCGAAACCTCTCGTGGTGCCGGATGGCAATGCGTATCACGGCAAAAAGATCCTGGCGAAGACGTACGATTCCGGCTTCGCGCTGGGCCACGATAGCTACAACGCCATGGGCACCGGCAGCGACGGCAAGATCTATTACGTGCTCAGTTCCGAGAACATTGACCAGGGCGCGAAAATGTTCTGCCTGGATCCGCGCACTCAGCAGATCAAGGAACTCGGTGACCTAACCGAGGCTTGCGGCGAGAAGGGGAGCAAGGCCATTCCTCAGGGGAAGAGCCATGTCAATTTTGTGGAAGCTGATGGCAAGCTCTACTTCGCTACACACGTCGGGGTATATAGCATCGTGGAAGGGAAGGAGACGATGGGCGTGCCGCCTCCGGGCTACAAACCATATCCAGGCGGACACTTATTGGCATACGATCTGAAGAGCGGGAAGTTCGAGGATTTTGGAATCGCACCTGGCCGCGAGGGCGTTCTGGCGTTTAACATGGACACCAAACGAGGCCGGCTGTTCGCCTTGACCTGGCCCAGCGGCATTTTCTTCCGGTACGATCTGGCTACGAAGAACCAAAAGAGTTTCGGCAAAATGTGCGCGCTGGGTGAAGACGGCGTCGGAGCGAATTACCGCACAGTTTGCCGCTCTATTGCCGTGGACCTTTCGGATGGTTCCGCTTACTTCACTACTTCGGAAGGAACCATCTTCCGTTACAACCCCAGTACAGATGATGTCGTACCTATGGAGGGGGAGGACATGAAGAAAGACTACTTCGGAATATATGATCCGACTTCCCCAGGGCACATGGGGTATAACTGGCGTCAGACGTTTTGGCGGGCTGAGGATAAAATGATCTACGGCGTTCACGGAAACTCCGGCTATTTGTTCAGGTTCGATCCACACGCCGTGCGTATCGAGGTCTTGGACCGGATCACGTCTGAACCTTCGAAACGCTGCGGCATGTTCGACCAGTTCAGTTATGGCTATCTTGGTTTCGCGCTCGGTCCTGACAAGAAGACAGTCCATTACCTCACCGGCGGGCCAATCTATGTGGACGGCAAACGTCTGACCGGAAAATCCAAGACCGCCATGGGCGAAGCTAAGGGCCTGGAGGATCTGCATCTGGTCACTTACGACATAGAAAGTAGCAAGTGCACCGACAACGGCGCGGTCTTTTATGAAAACGGCCAGCGCCCACTGTACGTGAACGCGATCACGATAGGGAAAGACGGCATGGTTTACACGCTGCCCCGCATCACGGAGAACGGGAAGACACGCTCGGATTTAGTTGCGTTTCCGGGACCTTTGAAGAAATAGATTATGAGTACGAATTGTTGGAGGGATGGTTGGATGTATCCATCGAGGCTTCGCCACCAGTTATCGCCAACTCCCCGCCTCTGCTAGGGAGCAACGGGGACTGAAGGTTCTCGGACTTGCTCGAGATTATCGCGCAAAGCATCGATTCAGGCTCGATCCCAACTTGGACCAAGGAGTAGCCGATGCTTTCAAGCTACTCGACGAGAAGAACCCGAAATAGCCAAGCCTTCGAGTTTTTGAAATTTGTCGTTTGGTGTTTCTCTGGTATTTGGTGTTTGGTTTTTGGTGTTTGCATTAGCTATTGACACCTGGCACCTGACACCTGACACTTCTGTTACTATGCAAGACTCCCAGAATGACTCTTCCCTCTATTCTCGTCGCAACTTTCTGAAGACTGGCTCGGTCGCGGTGGCGGGGCTTTCGCTGGCTGAATACAGCTTCGCGGAAGCCAAGACCGAAACGCTCGCGCTCTCCGGCGGCTCGCCCGCCGTCAATTGGCCGAAGGAGCAGTTCGACGCATTGACAAAGTGGCCACGGTACGGCGATGCCGAAAAGAAGGCGCTGGCCGACTTGCTGGACAGCGGTGATTTCTATCGGGAGCATCCGAAATTTGAACAGGAATGGAAGGATTACACGAAATCTGCGTTCGTTAAAGCGCACATCAACGGCACCAGCGCGCTCACCAGCATGTATTTCGCGCTGAATCTGCCGCCGGGTAGCGAAATCATGGTGCCATCCTATACGTTTTTCGCCACGTGCCTGGCCATGCGCTTTTTCGGCTGCGTTCCTATCTTCATTGATATCAACCCGAAGACCGCCACCTTCGATCTCGAGGACGCCAAACGCAAACTCACCGCGCACACAAAAGCTGTCGTCCCAATGCACTCCTGGGGATTGCCCTGCGAAATGGATCACATCAGCGAATGGGCCAAAGAGAAGGGCCTGATCGTTCTGGAGGATGCCGCCCATGCGCATGGCGCGTCCATGCATGGGAAGAAGATGGGGACCTGGGGCGTAATGGGGATATACAGTTTCCAGGCTTCCAAAGTCATGCCTGCCATCGAGGGCGGCATGGGCATGTATCAAACCGCGGAGTACTTCGAACGCGCCACGGCTTTCGGCAACTACGATCTTCCTGGGCACTTTCCCTCAGAAAGCGCGGTTCGCGCTTACGACGGCACAGGATTTGGCCAGAAATATCGCATCCATCCGCTTGGCGCCACTATCGCCCGACAGCAACTCAAGGGACTGGATAGCCTCAACGAGTTGGTCGAGAAAAACGTGAGAGCCATGAACCAGCGTCTCACGCAACTCGAAGGCATCACCGAACCCGTCTGCCGCCCCGACCAGAAGCGCGTTTATTATCACCGCAACATGTTGTTCGTGGATTTCAAAAAACTGGGCGTCTCTCGTGATTCGCTGGTGAAGGCCTTAAAGGCCGAAGGCGTGAATGTCGGCTTCTGGGACTACCCCGAGCAGCACAAACTCAAAATCTACTCTGAGGCCAAGTGGTGGCATCACGCCCCGCAGGTGCCAGCTTCAATGCCAGGGAACGCTTACGTGAATGGCAACCACATCTCCGTTCCAATCTTCTACGCCGAAGCGCCGGAACTGACGGACCAGTATGTGCGGGCGTTCGAGAAGGTATGGGCGCATCGCGCGGAGATCGCCAAGGCCTGAAGCCTGGCCCGGCGCAAACACCAAAAACCAAAAACCAAACACCAGGGAAACACCAAGCTCCAAGCACCACATTCCGCATCACGTAGAACGCTCTGAGACTTCGGAGTTGTCGGCGATCTCAAGTAAACCGCTGGTGTGGATTTGATGTTTGAGATTTGGAGCTTCTCTGGTGTTTGGTGTTTGGAGCTTGGTGTTTGCAACTGGCTCACGCCAGCGCCTTGAGCGCCGCAATCTCCTTCCTCACCACATCCCCTCTCTCGGCCTCCGGGAATTTCCCTAACGATTCATCTTCCACGCACAAGTCTCCCGCATAATTGGCTTTGCGCAGGATGCTGGTGATGCGTTTGAAATCAATGTCGCCCTCGTACAACGGGCAGTTGTATTTGCTGTATTCCCAACCCATCTCGCGCTTGATGTTTCGCTTGTCCTCGGGATAGTGAATGTTTTTGCAATGGGTATGGATCACGCGCGGCGCGAACTGCTCGTAAAGCGAGTAGAGGTGGTTCAACGGATGTCCCCACCAATAAAAATTGGCGCAATCGAGAGTCATGCCCAGCTTCTCCGAACCGACGCCATCGAAAAGCCTTTGCAGCAGCACCGGATCATTCATAAGCGTGCTGTGGTTTTCCACGCCAAAACGAACCGGAGTGCCTTCTGCAATCTGGCACAACTGTTTGCAGGCTTTTATTGCGAACGCTACGAACTCGTCTTTGCCCTTGATTGTGCGAGGCACGACATCTATGCGGATGGCATTCACGCCCAAGTCCACAGCAACTTTGACTAACCGCCGCGTCCATTCCAGTTCCTTATCCAGGTCCTTGTCCAGCTCGTTGGACATCATGAAAGCGCTGATACGGCAGCTTGCCGCGCCGACATCATCTTTTAGGCGTTTGATGCCATCTTGGCTCGCCAGGACATATTTGCCGTTGGGATGAAACAAATGCACGCAGGTCATATTTTGGGCCACGTCCACCTCCGTGCACTCCGCGCCCAAAGCATTCATGCATGACCAGGAGTCGGGTTTGCCCGCCGTTTTCAGATGGAGATCGCGGCACCCAACAGGCCATTTCTTGCTACTGGAAGCCAGTATCGGCGATTCGAGGCCGAGTACGCTGGCGGAGAGGGCCATGGCGGCTGTGGATTGGATGAATCTGCGACGCGACATTTCGGGCGGCTTAATCATATACCGGATTTTTAATACTCGAATTCCCTTTTGCAAGCTCGTAGAAAAGAAGTTGGTGTAGAGCATCGCAGCGCATTATGTTTGGAAGTATGACAGCAGAAGACGTGAAAGCGTTGCCTATTGAAACGAAGATCCAGATCATGGAGGTGATATGGGAAGACCTTCGCAGCCGCTTTGACCGCTTGGAGATTTCCCAGGAACAAAAATCTTTGCTGGATCGCCGGCGTGCCAGGGTAAAGCAAGGCAAAGCAAAGCTCCTTGATTGGGACACCGCCAAGCGAAAGATTGGACGGCGATGATTTACGCCCGGATTTCCGAGGACGCACTTCAGGATCTCGACGATGGTTCTCTATTCTATGAGGCGCAGGAGCCAGGCCTCGGCGACTATTTCACGACTTGCCTTCGAGCCGATATTGACGGACTGAAGATAACCGCGGCATTCATCGGGTCGTCTATGAGGACTATCATCGGGCGCTGAGCAGAGTCTTCCCTTATGGAATCTTCTATACGATGGAGGACGAGGGTGCGGTGGTGTGGGCAGTCCTCGACCTACGGAGAGATCCCGAGTGGATACGAGCCAGGCTCAAAGAGTAAAATCGGAGCGCCACTATGGTCTATCCATGCCCATGCTGCGGTTATATGAGTTTCTGCGAACCGCCGGGTTCATACGAGATATGCGAAATCTGCTTCTGGGAGGATGACCTTGTCCAACTTGCATTCCCCGACTTCGCCGGCGGCGCCAACAAATGCTCACTAATAGAAGCACAGGATAATTTTCCGAAGTATGGGGCTTGTGAGCAGCGGGTCCGTCCTCATGTTCGACCGGCGACTGCGGAAGATGTTCGCGATGCATTTTGGAGACCGTTGAATCCCAGTTTGGATCGGTATCTGCACTGGAAGAACCTGGAAGATCACGACTCCTGGCAAAAAGTAAAGGAGCGCCCAAACCTCTGCGTCTATTATTGGAGACCAGATTACTGGCTGGTGAGCGGTGCCTAGGCGAATCGCTTTTGGTCAATCGCGGAAAAACGAAAGCGGCGGGATGCGCCGCACTCCAAACGCTTCGCGCCTTCGTTGCCATTCAGTTTTTTCACGTTTCACGTTTCACGCATCACGCCTCCATCATCCATTTGTCGATCTCCGCCTTCCCCTGCATCGCAGTCGGATAGCGGCCATCCTCGCCAGGTTTTATGGGCGGAGTGACATCGAAGCCGTACTTTTCCAACGCGAATGAGCGTTTGGATTGCTCGACTTTCTCCCATGTCAGCGCCTGACCGCTATAGACGGCCATTTGGGCCGCGACTGCCAGCTTCGTGCTGAGACAGGCATAATTGCCGTTATTAATTGGGTGGCCTGCGCGGATCGAGTCGAACAGTTCCTTATGCTCGGCGTCATACATGTCCAGCTTCGGATTGGGGATTTGGTAAGTCCAATTCTTCTCGCCTTCGATGGACAGGGCGTATTTGTAGGCGTTGAATTTGAATTTCCCTTTCGTGCCGATCACATAGTCGGAAACATCGAAATAACAGTTCTCCTGGTCGCGGGTGAAGCCATAGAGCCGTTGCCCGCCAGTGTACTCGAAGATGACTGCCTGGTGATCGAATTGGTCACCAAACTTCGGCGCCAAACAGGTTTGCCGGCCGCCCATGCCCCAGACTCGTTCCGGGGGTCTGTCTCCAAGCACCCAGGACGCCTTGTCCACACTGTGAATTAATTGCTGCGCCGTTTGATCGCCTGAAAGCCAGTTGAAGTGATACCAGTTGCGGAACTGGAACTCCATTTCGCTCCATTCCGGTTTGTGCTCTCTGGGATAATAAGGCGCGCTGACATAAGTGGATTGGACCGTCAAGACATCGCCGATGGCGCCGTCCTGCACCCGCTTGATTCCTTCCCGCAGCCCTGGATCATAGCGCCAGCACAATCCAGACACGACAGCCAGTTTCTTGTTACGTGCTTCCTCAAAAGCAGCCATGGCGATCTTCACGCCCGGCATATCAATCCCGTGCGGTTTCTCGCAAAAGACGTGTTTGCCGGCCTCGATCGCCGCATGAAGATGCGTCGGCATGAAGTGCGATGTAGGAGCGATCAGCACCGCATGCACATCTGTCTCCAGCAACTTCTGGTAAGCATCGAAACCTGTGAAGCAGTGATCGTCTTTCACCACAACCTGCTCGCCTTTTTTCTCTTTAAGGGTTATTAGGCGGTCCTGGAGTTTGTCTTTGAAGAGATCGGCGAGGGCAACGAGCCTGATGTCCGCGCCGGCATTGAGCGCATTCATGGCTGCGCCACCCCCGCGTCCGCCGCAACCGATAAGCCCGACGCGTATCGTGTCACTCCCCGCGGCATGAGCGCTGCGGCTCAAATCCAATTGTCCAAGCACCGCCGTACCGGCAATCGCGGCGGAGGTTCTTAGAAAATCGCGGCGAGTAGGAGTGACGGGCGAGGCGGAACATTTTGACGAGGTGAATGATGCTTCGCAACGAGGCAGATTTTGCATGGAGTTTTTCCTGCCGCTTTTCTGCCCGGAAGTCAAGGTGCAACTCGCCCCAGGTTTTCAACGCGAATACATATTGACTCCGGCATTAGTCCCGTTAGGGACGGCAGAAAATAGCCCACCGATTCATCGGTGGGTTAGGGTCGTCCGAACGTGGAAAGTCCCGCAGGGACGACAGAAGAGTTTTCTTTCGTCCCTAACGGGATTTTTAGCGCTCCCCAATCATTTTCCCACCGATAAATCGGCGGGCTATCGTCTTCCGTCCCTGGCGGGATTGTTCCCCCGGCCATGCCGCGCCTTACTCAACCACTAGGCTCGGGAATTTCTTGTGCGGCTCCTTCTGATACCAATACGCCACCGATGCGATATTATCCTCCAGCGGTAGATACTGCCCCCTCTTCTCGCTCTCCCTTGGATACCAACCCAGGGCCTGGATGGTTACTTTCAGATCTTTCTCGAATCGCACCGGATCGGCAATGTGCCACCTATAGAGGCCGAACTTTTGGCCGACCTCATAGATCTTGTCCGGCGGCAGCACTTGGGCCAGGCCCGTGTACGGAGTGGAAAATGGTTGGTATTTATGCGTCTCATGGTTTTCGAAATCGTAGGAGCCACAAAAATAATCCTCTGTGCCTGTGCCGCAGATGGTTGGGAATTCCTTGTCACCGTCCATGTAGAATTTGATTTCGCCTTCGCCCCACCAGCCGGGGCTATGCACTTCCCACGCGAGATAAGTGCCCACGTATTGTCCCTGGCCTTCTACGCCATCCAGGATCGTATAAAGCCCTTTTTGCTTGAGCGGCGATTCCTGCCGAAACTGGGCATGGAAGCAGCCGGCATCTTTTGATACATCGGTAACCGTGTAGTTGATCTGGTAATAAACCACCATGTCTTTGCTGTCTGCGTTTTCCAGCGTGATCTTCGCGGACTTGTGGAATGGCATCGGCCAGTAGCAATTGAATGCGCTGCCGGGGTTGACACAGACAGCGAGTGAATTGATCTGGCAATATTTGCCCCAACCGCAGGCGAAGAAATTGCCGACGGGACATTCAACCGACGGCTCGGTCTCGTCATCCCAATACATCCGAAGGATGGTTTTGCGCCAATTGCCGGTCGGGGTCATCCAAATCTGTTGGATGCAGCCCGCGCCTTTGATCTGACCCAGGGTGAAGGTCGTCTTCGCTTTGACGACAACGGAAGGCGAAACCTTCCAGCCGCGGCCCAGTTCGCGTGAAGCCCCTTTGCCCGTTCCCTCGGTGGCCATGCCGGCTTTGCCCTTTTCTCCAGTGAAATTTTCGGGGCTGATGGAGCGGGATTTGGCGTTGGACACCTGATAAATGCTGCTCATTCCGATCGCAAGCGAGGGGTTGTCCGCGGATTGCGATTTACTTACGGCGAAGCATGTGAGGACGCAAAGTAGAGTTAGTCGGTAGGTTGAGTTCATGGGCGGGACTGTATGCGAGGGCAGAAAAACGAGCAAGCGTGTTTCATCTTGCCGCGATGGATCAAGTTTTTGGGGTGCCGGCGTGGTAGCGCAGATTTCCAATATCTCCAATCTGCGGCTGCCCGTTAGTTCAAGCCGCGCCACGAATTCGGAACGCAAGACGACTGGAAGTCGGCGATACAGCAGGTTGGAAACCTGCGCTATCGGATCATTCGGTTCGGCACGGACTTATTCGCGCGGACGAGGCCGTCCGCGCTCCTATGCTCGAGCGAGGCTGCGTTTCTTCTTGCTGACGCTCTTGCGGATGGTCCCCCGTCTGACCTCACCATTGCTCCCCGGGCGCTTCTCTTCTTGTTCGAGGGCTGCTTGCGCGGCGGCCAGCCGCGCAACGGGCACGCGGAAAGGCGAGCAGCTTACGTAGGTCAGTCCCAGGCGATGGCAGAATTTCACGCTGTCAGGATCGCCGCCGTGTTCGCCGCAAATGCCGAGCTTGATATCGGGACGAGTCACGCGGCCCTTCTCGGCAGCGATTTTCATGAGCTGCCCTACGCCACTTTGGTCAATCGAAGCGAATGGATTCTTTCGCACGATTTCCATTTCCTGATATGGCCCAAGGAAAGAGCCGGAATCATCGCGGCTCATGCCCAGGCAGGTTTGGGTGAGGTCGTTTGTGCCGAAGCTGAAGAACTGAGCAGTTTGGGCAATCTCGTCGGCCGTGAGCGCCCCGCGTGGAATTTCGATCATGGTGCCGACCAGGTAATCCAATTTGACCTTTTTCTCCTCCATCACCTCCTTCGCCACTTTGCGGATGAGATCCACCTGAAGATCGAGTTCCTTTTTGAAGCCCACCAGCGGGATCATAATTTCAGGTTTGACCTTGATCCCTTTCTTTTGGACCTCCGCAGCGGCCTCAAACACCGCACGGGCCTGCATTTCGGAGATTTCCGGATACACGAGGCCCAGTCGGCACCCGCGGAAACCTAGCATTGGATTGAACTCGTGCAGCTCCTTAACTCGTTGCCCGATCTTCTCAACCTTAATGTTCAGCTTCTCCGCCAGCAGATTCTGCGAGCCGTGATCGTGCGGCAGGAATTCGTGCAGAGGCGGGTCCAGGAAACGAATCGTCGCGGGAAGCCCCTTAAGTTCCGTGAAGATGCCCACGAAATCCTCTTTTTGGTAGGGGAGCAACTTGGCAAGAGCGCGTTTGCGATCTTCTTTGGTCTCCGCCAGAATCATCTCGCGCATGGCGTCAATTCGGTTGCCTTCGAAGAACATGTGCTCCGTGCGGCACAGGCCGATGCCGGTGGCGCCGAAGGCCACGGCGTTCGCCGTTTGTTCCGGGGTGTCGGCGTTTGTGCGGACCTGCAGCCGGCTGACCTTGGAGCACCAGTCCATCAGCTTCTTGAACATCTGGTAAGTTGCGCTCTGGCTCGGATTGAGCGATTTCTCGATCAGGACCTGCACAATCTCTGGGGGGGCCGTCTTAAGTTCGCCCGGATACACCTCGCCGGCGGTACCACTGATGGACAGAAAATCACCTTCGTTAAAAGTGTCGCCATTGACATTTACAGTTCGGGAACCGTAATCAATCTGCAGATCGCTGGCGCCGCAGACGCAGACTTTGCCCATCTGCCGGGCGACAAGCGCAGCATGAGAGCTGACACCGCCCTTGGCGGTCAGAATGCCTTCCGCAGCGATCATGCCTCTCAGGTCCTCGGGCGAAGTTTCGTTGCGCACCAGCAGGACCTTTTCGCCTTTGTGCGCAGCCTCAACCGCGCGTTCGGCGTTTAAATACATCTTGCCGCAGGCAGCGCCCGGCCCGGCAGGCAGCCCCCGCGCGATGCACTTGGCCGCTTTCAGCGCTTCGCGGTCGAAGACGGGCGCCAGCACCTGGTCCAACTGATCGGCCGGAACGCGGCGAATGGCCGTTTTCCAGTCAATGAGTTTCTCCTTTTCCATCTCGATGGCAAACCGCACCGCAGCCAGGCCCGTGCGCTTGCCATTGCGGGTCTGGAGCATGAAGACTTTTTCGTCCTGAATGGTAAACTCGAAATCCTGCACGTCTTTGAAATGGCTTTCCAGGGTATTGCGAATGTTCTCCAGTTCTGTTAGCGCCGCAGGCAGATGGTTTTTTAACTCGCTCACGGGCTCAGGCGTGCGGACACCGGCCACGACATCTTCGCCTTGTGCGTTCATCAGGAATTCACCATAAAACACCTTCTCGCCAGTCGCGGGATCTCGGGTAAAGGCCACACCTGATCCGGAATTTTCGCCCGTGTTGCCATAGACCATCGCCTGAACGTTGACTGCGGTCCCCCATTCGGACGGGATGTTGTATTTACGGCGATAGACGATGGCGCGGTCATTCATCCACGAGCCAAACACGGCGCCGATCGCGCCCCAAAGTTGCTTCCATGGGTCCTGTGGGAATTCCTGCTCGGTGCGCTCTTTAATGAGCGCCTTAAAGCGGACGACCAGCGCCTGAAGGTCAGTAACGGTGAGCTTTGTATCTTCTATATCCGCGTGATAGCGCTCATGTTTGAGTCCGTGGATCACTACCTCGAAAGGCTCGTGATCTTCTCCAGTCCGCTTTTGCACCCCCATGACGACGTCGCCGTACATTTGGATGAACCGGCGGTAGCAATCCCAGGCGAAGCGTTCGTTACGCGTGGCCATGGCCAGCGCCTGCACGGTTTCATCATTCAATCCGAGGTTGAGGATCGTGTCCATCATCCCGGGCATCGAGTCACGCGCGCCGGACCGGACCGAAACGAGCAACGGCATCGCCTGGGGATCGGCAAATTTCGTCCCCATGATTTTCTCGATGAACGCCATGCCCTCCTTGACCTGCGCGGCAAGGACCTTGGGGTAGGTCTTGCGGTTGTCGTAATACCAGGTGCAGACCTCTGTGGTGATGGTGAATCCGGGCGGCACCGGCAGGCCAATGCGGCTCATCTCGGCCAGGTTCGCTCCTTTGCCGCCGAGCAGCGGCTTCATGCTGCCGTTGCCATCGGCGCGTTTATTGCCAAATAGATAGACGTAATTTGCGGATTTAAATGATCTCGCCATAAAATCAACTTTTTCGGGTTCAGGTTTCGCCGGGAAAATTGGACAGAAACGGTAAGCCAAGACTACCAAAGCGCCGCTGGCTGTCAATCTTTTGCGGCGGAAACATCAAAACTTCAAACTTCCAAACTTCAAACTTCAAGGAAACTTCAACGTTCAAGCCTCAAAGGCTGCTCTGCACCGAGTTGGAGTTTTGTGGCTTACTTGAAGTTTGAAGTTTGAAGTTTGATGTTTCCCCCAGGCGCCTCCGTCTGAGCGAGCGCCCTCAACACCTGCTGCCTCTCTTTCTTCGGTTCCTTCGCCAGTCGTTGCGCTGCCGCATAGAACTTTTCCAGGTCATCTCCATTGTCTTTCAACAATCGCTCGAAACCAGGCAGCAAATCATAATACGCGGCCACGGAATTGAGTTGGGCGTTATTCACCTGGCGGGCGAACCATTTGTCGTAATCCGCCGCGCCGTTCCAGGATTTCTTCAGCTCGGCGAACTGTTGCTGCATATCAGCCAGGATGTGTTGCTTCTGCGCGCGCAATTCGGCGGAGGGGGCCGGAGGCTTCTTTGCCGCCTTGATTTTGCCCGACTCCGTGCGTTGATCGCCATAGAGCGTCTCCAAACGCGCGCGCGTGGCCATGATCAAATGGACGAATTGGTCGCTGCGCCGAAGCTCCGCCTGATATCGCTCGCGTGTGGCCAGGTCGCCTTTGGCCTGCAACCAGCGCCTCGCCCCTTCCTGGCCCACGATGGTGGCGAAAGCTTCATTGAAATCGGTGTCCCCTCGAGCGAACACGCGCTGATGGCCCAGTTCGTGGAAGATCGTCTCCGCGAGGTCAGCTTCCGGGTTGAAAATGAACGTGTTCAGCAGCGGGTCCTTGAACCAACCCAGCGTCGAGTAGGCTTCCACACCCCCGACGAACACGTCGTATCCCTTCTCTTTCAGGTAGTCTCCGTACTTCTGGGCGCCTTGTTTGGTGAAGTAGCCCCTATATTCGAGACTTCCCAGGAACGGATACCACCAGCTCTTGGGCTGCAGTGAAAACTCCGGCGCAGCTTCGACGTTCCAAACGACGAATGGCCGGTGCAAATCCGCATACTTCTTGTAGTGGTCGTCCACGGGAAGTTTCAGTTCCACGGCCGCGAACGCGCGCATATTTTGAACAAGCCGAAGCTGGTCCTTGAGCCGCGCAGGAGTTTGGCCATCGGCCAGGAGTTTTTCCGCTGGTTCCTGGCTGGAGAAGATTTGGTATTGCCCTTTTATGGCCTGGCCATAAAAACGCCACGTCTGGCACCCCGAAACGGCCACGATCACGAACAGCAAGGCGCAAAACGCCAGCCATTTGCGCAGACGGCTTTTGGGGAGCAAGCGCTTAAGAAACATCCCCTACCAGCTTAACGCCTGGAGCGCGCTCGGCCAAGTCGAACCAGCCTGTGCCCTGTGCGTGTAACCGGCTGGCGGCGACTCACGAAGCATCGGAGCGGCGG